>NZ_CP099401.1:0-300000 GCF_024721175.1 Rhizobium sp. Pop5 | reverse complement strand
ACGATCGGCCCGCTGTTCAGCCTGCAGGGAAGCATACTTGTCGAGAGCACGGTCCTTCACCTGCACATCCGCCTGATAGACGGCGCCGACGGCGTGGTTATATGGGCAAATCAATATGATCGGGACATGGGCGGTCAGACCGTTCTCGATATCGAGGATGAGATCGCCACGCGAATTGCCATGGAGATTTCCAGCAGCCGCAAGCTGAACGCCGCGGCTTCCGATCCATGACGGACTTATCTTGCCGAGACGGGGCCGATGATCAGTCCTGAAGCGCGCAGCCCATTCAGAAACCGCTCCTGATCTTCCGGTCGTTGAAGGCGCAGCGCGATCTCCTCGCGGATATTCGCCAGCAATTCCGGGGCATGGACGTCGAGCCAACGCTTTTCCAGTTCGGCTTCCTTCATCTTTCCGGCCGCACCCAGAATGGATAGCAACATAAGATGATGCGTGGGGTTCGACTCGAGATCGGATCTTCGCGCCCACTGCTCCGCCTGTTCGACATCGCCCTTCATGAATGCGCAGAGCGCCATGCCGGCTTCGTAGTATCCTGTGGGGCCGATACTCCTGTTGAGAGCGATGGACAGGAGTTCGCAGCCCGATTGCCATTTCCCCGACATTGCCAGCCGAAGGCCATATTCACCGGCAACTTCCACATCCCAGGGATTGGCGGCATAGGCTGCGGTGCCGGCCTGCAGCGCCCTGTCGATATCTCCCTTGAAAAAGCCGACCATCATCAGGGCCTGCAGCACCCGGGGATTGCTCGGCGCCAGCGATACAGCCCTCTCCACCGCGGCAGTCGCCAGTTCGAGAGATTGGCCTGAAGAAGGAGCACCGAGCTTGTAGCGAAACCTCACCTCGTCGAGATAGACCATGGACAACAGTGCCCAGGAGACGGCGTTAGCGGGAGAATGCAGGGTCGCCTGCTGCAGGCATTCGCGCACCGCGCTGTGGCCCTGCACGGTCATCGTCTGGCGGTAGCTGAAATAAGCGAGCGTACAGGCATGGGCACTCTGCTCACCTGTCTGTGCCGGCCGGGCGATCTTACCCGTCTCGGCTTGAAAGATAACGCCGTCAGCCTGCGCAATCACGTTGGAGATCTGCCGGGCGATACCGCTTTGGATCGTCAGCTTGTTCTCGGCCTGAAGGTCGGCATCGAAATTGCTGGCCCAGATGACGGCGCCATCCGCTTGACGCACCAGCCTGGCAGCCGTGCGCAATCTGCTTTTGTCGAGCTGCACATTGCCCTGGAGCGAGTAGTCGGCGCCGGCGGCACTCTCGCCGCGCAGCGGATCGGCAACCACGACGATATTGTCGAACTGGGCAAGCTGACCGATGATATCGTCTCTCATACCATGAGCTATATCCGAACCTGTCTCGGCGAAGCCGTTCTCCGCGAAGAATTCGACAACCACCTTCGGCTTCGCGGCCGCAGGCGGCGTTGCCCCGGTCGGCGCGTCCCGCAGAGCAGTCAATGCAAATGCAACGGCGAATAGGAGAAGGGCAAGAGCACCGAACAGGATGATTCTGAGGCTGAGAACGGCAGGAAGCACTGGAGGACGCTTCTCCTGGCCACCCTGGTCTTCGGGTTCTGCGATCTGCGATTTCTCCGGATTCGCGTCGGGTAGCCGCGGGAGTGGCGCCTCCTGGGCATATTCGAAATGCGGTACATATCCGCCTTTGGGAACGGTGATGATCACCTCGTCCGCCTGGCCCGCGACCAGATAATAACGCTCGAGCGCCTTTCTTATCCGGCCAGCCTCGATGCGGACGACAGGATCGTTCTGCGGGTCGAATGAAGCCTCCCGGCCGAAAACCACATTGGCTATCGTAAAGGCCTTCAGGAAGTCCGACCGGCCGGCGAGCGTCTCCGTGACGACGAACTCAAGGAAGTTCCGTCCGCGCCTGGGTGCGTGAAACTCTTCACTTCCGAGAATTCGCTCGACCTGTCGGCAGATTTCATCAGCAGTCGGCCCAAGGCCGCTGAAAGCATGCATTTCTGCGCTTCTCATGATCGCCCCTACGACAAGATCACGCAATTTAAGCTTCTTCTAATGGATAATATCGCACCTCGCAACGGTTGCAAGGTTAGCTTTAGAATCAGCGGATATAATTTGACCGGTGACTGACCGGCAAAGCCGTCCCGGCTTCCAGCGGCTGCGCCACCCTATCGATGGTGATGGCCATGCGCATGAGTTCCGCCAGGTTGTGCGCGCCCATCTTGGCCATCACGTTGGCACGGTGAACCTCTACCGTGCGTGCGCTGATGCCGAGCTGATAGGCGATCATCTTGTTCTGCAGGCCATCGAGCACGCCGGTCAGAACCTGATGTTCGCGATCCGTGAGCTGGCGAAGTCGCGCCGCAATATTCTCGGAATCGGCAAGCGTCCTGCCGGCCCGCCTCTGTCCCATCGCCGCGTTGATGGCGGCAATCAGCGCCTCTTCTCTGACCGGCTTTTCCAGGAAGTCGGACGCGCCCGCTTTCATCGCTTGAACTGCGGCTGCTATGTCGCCCTGGCCGGTAATGACGATCACAGGAACGTCCGGAGCGACACGGTGCAGGCGCTGAACCAATTCGATGCCGTCGATCTCAGGCATGCGCAGGTCCGTCACTAGGCAGTTTCGCCCGGAAAGCGGCAGCAGTTCCAGAAAGGCTTTCGCGCAGCTATGCGCGCGAACGGCAAAACCAGCCGACACCAACAGAAACGTTAGGGATCGCCGGGGCGACTCCTCGTCATCGACGAGATGGATCGTAAGGTCGTTCGCCATTGGTTGTGGTCTCCATCAGCGGAAGCGAAAATGAGAGAATTGAACCGCCTTCCCTTCTGTTGCGCGCGGTTATCCGGCCGCCATGCGCCTCGATAATGCGCTTGGACAACGCCAGACCCATGCCGAGACCCCGCGGTTTACTGGTCACGAAGGGACGAAACAGCGCCTCTTCGATCTCAGCCGCAATGCCGCAGCCATTATCGGACACATCGACAATGAGATGGGAAAAATCGTCGGTTCTGGTGCGGATCATAATATGCGGTTGCGCGATACCGTCGGTGGCCTCCACGGCATTGCGAAGGAGGTTCGTCAGCACCTGTACGATTTGGACGCGGTCGACAAGCACGGTGTCCCGCTTCGCTTCAAGCTGGAAATCGGTATCAAGTCCCTGCCGCTGCGATCCCGTTAGCGCGAACATCGTCGCCTCGCGGATCAGCGCGTGCATCGCCTCGATTTTTCTCTCGTCGGCGCCGCGCCTTGCAAATTCCCGGATGTTCTGGACGATCGTCCCTGCCCACAGGGCATGCTGAGTAATTTCCGACAAGGCTTCGCGAAGTTCCTCGCCGTGGCGGCGATGATCGTTCATCATAAGCCGGGCGCAACCTTGGGAGTAAGCGGCGATCGACGACAGCGGCTGGGACAGTTCATGCGCCAGCGTCGATGTCATTTCCCCAAGCGCGACTATTCTTGCGAGACGCGCTAGCTCGCATTGAAGCTCCTGGACCTGCTGCAACGTCTCGCGCTCCGCGCGGAAGTCCTCGAAAATCAGCGCAGAGAAGGTTTCCTCCTCCACCTGCTCTCTGATGATGGTCAGGGCGGTCGGAAACCGAATCCCGCTCTTGGTGATCGCCAGACCAGCGCGCACCGCGCCCTGGTCCGCCCAGCGCCCCTTCAGCCGAACATCCGGCGTCGGGCACCAGACGAAGTCGATCCCGTGGCCAAGCAACTCATTTTCCTCATAACCGAACAAGGCGACCGCAGCCCGGTTGCAGGTGGAAATCCGACTGTTGTCGGTGACGAAGAAAACCGCGTCCGGCATATGTTCATAGAGTTGCCGGATCCAATCCAGCCGTGGCCCGTCATCTCCCTTGCGCAATGCGCCTGACCGTTCGCGACGTGCCATTCGAGATCCCGCAAAAGAGGTTCGTCCGGAAAGATTTGAGACGACGGAACTGTATTCGGCGACATCAGGCGCCTCCATCTTGATGGACATGATGGCTTCCTCCGCCTCGTTTGAGACGTTCCCTCTCGCAGGAACCGCAGAATACCACCTCGGGAGGAGTGATCAGTGTAGTATCGGGTAGACTCTATTGTTCTCTCCTTGCAAACCAGGCCCTGCAAAACGGAACTGCCGAGGCGCTGACGGACCCCATGTTTTGGTCCGGCGTCACCTCCATTGATCCGGCTCAATGCCCTCGGCCCATTGTTCCGCTACTCTGAAGAGGAATGGGTACACGGCCATTTGAGGGAGCCGACGAAACGACAACCAGCGACGAGTGGTGGGGTCACGCATGCCGGCAGCATTAACCTGGCTTCTATATCAAATGGGCGATTGCCGGGCTGGCAGGATCCAGCCTTCCATCGCAAGCAGGGACGTAGCAGCCTCCCTACAACGCCCGGGAAGCGTCGGCAGTGGAGTGACTGGCATGCCGAACAATGGCCTTTTAGCCGGCCTGAATTCATGCATCGTCTTGGAGGGTTCGGTGATGTGGCGGTTGGTCGTCGAAGCTCCGTTCGAAGAGGATATTGAGCTCGCTGTGATCGATGGCGACGGTATCCATGCGCTGGTTTTTCCCTGCCAGCGGCTGCCTGGCGGATGGGTGAATGCCCTGACGGACGAGATGCTCGACGTTCATCCTACCCATTGGCGCGCCTGGCAGATACCGCGGCGCGCTATGTCCAACCTTCATTGAACGTGCCGCATATCCGCACGGATGACAAAGACAGTTCACCGCTTTCTTCCTAGCAAAAACATCAATCCCAGAGGGATTTTTCTCTCAAATCAGAAACGTTTGTCTGTGAGCCGGGAACGATCCGGCCCCTCGGCGACTTCGTATCAATTGCAGAGATGCTTTGAACGCGGAGCCGATCAATGAGCCGAGAACGCGGCCGCAGAAAACTGATGTTGCGCCTTCCCGATATACGCCATCTTCTGGTGGCCATGACCAATGAGACGCTCGGGGAGATGTTCGAGGCCTACGATCTTGCCGTCGATGCGCTGGAACGGTTCCGAATACAGAGGCCGAGAGAGGACAAGCTCGTCAAGGAATATGAGCAGCTCTGCTACGAAATAGAGCAGGAGGTCGTCGTCTATTGCACCAGGCGATGAACCTGCCGATGCCGCCTAGCCGAAGCGCTCGGGCTCGGCCGTGAAACCCGCGGCGGGGCTGTTTTCAGATCCTGCTGGCGGCGGCCAGGCCCAGGCTTTGAGCAGCTCGTAAAAGACGCTGAGTACCACTGGCCCGAGGAAAAGTCCCAGAAGACCATGGGAAAGCGTGCCGCCGATGACGCCGATCAGGATGACGAGCATCGGGGTCGATAGGCCCCGCGCCATCAGAATGGGTTTCAGGATATTGTCGACGACCATGATCGGCACTGCCAGGGCGGTAAAGACCAAGGCGGTTGCCGACGACCAGGAAAACCACGCCCAGACGATGACGGGCAACAGCACCAGCGCGGGTCCAAGCTGCATGAGGCAGAGCATGAAGACCGCGAAGGTGAGGGCTCCGCGCGCAGGGATGTCGAAGAAAGCAAAGCACAATCCGCAGAGCAGGGTCTGCAGAAAGGCAACGCCGATGACGCCGCGCGAGACATTGCGCACAGTGGTTCCCGCCAGCCTGGCAAATCCGACGCCTTTTTCACCGGCGATCCGGCTCGCCAGCACCTGTATCGTCGATGCAAGACGCGTAGCCTGCGTGAGAAACAGGCCGGAAAGTATGACCGAGACGACGAAGCTCAACACGCCGCCGCCGATCGAGGCAAGTTTTGTCACGACTACGCCCATGACCTCGCGGATGGGCGCTTGAAACTTGATGATGGTCGAAGCGAGATCGCCGGCGACCTGGTTCCAGATGTCGTGGAGGCGCTCGCCGACGACGGGCCATTCCTTGATGGCGGCCGGTGCTGCGGGCAGCGTAAACTCTCCCGTCCGTAGGTTGCCGATCAGCGCCTGCACGGTGTCGGCGAAGCTGACCGCAACCAGGGCAAACGGCGCGATGATCAGGACCAGACAGCCGACGACGATGATGATGGCCGCAATCACCGGTCTGTTTCCGAGCAGCCGCGAGAGCGCTGCGAACATTGGGAAAAGCGCGACTGCAAGGATCGCCGACCAGATAACGATCAATGCGAAGGGTGCGATGAGAACCATCGTCCAATAGGCGAAAAGTCCGATGATGCCCAGTCGGACGAGATCGCTTACCCTTGCCTCTATCGAAATCTGGCCGGCATCGGTCTTCCGCGCTGGCGTATCGGCTATCTGCTCCATCGCTGCGTCCGCCAAGTTTCCGGTCGGCACCGCTTATGTCGTCATATCAGGTACGACGTGGCGGATACTGTGATCCTCGACGAAGTCGCCCGGCCGCTTCTGGCGCTTCCCCAGGTCGGGCTCGTCGAATTTCAGTCGTTCATAGGGAATGGATTTCAGGAGGTGCGAGATGCAGTTGACCCGCGCACGTTTCTTGTCGTCCGAAGGCACGATCCACCATGGCGCGTGATTGCTGTCGGTCATCCGCAGCATTTCGTCATAGACGCGCGTGTAATCCCACCAGCGTTGGTAGGACTCGACGTCCATGGGACTGAGCTTCCATTGCCGCAGCGGATCGTCGATCCGGCGCCTGAAGCGGCGCTCCTGTTCTTCTTCGCTGACCGTCAGGAAATACTTGAGCAGAATGACGCCGCTTTCGACGATTGCAGCCTCGAAGCGGGGCGCGAGCTCGAGAAAGCGCTGCGCCTTCTTCTCGCTGGCGAAGCCCATGACACGGTCGACGCCAGCACGGTTATACCAGCTGCGGTCGAATATCACGATTTCACCGGCCGCCGGCAGATGAGCGATATAACGCTGCATGTAGATCTGCGACTTCTCGCGGTCGGTGGGGGCGGGCAGCGCCACGACGCGGAAAACGCGGGGACTGACCCTTTCCGTGATCCGCTTGATCATGCCGCCTTTGCCGGCGGCGTCGCGTCCCTCGAAGACGACGACGATCCTTGCGCCTGACTTCTTCACCCAGGCCTGCAGATGCGCCAGCTCCACCTGCAGCCGGCCGATCTCCTTCTCATAATCCCATGACTTCTTTTTCTTTTTTTCTTTGGCGCCGCGGGGTGCATCTTCATCGGCCTGCCGCGGCTCATAATTCTCGTCCATGGCTCTCCCTCCTTTTGTCACTAAGGTGCATTGCCTGTCGGGGCTGCATTGCCGATCTGGTCGATATCGCCGATCAGCGTCCGCAGGGCTTCCTCTCTGCCGTTGAAAATGTTCTCGGCGCCGACCATCTTGATGACGCCGGCCCGTTCGAGAATGGCGCGGCTTTCATCGCTGAGATCGGCGAAGGCGAAGATGATGCTCCGTTTCACCAGGATTTCGGCCACGGCCTCGAGCGCGGTCGCGCCGGTGCTGTCGATTTGCGTGATGGCGCTGGCGTCGAGCACCAGGCATTTGGTATCGGCGGGAAGCTCCTTTGCGACGGAGGTCAGCCGGATGCGAACGTAGTCGGCGTTGTAGAACAGGATGCTGCCCTGGACCGCGAAGACGGCCGCGCCCGGAACGGGACGGGCCTCCGAATAGCGCTTGAGATCGAAGAAACCGTGTCGTCCCTCGATGCGGCCGAGCAAGCCGTCGCGCGGAAACATCGTCTGGCGCAGCAGATAGACGAAGGTTGCGACGATAGCGACAATGACGCCATTGAGGACGCCGAAGCTGATCGCTCCCCACATGGCGATCAGCGCGAAGACGAACTCCATGCGGCTGATGCGCCATATCTTCTTGAGCTCAGGAATATCGATCAGGCTGATGGCAGCCATTGTAAGGATTGCCGCGAGCGCGGGAATGGGAAGGATGCGCAATGCACCGTGAAGGAAAACCAGCACGGCGATCAGGGCCGCGGCGGAAACCAGCCCCGCGACCTGCGAAACGCCGCCCGTCGACAGATTTATGGCGGTTCGAGAGTCCGATACGCTGACCGGAAACGAACCGAAAAGCCCAGGCGCTATATTGGCGGCGCCAAGTCCGACCAGCTCCTGATTGGCATCGACCTCGTCACCGGTCCGCGACGCGAAACTGCGTGCGGCCACAATGCCGGAGCCGAAGCTGACAAGAAAGATCGCAACCGAACCGATGACGAGCTTGTCGAGAGGCATCTCGTGAAACGGAGGCAGGAAGAAGCTTGGAAGTCCGCGCGGTATGTCCCCGACGACGGCGATGCCTTGGTCCCGAAAGTCGAAAATCGCAGAAAGAGCGACCGAGATAATGACGACGAGAATAGGACCCGGAATTCTGAAAGGGAAAAGACGAACGACCCAAAGCAGCGCGAACATGGCAAGCCCGAGAATGAGTGAGGGCCAGTGGATCAGGCTGCTCTTGGCAAGCATTTCGACAAGCGGGGAGATCAATCCGTCGGATTCGATTTTCACGCCGGTGAAACGGCCCATCTGTCCGACAAGGATGGAAAGAGATACGCCGGCGAAGAACCCGACCAGGATGGGGCGGGAAAGAAAGCTTGCGAGAACGCCAAGCTTTAGCAATTTGGCGACGAGATAACAGACGCCGACGCCGAGGGCGAGAGCCGCCGCGATGGCCACCCGGTCGCCGCCGCTCGTCGGATCGGCGGCGACGATCGCGCCCATTGCTGCGGCCAACACCGACATTGACGCCGCGTCGGGCCCGACGATCAGCAGCCGGGAAGGCCCGAAAATCGCGTAGGCAATCGGCGCGACGATGCTGGCATAAATGCCCGTTTCCGGCGGCAGACCGGCGATCGCCGGATAAGCAATAGCGCTCGGCAGGCCGACGGCGGCGATCGAGAGCCCGGCAGGGATATCGCTGCGGAGCCAATCCCTGCTGAAGCCGGTCAAGCCTCGCAACATCGGAAGACTACCTATCACCGCTGGCTCCTTATGCTCTCAACCTCTCCCTTGCCCTCTCGTTGCTCCGCTCGCATCGCCGGGAGGCACCGGGCTTTGCTTCAATGTTCAAGGAAGACGTAGTTCATCCAGGCGCTCATCCGCAGCAGCACCTTGCGGAGAATGGCGACGTGATGCCAATGATGCGTATAGACCGCGACCTCCGCGACCACGCCGCCGGGCAGTTGATATTCGTCGGTGCTTTCGAGCAGCTCGATCCGTGCCAGCGTCTGACCGGGCGACACGCGCTCGGGCGATTGCGGATCGATCAGCGCGCCGCTCGGCTGCAACTGGCCCTGGGCCATCACATCGATGACCTCTTGAACCCGCGCCTTGAATATCTTTCCCGGTACCGCCTTGAAGGAGACCTCCGCCTCATCGCCGACGCGAACGCGCTGGAGCGAATTCTGGATGAAGGCTGCCGCCAGCATGCGGTCCTGGCTGTCGATGAAGACCATGACCGGTCTGAGGGGCAGGGGATTGGCCATCATTCCAGGCCGAAGGAAAACCTGCGTGACATAACCGTCGGTCGGGGCTCGAACGACCGTCTGGTCGAGTTCGTATGTGGCATTGTTCAGCTCGGCCTGCAGCCTTGCCACCGTGGGGTTCGTGCCGTTGATCTCGGATTCATAGGCAAGCCTTGCCTGCGCGGCTTGCGCACGCGCCGTTTCGACCGCGGCCTCCGCGGTCAGGTAAATGCCGCGCCGGTTCTCGACTTCGAGTTCAGAATAGACCGCGCCTCTACCGCTCGACTTTGCATTTTCGTTCGACGCCTGGAACTTTTCAAAAGCCTGCAAGGACCTATCCCGCGAAGCCTCGGCGCCCGTGACCGCCGAATTCGCGGCATCGAGAGCGGCTTTTAACTGCAGGACGGATTGCTCGGCTTCGGCAAGTGCGGCTTTCTTCTGGTCGACCGCAAACTGGTAAGGCCGGGGATCGATGCGAAAGAGGACATCGCCCTTCTTCAGGGGCACGTTCGGCGTGACGGGAACTTCAACGACCTGGCCTCCGACGACCGGAATGACGGGAGCCGATGTGAAATAGATGCGCCCATCGCTGGAATATGGGTGATTGTAGCTCATCAGAAGCAGGAGAGCGGAGATAAGGAATATCCCCCCCAACACGGCGGTCGCGAGCGTCCACTGGTTTACCGGGATCCTGAAGATCTTGAAGATCGTCCAGCAGATCGCGGCATAGGTCAGTATCAGCAGCAGATCCATCAGGCGTTCTCCTTCTCCGGCTCAACCGTTTGCGCCTCAAGTTCGGCGATCCGTGCATGGAGACGGGCAATTTCCGCATTCGCTTCGGCTTCCGGCGACAGCTTTCCGTCGCGGCGAATGCCCCAGCCACGATCCTCGCGGTAGATCGTCGCCCAGATGAACAGGAACGGCCAGATCGCATGAAGCGTGAAGAGGCTGACCCATCCGGCAACATGTATAGCGTCCTGATGAGGGTGATTTCGCGCCTTGGCCATGAGATGAGGAATGTCGTGGATCGCAATCACCGCGTAAAACAGGGTGACGACGACAAAGACCAGCACGCCCAAGGCAAAATAGTCCAGAAACACGGCCGCTCCCTTCCGGCCGGCATGGCCGAGCCGTTTGATCGCTATCGACGGCGAATATTAGGCCCGTTTAGGCCCAGAGGCCCGTAGCATCGCGTAACCTCTATCGGGATGTTGGAATCCGAACCGTTCAGCGGAGATCGTCTACGCATAAAGTAGCGAAAGGTGATCGGCGAGGCGGATGCCGTTCGAGCCCTATGCCTCGAACCCGGCTGCCGTAGGTTCGCGTATTTTACGCCTACCGCCGACGCGGCTGTTATATAGTTTCCACATCTGCTGAGCGCAGTTCGGCGGCGGGGGCGGAGATGGGGTCGGGAGAAAGCGGTTCGACATATTTGTCCGCCCTGGAGACGGCCGAGACTTATTTTCCCGAGCAGAAGCGGCTTGTGCAGCGGCTTTTCTATGTAAGCGAGGCTTTTCACAGCATGTGCGAGGATCTCGCTGATGCCGCACAGGCCCTGGCGCATGTCGAGCGGCTGCCCGAGACGGTTCGAGAGGCACGGCGGCTGGAATATGCAGGGCTCGTCGAAGCCCTGCAGAAAGAGATGGGGGAGGCGATCGCCCAATCGAAAATAGTCATGCTCCGGCGGCCGCCACCGACCGGCCCGAAGCCCCTGTGAGCGCATATCTGTCATTCAACTGATCCAAGGGAGGTTCACGCGATGAAAGCAATTTCCCGCAAGCTGCTTGGCGGCCGACTAATCGGTGGATTATCGGCTCTGGCAATCATTGCGTTGCAGCCAGCCTTCCCGGTGCGAGCCCAGGCTCCTGCGCCGGCAGCCGCGCCTGCTCAGACGAGTGTCGAACAGCCTGCAACTACGCTCCTCTCAGACGATGAACTGGAAGTGCTTGTGGCGCGCATCGCGCTCTATCCGGACGAGCTGGTCGCGGCCATCTCGGCCGCCTCGCTCTTTCCAGTCCAGATCATCGAGGCGCAGCGCTTCCTGGAGGCGAAAAAGAAGAATTCCGACCTCAAGCCGAAGAGCGAATGGGACGGCAGCGTCGTTTCCCTGCTCAACTATCCCGATATTGTGAAGATGATGAGTGAGGATCTCGATTGGACCCAATCGCTGGCCGATGCCCTCGCCAATCAGCAGAAGGACGTCTTGATTGCCATTCAGCAGCTTCGCGACGAGGCGGTGGCAAAGAACATCATCAAGACAGACGACAAGGTGACCGTCGTTACCGAAAACGATAACATCATCATCCGGCCGACCGATCCCGAGAAGATCTATATCCCGCAGTATCCGCCGGAAATGCTCTACGAACCGGGCTATGCGTCCGAGCCGATTTCCTATTATCCCGACTACTACGACAACTACTACTATCCCGGCGCAGGGTTCTTTGCCGCCGCGGTCACCGGGCTGACCTGGGC
The DNA here is from genome assembly GCF_024721175.1 of Rhizobium sp. Pop5. Lineage (NCBI taxonomy): Bacteria > Pseudomonadati > Pseudomonadota > Alphaproteobacteria > Hyphomicrobiales > Rhizobiaceae > Rhizobium > Rhizobium sp. Pop5. The sequence goes on along the minus strand of NZ_CP099401.1, from coordinate 288,175 downwards.
GGCCATCGTCAACTGGGACGACTGGGGCGTGTGGGGCGGCCGCTGGGGTGGCGATATCGACATCGATTGCAACAACTGCCTGAACAACCGCAACTTCAACGGAAAGATGAAGTGGAACGACGTCGATTGGAGCAACGTCGACCGCAGCAAGCTCAGCATCGGCAAGGATCAGCTTGCGAAGATAGACCGGTCGGCGATCAAATCGGGCCTTCAGGCCGACAATCGCAACCAGTTGCGCAACAGGGCTGCCGACCTCCAGGCGACCCAGAGGCCCGGCAACAGGGGGACGTCAGCGCGTGCGGAAGACATCCGCAAAGGAACGGTGCAAGGCCTGAAGAACAAGCCGCAGGCAAAGACGCTGGGAGCAGCGGGCAATCGGCCGAACGCATCGCGGCCCGAGGCGCGCCCGCAGAACGCGGCCAATCGCCCGAACAAGCCCGCGCAGAAATCCGTCAACAGATCCAACAAGCCGCAGATGGGCGCCAGACCCGACAATCGTGGGCGCCAGCCGAGCGCTCTCGGCAACCCTCAGTCCGGTCGCCGGGAGGCCATCTCCTCGAACCGCGGCGCGCAGAGCATGGGCGCCCATCGCCAGTCGGCCCGTCCGCCCCAGCATCGCCCGCGCCCGCAAGGCGGTGGCGGCCGCGGCGGTGGCGGCCGTGGTGGCGGCGGTCGCGGCGGCGGCGGACGGCGGTGAGACCTCTTTCCAGCTCAGGGAGTGATATTATGAGACGCCAATCGACCGTAATTCCGCTCATCTTCGCAGCAGCGCTTTGCACGATGTCGGCAACACCGGCGCTTTCGCAGGCGCAGACGGACCTGACCGAATACAAGGCGGCAACGCCGCCGCCGGAATTCGACAGTCCCTCGCTTGCCCTCGACAGGCTGAAATCGGTACTCGCCTCCAACAATATCGAGGATCTCGCCGGCCTGCTCGGTTTGAAGGCGGACAAACTGCGTTCCAACAATGGGGCGATGATTGCCTACGGATTGATCCGCGAAGGCGCGGAGCGGCAGGCGGCTTTGCGGGATTTCCAAGGCATGAAGATCGTCACGATCGGCGACCGGCTCTGGCCCCTGCCGTTTCCGCTGACGGAGGGCAAGGACGGCAAATGGTCCTTCAATACACAGCGCGGCCTGGAGGAGATCATCAATCGCCGCGTCGGTGAAAACGAACTCGCCACCATCGACACCATGCACGAATATGTCGCGGCCCAGTATCAATTTGCCTCCGAAGATCGCGACGGCAATGGGATCTATGAATTCGCACAGAAGCTGATCAGCAGTCCGGGCAAGCTTGACGGCTTGTACTGGGATCCGAGCGTCTATCCCGAGGAGAGCCCGGCAAGCGCGCTGGTCGAAACGGCCGCCTTCGGCGCCGCCAAGCGCGGGGAGGGCTATTTCGGCTATCGCTATCGCATTCTGACCTCCCAGGGAGACAACGTCGTCGGGGGCAAGCAAAGCTATATTGTCAACGGCTACATGACCGGCGGCTTTGCGCTGATCGCCTGGCCGGTCAAATACAGGGTCACCGGCGTTCAGACATTCATGGTCAATGGGATGAGCGTCATCTACCAGCGCGATCTGGGGCCGGCGACGCAAGAGCGGGCTGCGGCGATCAAGGATTTCAACCCGGATGCGAACTGGACTCCCGTAAGCGAGTAGGATTCTCAAAGCGCCGGCGTCCTTGCGGACGGCCGGCGCTCCCATTCTTTTCAGACGGGCGGGGAGGGCACTGCAATGCTTCACGGACCCGGAATTTTCGCCCGAACTCCGTCGCTCAGTTCGATACTTCTCGGCTCCGTTCAGTCGACAGGCGGTTCCCAGGTGAGGAAGAAGCCCACGTCACCGGGCATGCCGCCGGGAAAATTGATGATCATCGCCTTGAGCCCATAGCCCTGAGGCTTGGCGACCTCCTCGAACAGATCCAGAAGTTCCTTTGCCTTTCCCTGCAGCGTTTTCTGCCATCCGGGAAGGTTATTATTGATGGCCCGGCCGCTATCTGCGCAGAACGTCGATGGGAAACTGTAGATCAGCGCCTCGTATTTGCCGTCTGCGGCCGCCTTCATCACCAGCCGCTTAATGACGGCGCGTTCCGTTTCACCGATGTGCTTGCGGAAAAAATCCTCGACGAATTCGGCGTGTTTCTTCGCCTCGCGCGCCTTGATCTTGTCGCTGCGCTCCATTTCCAGAAGCTGAAGCTCCAGAGCGCGTTTGCGCAGATCCTCTGCGCTGGTCATGGGATGGGATGTGGACGTTTCAGGTGATGTCATCGCCGCCTCCTCCAGAATGCATGGGCGATGATAAAGCGCAGGGACAGGCGAAGGCAGTAAAATACACGTCCGCTCCGGTAGGATACGGTATCCTACGCTGACATGGCGCCGACGAAGATTTGGCCCCACTGTCAGCAGATCCAATGAATTAGCCTTATCTAAATTAGCTAATTTCCCCGAATAACGTTGCCGTCCCGTCGACTCGGGTCTATCGTCCATGACAGCATGCTGCAGGTTGTGCGCAATCGGAGTCTGGGGGAGCCGATGACAAATGCAGGCATCGACAGGGCTAGCAGCAGCATCCCTTCGCACGAAGAGGTGCAGCAGCAACTTGAGCGTATCCTGTCCAGCCCCGAGTTCCGTCTTCCCGAACGGGCGAGGCGATTCCTTGAATTCGTGGTGACCGAAACGCTTGCCGGCCGTCGCGATTACCTGAAAGCCTTTACCATCGCGCAGGCCGTTTTCGGCAGAGACGCGAATTTCGACGCGCAGCAGGATCCATGCGTGCGTATCGAAGCGGGGCGGCTGCGCCGAGAGCTGGAACATTATTACCTGACCGCTGGCGGCGCCGACCGGATCGTCATCACTGTTCCCAGAGGCGGATATGCGCCGGTCTTCGACGTGAGGCAGGGCGCAGAGCCCGCATATATGCCGCAAACCGGAAAGTCCGGTCGGCCGCCACCCGCAGGAGATGATGGGCGGCAAGTCAACCTGGCCGGAGATACGATCAGCCGAGACAGGACGAACCGGCGCCTGTCACCACCCCGATATTGGCTTTTTGCAGCAGGCGCGGTGGTTGTCTTCGTCGCCGCGGCAGCGATGTTTCAATATGTGAGGTCATTCAATACCGGAAATGAGAGGCTGCCGGGAGCTGTCAGCCGTCCCACGATCGTTGTCGAGCGCTTCGAAAGCGGCTCGGATAGCAGAGCTGCAGCCGACATCTCCCAGGGCATCACCGACGACATCATCGAAAAACTTGTTCCCTTCAACGACATTGTCGTCGTCGCCGTTTTGCCGCGAAACAGAGAGGGCCAGGCTTTGACGCAGCCGCTCTACGCCCTCCAGGGAAGCATCAGGCTGGAAGGCAGCACGCTGCGCTCGACAGCCAGGCTTGTGCGGCGCGCGGACGGAGCCGTCATCTGGGCGAACAATTACGATGCCGATATGCAGGTGCAGGGCATATTGAAAACGCAGGCGAGCCTCGCCGAGGACATCGCGACGGCGGTCGCACGTCCGTTCGGCGTCATCTTCCAGACGGACACTGCCAGTATTGCCGGAAGCGACGCCTTTTCATGCATTCTGTCCTACTACAGCTATCGCAGCGAGATGACCCCGCAGGCGCATGACGTGGCGAAAGCCTGCCTGCGACGGGCTGTCGAAAAGATGCCCGATGATTCCAATGTCGCCGCTTTTCTTTCGCTGACCCATCTCGACGAGTTCCGCTTTGCTTACCAGCTGGATACGAAACCGACCGCCGACACGCTCAACATTGCCAAGGCGCTTGCCGAACGCGCCGTGCAACTCGACCCGAAAAATGCGCGCGCGCTGCAGGCTCTGATGCTCGCCAACTTCTTTGGAAACGATCCGGCCGGAGCCTTACGCGCAGGCGAGGCTGCCTATGCCAGCAATCCGAACGATACCGAAGTGGCAGGCGAATACGGCCTGCGCCTGTCGATGTCGGGAAAATGGGACAGAGGCTGCGAACTGATTTCCGAGGCCGTCAGCAGGAATGCCGGACCACGAGGATATTACGAGGTGGGAATGGCGCTCTGCGCCTTCATGCGAGGCGATACGCAGGCTGCGGAATTATGGTCCCGCATGTCGGACCTGAATTACAATCCTATGCATCGCCTAGTCTTGCTCTCAATTCTCGGCGCCATGGGAAAAACGACCGAGGCAAAGGAGCAAATCGCCTGGATCGAAGCCCGGTCGCCTGCGTTGATCCCGAACGTCAGGCGGGAGGTCGTCCGGCGGCTGGCGCGGTCCGAAGACCAGCAGCGTTTCTTCGCCGGACTGGAGGCCGCCGGCCTGCCCGTGCCAGACGGCGAGGCCCCGAAGAACTGATCAATCCCAATGTGCGACCACTTGAGACATCCCCAGACCGGTTCGGCGGGACGATAGTGCGATCATAGCCTCGCTCAGAATTTCGTATCGAGCATTGTCTATCAGTGCGGCGCCATCCGCTCTTCCGCTAGCGGACGTGAGCCCATAAACCCTAGTGCGGCTAGGCCAGCATACCGGTTGCAAAAATGCTTGTTATCCCACGCAGCTTAAATGCCGGCTCACTGGTTCGAGTCGGCTCAACTGCACTTATGCCTCGATCAGCCGTTGAGCCGTGAATTTGTCGGTGACCAGCATGTCAACCACGCCTGCGCGCAATGCTCCGGATATGGCTGCGATCTTTTTCGAGCCTCCTGCCAAGGCGATTACCCGATCAACGCGACCGAGTTCCTCGAGAGACAGGCCAATCACACGCTCGTCGAGAGGAGTCTTCACTGGCCTCCCTTCGGCATTAAAGAATCGAAGCGAAATGTCGCCGACAGCACCTGCTTCGGCCAAGTCGCGGAGTTCCTGCGATGAAAAAATATTGCCGGATCGCGCCAGTAGTTCTGAAGGCTCGACTGCCCCGATGCCGACTATTGCAAGGGTAATGCTGCTAAAGAGATCCATCGTCTCTCGGACAAAAGGATCAGCCATCATCAGAAGTTTGGCTTCTCTTGACGACGTCACGCCTTGCACCGGAAGCAGCTTTGGTTCCGCGCCAGTGAGCCGGGCCAGACGTGTCGTCAGCTGAGTGGCATGGGTCTGGACAGAGGGATCTCCCATCCCACCCAGAGTCTGAACGATGAATTTCGCCTGCGCACTCTTTTGTGGGTGAATATTCTCTACCATCTTGAAGATGGTCTGGCTCCAGCTCGACACACCGACGATCTCCCCAGGTGCGAGCGTGACCTCCAGAAGGTGGGCTGCTGCTTCACCGATCCGGGCCATGATAGCGCCGTCCCGGTCCTCGCTGCACTCAACCACGATTGCTTCCGGAAGGTCGAACTTTTGCCGCAGCGCTCCTTCCAGTTCGCTATAGGTGCCGACCGGCGGGATGACGCTGGTGCGAACGATGTCCTCCGTCTCAGCCCTCTTCAGCATTCTCGAGACCGTGGCTTGAGACAATCGCAGATGCTGTGCGATCTCCGCCTGTCGCCGCCCTTCGATGTGGTACATCTGGGCGACCCTGGAAATCAGGCGGAGTTCGTTGAGGCGGGACATGGGCGATACCGGCTTGAATTTTTATTCACATTTAACCGCTGTCGGTCGCGACGTCGAGCGGGCCAGTGCATCATTCCATGTATTGAGAAGGCCGATGCGATCGATCTCTTCGGGGCGGATCACTTCGGTGTTTCTCGGCAGCGTCTCGATCGCGTCGAGATCCTTCCACAGGCCGAGCGAAAGCCCGGCGAGATAGGCGGCACCGAGAGCGGAAGCCTCCGGCGCCTCGCACTGGATGACGGCATGCTCGATCAGGTTCGACACGCATTGCATCAGGAAACGGTTCTGGCTGGGACCGCCGTCGACATAGAGAGCGCCGAGTTTGCCGCCGCTCTGGGCGCGCATGGCGGCGATCACGTCGTGCACCTGGCAGGCAATCGAATCCGTCACCGAGCGGGCCATCTGGGCGCGGGTAGTGGAAAAGTTAATCTGAGCGAAGAGGGCGCGGGCGTCGGAGTTCCAGTAGGGGGCGCCGAGGCCGACGAAGGCCGGCACAAATCCCGGTCCGCCCGGCTCGGCCGTCGCAGCAAGGTCGACAAGGGCGGCCACATCGGGAAGGCCCAGAATGCCGGCCATCCACGGAAGGCTTGCGGCCGAAACGAGAATGTTGCCTTCGAAGGCGAAGGTCGGCACGCCGGCGATCCGCCAGGCGACCGTTGTGGTTATGCCGTTTTGCGGCGCGATGAAGCGCGGCAACGTCGTCATGACGGAGGAGCCGGTTCCGAACGTCACCTTGCCGTCGCCGGGCTTGAAGGCGCCATGACCGAAGAGCGCCGCATGGCTGTCGCCGATGGCGGAGCGGATCGGTGTGCCATCGGCAATGCCGGGAAGTCCGCGCGTCGTACCGAAATCGGCAGAGCTGTCGAGCACTTCGGGCAACATGGCGATATCGACGCCAAAAATCTGGCCGAGTTCCTCGCTCCAGACCTGCCCATTGAGGTCGAGCAACTGGCTGCGGGCGGCATTGGAGGCATCGCAGACGTGACGGCCGCCACCCGTCAGGCAATGGATCAGCCAACTGTCGATTGTGCCGAGATGAACCCGGCGCCCGGCCGGCACGCGATCGAGCAGCCAGCGGAATTTCGATCCGGGAAACATCGGGTCGAGGGGAAGGCCCGTCAGCGCTTCCACGCGGTCGAGATGACCTTCGGCGATCAGGCGCTCGCAATCCGGCGCGGTGCGGCGGCACTGCCAGCTCAGTACCGGACCCAGTGCTTCGCCGGTCTCAGCATCCCAGACCGTGACAGATTCGCGCTGGTTGGACACCCCTACCGCCTCGACAGTGACCTCGGAAGCTTTGTTCAGGCAGGTCTCGATCGCTTCGCAAACGGAGGCAAAAATGCGGCGGGGATCCTGCTCCACCCAGCCCGATTGCGGATAGGAGATGCCGACGCCAGCCGAGCCTCTGGCAAGCACCTCTCCTGTTTCGGAAACCAGAACTGCCTTCGAATTGGTGGTGCCCTGGTCAATCGCCAGAATAGCCCGCATCATCTGCTCCTCAAATGAACGGCCGGGGCGGATGCGCACCCCGGCGCAATAAACCTGCTATCAGATTATTTGCGCTTGATCAGCGCTTGGGCCGCATCGGCGATCGCCGCCGGCGCCATGCCGAATTCGTCGAGGAGAAATTCGGCCGAACCCGTTGGCGCGTAGATGCCAGGAACGCCAAGACGCTTCATCGGCACGGGCGCGTTGTCGACCACCACTTCGGCGACGGCGGAACCGAGGCCGCCGAAGATCGAATGTTCTTCCGCCGTCACGATCGCGCCAGTCTCGTTGGCTGCAGCAATGATGGCGGCCTCGTCGATCGGGCGCACGTTCGCCATGTTGAGCACGCGCGCCTTGATGCCACGCCCGGCCAGGATTTCGGCCGCCTTCATCATGCGGTGGGTCAGCGTGCCGTTGGCAATCAGCGTGACATCTAAGCCTTCGCGCAACAGGTTCGCCTTGCCGACTTCGAACTTGTGACCTTCGGGCAGCAGATCCGGGACGCCGACGCGCGAGAGGCGCAGGAAGCAGGGACCATTGTAGCTTGCGGCCCACTCGACGGCGGCGGCAGTCTCGATCCGGTCACAGGGGGCGATGACGGGCAGATTCGGCAGCACGCGCGTCCAGGCGAAATCCTCGATTGAATGGTGGGTCGGGCCCAGTTCGCCATAAGCCATCCCCGAGGAAATACCGACGAGTTTGACGTTGGCGTTCGAGTAGGAAATGTCGGCCTTGATCTGCTCGAGCGATCGGCCGGTCAGGAACGGCGAAGCACCGCAGACATAGGGCAGGCGTCCGCCATTGGCGAGACCGGCGCCGACGCCGACCATGTTTTGTTCGGCAATGCCGACATTGACGAGGCGATCAGGAAATTTCGACTTGAAACCGCCGAGCTTGGAGGAGCCGACCGAGTCGTTGCAGACGGCAACGATGGTTTCATTCTCGGCGGCCAGCCGCTCGAGCGTCGCGGCAAAGGCATCGCGGCAGTCATAGAGCTTCGGTGGATTTACGGGCGCGTTCATTAGAGTGCCTCCGACAGTTCTGCCAATGCGGTTTCATACTGTTCTTTGCTCGGAACCTTGTGATGCCAATCGACACGATCCTGCATGAACGAGATGCCATGGCCCTTGTTGGTGTGCGCGACGATGCAATGGGGGCGGTCGGAGCGATGCTCGAGAGCCGGCACGATCGCATGCATGTCATTGCCGTTGATTTCGCTGACCTCCCAGCCGAAGGCCTCGAGCTTGGGACGAAGCGGCGCGAGATCGTTGGTGTCCGAGAGCGAAGCGCCCTGCTGGAACCTGTTGTGGTCGATGACCAGCGTCAGGTTGTTCAGGCGGAACTGGTATGCCGCCATGATGGCTTCCCAGTTCGAGCCTTCCTGCATCTCTCCGTCACCGGTAATGACATAGGTGTGGTATTTAGCGCCCGAGAGTTTCGCCGCCATGGCCATGCCGACGGCGACAGGCAGCCCGTGTCCCAAAGGCCCGGTGTTGGTTTCGACGCCCGGCACCTTGTTACAGTTGGGGTGGCCGTTCAGTCGGGAATGCGGCTTCAGGAAGGTCGAGATTTCCTCTTCCGGAATGAAGCCGCGCTTGGCGAGCGCGACATAAAGCGCGCAGGCCGTATGCCCCTTCGACAGCACGAACCTGTCGCGATCGGGATGTCTGGGCTGATCGGGCCAGATACGCAGCACACGGAAGTATAACGCGGTGAGGAGATCGATCACCGACATCTCGCCACCAATATGGCCAGCTCCTGCCTCGTACACGGCCTGAAGGTCGCGCAGACGTATCTGGCGAGCAACACGTTCAAGTTCGGAAGGCTCCATCGTTTCCTCTTGTGCATAAATATTCATATGGTTATATTTTTGCATAACGATGAGCTTAGTCAACCCCCTTATTGATCATTGCGCCTCACATGTAACCCGGAAACCCGGTTGACAGCATCTAAGCAAGTTGTTAATGAATTTTCCAGCAGAAGTGAATAAATATTCTACTCTGAAGAAATATTGGCCGCCGGCCTTAATCCCAGGGAGGAACGATGGTGGCGATCGACGTGAATGAACAGAGCCGTCCGTCCGGTACGTGGGTCAGCAAGCTCACGGGAGCAACCGGTCCGCTTGTCGGATTGCTTTTGCTCTGCCTGTTCCTGACCTTCAGCGCTGATGCATTTCTCTCCGTCCGCAATGGTCTGAACATTCTCGACCAGATCACCGTGCTCGGGATCATGGCGGTGGGCATGACGTTCGTGATCCTGATCGGAGGCATCGACCTTTCGGTTGGTTCGGTCCTGGCTCTCGCGATGATGGTGATGGGCTGGACGGCGAATGTCGCTGGTCTGCCGCTCGCCGTCGGGATCGTGCTGGCGCTCATTGCCTCAATGATCAGTGGCCTGATCGTCGGCATCATGGTCACCTGGTTCAGGGTGCCCGCCTTTATCGCGACGCTTGCTATGATGTCGGCAGCACGCGGCGTGGCGAATATGATCACCGACGGCCAGCAGATCGTGGGATTCCCAGATTGGTTCATGATGCTGGCGATCGATCGTCATTTCGGCGTTCTGACCGCAACCGTCTTCCTAATGCTCGCTGTCGCGGCCGCCGCCTGGGTCTTTCTTCACTTTCGCGCTGAAGGTCGCATGCTCTATGCGGTCGGCGGCAATTCCGAAGTGGCGCGCCTTGCCGGCATCAACGTTCAGCTGGTGACCGTTCTCGTCTATGTCGTCAGCGCGCTTCTGGCGGGTCTTGCCGGCATCGTGCTTGCCGCCCGCCTTGACTCCGCCCAGCCGTCGAGCGGTTTCGGCTACGAGCTCGACACGATTGCAGCCGTCGTCATCGGCGGAACCTCGCTGTCGGGAGGCGCCGGCGGTATCGGTGGCACGCTGATCGGCGTCCTGATCATTGGCGTGCTACGCAACGGCCTCAACCTGCTCAACGTTTCGCCCTTCCTGCAGCAGGTCATCATTGGCGTCGTCATCGTTCTCGCAGTCGGTGCGGAAACGATCCGGAAGCGGCGGGCTGCCTGATGTTCGGCCCGCAGATGGTGCGGGCTGCAAGAAATTCCTCTCCGAAAGGTTTGGAGCGGAGCGATTGCCCGAAGGGGAGGATACCCGAGGGTTTACTAACAACGGAGGAACTGACATGAAATTTGCGCGCACTCTGCTCGCGTCCGCCGCCCTGCTTGGCCTTAGCCTCGGGTCCGTTCACGCAGCCGAAGTCAAGAAACTCGGCCTTGCCGTCGCCAACCTGCAGGCGAACTTCTTCAACCAGATCAAGCAGTCGGTCGAAGCTGAAGCCAAGAAGCGTGGCATCGAGGTCGTCACGGTTGACGCCAAGGGCGACGGCCCGACCCAGGTCAACCAGATCCAGGACCTTCTGACTCAGAAGATTGATGCCCTGATCTACATCCCAGCGGGCGCTGCCGCGGCCACCGTGCCGGTCAAGCTTGCCAAGAACGCCGGCATTCCGGTCGTGAACGTCGATCGCAATGCCGAAGGTGCTCCGGGCGATACCTTTCTGGCGACGGACTCCGTAGCCTCCGCCAAGGCGGTTTGCGACTACCTTCTGAAGCAGGCCGGCGGCAAGGGCAAAATGGTGATCATTCACGGCCAGAAGGGTACGACGCCGGAAGTCGATCGGTCCAAAGGCTGCGGTGAGTCCCTTAAGGCAAATCCCGACGTGAAGGTCGTTGCGGAGCAGTACTCGAACATCTGGAGCCAGGATGAAGGTTTCCAGATCATGCAGAACATGCTGCAGGCAAATCCCGACGTGTCGATCGTCTTCGCTCAGGCCGACGGCCTTGCACTTGGCGCTGCGCAGGCAATCAAAATCGCCAATCCCTCGCAGAAGATCATCGTCGGCGGCTTTGACGGTGATACCGCGGCGCTCGAAGCCCTTAGCAAGGGTGTCTTCGCGGTGACGGCGACGCAGCAGACGCAGAAGATGGGCCGCGACGCCGTTGAAAACGCCATAAAGCTCGTCGCCGGTGAAAAGGTTCCGCCGGTCCAGCTTCTCGATGCGACCCTGACGACCAAGGAAAACGTGGCAGGCTTCATCGCCAACCATCCGTAATCAGCCGAAATCGTTAGGAGGTGTGCAGTGACCGAGCCGGTTCTTTCCCTGAGGGGCATATCCAAGCGCTATGGACCGCTCCAGGTTCTGAAAAATGTGGACCTGGACGTCTATCCCGGCGAAGTGGTGGCGCTTCTGGGCGAAAACGGCGCCGGCAAGTCGACGCTATCGGGTATCATTGCCGGATCACGCACACCATCCGAGGGCACGATGACATGGCTGGGGCAGCCTTATGCCCCAGCCGCTCCGCGCGAAGCGATCGACAAGGGTGTCGTGCTGATCCATCAGGAACTAGAGCTCCTGCCGCATCTTTCCATCGCTGAAAATGTCTTCATCGGTCGATGGCCGATGAAGAATGGCGTCGTGGACCGTACCCAGATGGTCCGCCGAGCCCAGGAACAGCTCGCACGGCTGAACCTGCACATTTCCGCGACCCGAAAGGTCGCTGGTCTTTCAACAGCCAACCAACAGCTCATCGAGATCGCCAAGGCGCTGGCGCTCAATGCGAAACTCCTGATCCTCGACGAGCCGACGGCAGCCCTTGGCGGGGCAGAGACGGAAGCCTTGTTTGAGCAGGTCCGCAAACTTCGCTCCGAGGGCGTGGGCATCATCTACATCTCCCACCGGATGGAGGAGATCAAGCAGATCACCGACCGCATCGTCGTGCTTCGCGACGGAGAGCGTGTCCATGAATTTGCCGATAGCTCGACGCCGGTGCGAACGATCGTCGAAAGCATGGTCGGCCGCTCGCTTGATCGGATGTTTCCGACCCTTCCCGAGCCGACCGGAAGACCTGTGCTTGAGGTATCCGGCCTGACGTCGCCGGACGATTCCTTCCGGGATGTGAGTTTCGACGTTCATGCCGGCGAGATCCTCGGCATTGCCGGCCTCGTCGGTGCTGGCCGGACTGAACTCGTGCGGGCGATTTCCGGTGCCGATCCAATCAGCGCCGGCTCTATCCGGCTGGAAGGTGAGGCGCTGAAGCTGCGCAGCCCTGCGGATGCGATCGCCAACGGCATCGTGATGGTTCCGGAAGATCGCAAGGACCAGGGGCTCGTCGTTGCACACAAGATCAGTGAAAACATCATCTACGCCAATCTCGACAAGCTTGGCGGGCGCTGGCTCACCTCGCGCGTGAAGCGTGGTTTCGCCGAAAAGGCGGTGGTGAAATTCGGCGTCAAGGGTCGTGCGGAACAGCTTGCTTCCGATCTCTCGGGCGGCAACCAGCAAAAGGTCGTCATCGCCAAATGGCTGATGCGCGATCCCAAGGTCGTGGTGCTGGACGAGCCAACGCGCGGCATCGATGTCGGTGCCCGCGCCGGCATCTACGACATCATCGTCAACCTCGCCAAACAGGGCGTCGCGGTCATCGTCGTGAGCTCCGATCTCGAGGAGGTTCTCGGCGTATCGAACCGCATTCTCGTGCTGGCGCAGGGCAAACAGGCAGGCATTCTCAAGCGTGACGAGGCGAATGACGTCTCGGTCATGGAATTGGCGACAATCTAGGAAAAGACAGAAAGGAAGAGCGGTGTCCGACATCTCTCTGAACGCACCGAAGCTATTTGATCTCGGCGGCCAGGTCGCCATCGTGACGGGCGCCGGCAGCGGCATCGGGCAGAGGATCGCCATCGGTCTTGCCCAGTGCGGTGCCGACGTGGCTCTTCTCGATCGCCGCACCGATGACGGCCTTGCCACCACAGCCGGCCATATCCGGGCTGCCGGCCGCCGCTCGATCGAAATCGCTGCAGATGTCACCAGCAAATCATCGCTTGCCGAAGCCATCGCCCGGACAGAAGCCGATCTCGGCGCTCTCTCACTTGCCGTCAATGCGGCCGGCATTGCCAACGCCAATCCCGCCGAGGAAATGGAAGAGGACCAGTACCAGACGCTGATGGACATCAACCTGAAGGGCGTCTTCTTGTCCTGCCAGGCCGAAGCGCGCGCCATGCTGAAAAACGGCCGCGGCTCCATTGTCAACATCGCCTCCATGTCCGGCGTCATCGTCAATCGGGGTCTAAGCCAGGCGCATTACAACGCCTCCAAGGCGGGTGTGATCCATATGTCCAAGTCGCTGGCAATGGAGTGGGTCGGGCGCGGCATCCGCGTCAATACGATCTCGCCGGGCTATACCGCAACGCCGATGAATACCCGGCCGGAGATGGTGCATCAGACCAAGCTCTTCGAAGAGCAAACACCGATGCAGCGCATGGCCGGTGTCGACGAGATGGTTGGTCCGGCCGTCTTCCTGCTTTCGAACGCCGCAAGCTTCGTGACGGGCGTCGATCTGCTCGTCGATGGCGGCTTCTGCTGCTGGTGATCTCATGCGCAAGCTGATTGCAGGCAACTGGAAAATGAACGGTCTCATCTCCTCCCAAGCTGAGATCGAGGCGCTGAGGGGATTAACGGGCGAGGCGACGTGCGACATCGTCGTCTGCCCGCCCTTCACGCTGATCGACCGGGCAGTGGAGCGGGCCAAGGATTCGAACCTGGTCATCGGCGCACAGGATTGTCACGCGCAGCAGTCAGGCGCCCATACCGGCGACGTCTCTGCCGAAATGCTTGCCGATATCGGCGCGCGTTATGTGATCCTCGGACATTCCGAGCGCCGCGTGTCTTATGGTGAAGATGATGAAATCGTCCACGCGAAGGCGGTTGCCGCTCATCGGGCGGGCCTGATCGCGATCGTCTGTGTCGGTGAAACGCGACATGAGCGTGATGAAGGACGGGCGATCGAGGTGGTTGGCGAGCAACTGGCAGAATCCATCCCCGAGGGAGCGACAGGCGCAAATCTCATCATCGCCTATGAGCCCGTATGGGCGATAGGAACAGGATTGGTGCCAACCAACAAACAGATCGAGGAGGTCCATGCTGCAATCCGGCATATGCTCGAAGAGTGGCTGGGCGATGACGGCCATTCCGTCAAGATCCTCTATGGCGGCTCGGTCAAGGCATCCAATGCCGCGGCCATATTCGGGCTTCGCAATGTGGACGGAGCGCTGGTTGGTGGCGCTTCGCTGAAGGCATCGGAATTTGCCGGGATTATTTCTGCAGCCTTTTGAAGTCTGCGTGATGAGGCAAGTGTCGTCGGTTTGCAGATCGGCACCCCTGAAAGGAAAAGAGAATGCAACGCTTCGAAAACAAGACCGTCGTCATTACCGGCGCAAGCCGTGGCATCGGTGCGGCGATTGCCAAACGTTTTGCGCGCGAGGGTGCCCATCTCGTGGTCTCCGCCAACGAGGAGAGCGTGCATGCCGTTGCCGAGCAGATCAAGGCCGATGGCGGAGAGGCGATCTCCTTCGTAGGCGACGTCACCGACAAGGCAAGCGTCAAGGCTCTTTACGATGCAGCCGAACAGGCCTTCGGCGACGTTGATATCTCCATCCAGAATGCCGGCGTCATCACCATTGCCCGCATCGAGGACATGACCGAGGGCGAGTGGGACAAGGTCATGGCCGTCAACACCAAGGGCGTGTTCCTCTGCGCCCAGGAAGCGATCGCCCGCATGCGCAAACATGGCCGCGGCGGCCGGATCATCAACACCGCCTCCGGTCAGGCGCGCGACGGCTTCATCTATACGCCGCATTATGCTGCCTCCAAGATGGGCGTCGTCGGCATCACACAGAGCCTTGCCAAAGAAGTTGCGACCGATGGCATCACCGTCAACGCCTTCTGCCCCGGCATCATCGAAACCGACATGTGGGCCTACAACGACCAGGCATGGGGCAAGCTGCTCGGCAATTTCGGCCCCGGAGAACTTATGAAGGAATGGGTCGAGGGCATCCCGATGAAGCGCGCAGGATCGGGCGAAGATGTTGCCGGCCTCGTGACTTTCCTTGCCAGCGACGATGCTGCCTACATCACCGGCCAGACCATCAATGTCGATGGCGGCCTGATCATGTCCTAGCTCTGTTCGACAAAGGGGAACGGTGCTTTCACCTCGGTGCGGCGAACCCCGCAGGGTGATCGACATCCGACCTCTTGCAGAACAAGGCCTTCATCATCTATCTAAGTCATGTTCTCAGGGCGGGGTGCAATTCCCCACCGGCGGTATCGAGGCAACTCGGAGCCCGCGAGCGCCTTCGTGGAAGCGAAGGGTCAGCAGATCCGGTGAGAGGCCGGAGCCGACGGTCATAGTCCGGATGAAAGAGAGCAACGCAGGGGACGCCGCTCGGCACGCGGCGTTTCATATGCTTGTTCGCCCAAGGGAAAATGGTGGCTTTTGACAGGCCATGAATGCCGCTCACGCGGCTAACCCTTGAAAGGCAGAGAAATGGCAATTTCCAAAATCGAAGATGCGATCGCCGCGATTGCGCGGGGCGAGATCGTGGTTGTCGTTGACGATCGCGATCGTGAAAACGAGGGCGATCTCATCATCGCATCCGAAGCGATTACGCCGCAGGCGATCGCCTTCATGATGAATTATGCCCGCGGCCTGATCTGCGTGGCGATGGAAGGCGAGCGGCTGGACGACCTGCAGATCCCGCAGATGGTCCCCAACAATACCGAACTTCTGAAGACGGCTTTTACCGTGTCGGTTGACTATATTCCTGAAACGACGACCGGTATTTCGGCCGCCGACCGCGCCGCGACGGTTCGGGCGCTGATCGGCGAGAACTCCCGCCCCGAGGATTTTGCCCGGCCTGGCCATATCTTCCCATTGCGTGCGCAACCGAACGGCGTGCTTGCCCGTCCAGGCCACACCGAGGCGGCTGTCGACCTCGCAAGGCTTGCCGGCCTGTCGCCGTCGGGTGTCATCTGCGAAGTGGCCAATGATGATGGCACGATGGCGCGCCTGCCGGAGCTTGAGCGGTTTGCCGAGCGACACGGCCTCCATCTCATCACAATCGAGGACCTCATTGCTTATCGGGGCGTGAGCGCGCCTGTTAAGGCGGCCTGATCGACCTAGCTGTTGGCTCTCCGCCGAACATCGCTTGGTCCTGTTCAGTGGAACTTGTCGTTAGAAGCGACGCGGAAACCCTATACCACAACCAACAACTGTCACGAGGGCGTCTTCGGCGCTGCCAAACCATATAGAGCATCCGGCGTCTCGACGACCTTTATTCCTGTAAAACAAGCTTAAGGACCGGATTTAAGCCTCGAGAAACGCTGGTTTTTCCCAGATTCTTAGGAAGTATGTCCCGGATCAAACTGGCCCTAGCGCCGGATCCGATTTGGCGAGATAAATTACAAGCAAATTACATCCTGACTCACCGACCCCCGATTTCAAGTTCGAAACGGCGTTCGTTCGAGCGTTCGCGCTGAAGCTCTGATCAAAAGGATCAATCTTTGATCCTGATTGGGGGCACTTAATTTTCGGCTTGGAATGGCGCGGCAACGGGCTTGGTGTGCCTGAGAACGCCTCTGCGGATGGGCCGCCCGGAAGGGAGAGAACTTTTGAACCTGAGGGCGGTCTGTCGTGAACAGCTATCCATCGCTTAACCACGATTAGACAGTGAATTTGGGCTACTCTCGAAAATCCCTGAATCGGACGCGCAGACATTGGGACTGTGCTGCAGCCGTCACTCCGCCGCAACCTCATTCATAACAGAGATGATTTCGCGATATCCGGGATCGTTTTCGAACTCCAGAACCTCCGAAGCCAATCGTCCGAAGACCACGGTCAGCGATTTTCTTCCGCGCGGCATCGGGCGTGACAAGATCGTGCGGAGGACGTCCTTCACTGCCACAGTCCAGCGCCCGTGATCGCGATACAGCGTCAACCCATTGTCATCGTTTCCAGATCTGGTTCGGTTCCAAGACGGTTCACGGCGCCCAACGTTTCAGTGAAGTGGATCGCTGCTTGCAGCGGAAGCCCGTCGAGCCAGGTAACCGGTCATCCTCACCGGATAGCGGGCGGGCGGCACCCTTGTTGTACTTAAATTCGCCGTATCCACCGCGACGATCCGAGCGGTAGGTTGTCGCAAACCGGCCGTTAGGGTTGCGTTCACCGGTCCTACAAATGGGCTTGCAAAATATGCAACCATTGAACTATCACTATTCAGCCATGATACTTATGGGGGTGATATTTGTGGCGCTAGTTGCAACTTTTCTGAGGCCACTCAATTGCTGGTGGCTATTGCGTCTGATCCGGGCTCCGCGAAGCTCGCCGTTGACCACCACGTTTGTCGTTTTTGCGGCATTGCTGGCCTCTTTGGCATTCGCATCGACATCTCACGCAGAAGCACTTGACACTACCGCCTCGGACAAAGCTTTATATGCTCACGTTTCGCGGTATCCGCTTCATCGCGGCTATATGTATTGCCTAGTGGCAATAGAATATTCAGGCGACTATCAAGGTCGATTCTGCCCCGGAAACCGTCTGCTGATAGGTCGGGCGCAGAAGGCCCTAAACCAGCCTATTCTCGATCTTCACGACGACGCAGAACTTCGGCGAATCCTTCTTGCCATTTCCAGGTTTGCGAAGGAGGGTCGAGATGCTCAGCCTGAGCAGGGAGCGCAAACTCCGGTGGCCTCTTCATCTCGCGACCAAATAACCAAGTATTACAAGAAAGAGCCTGCGGAACAACCGTTTCTGTACTGTTATGCCGACATTTTGTATTTTGCTGATGTTGGAAGTGCCTACTGTCGCTACACGATAGCGAAGTTTAATTTGCTGTTATTCGAGGAAAGCGAGCCATTGTTGCCTGATCACGATCCGGCGGTTCTTTTCTCAATGCTGAAATCCATTCTTTTGAGGGAGAAGCCGTAATGGGAATCCAAGAAGTTCTGGGAAAGCTTAATTTTGTGAACGCAACTGGTGGAGAGCCAGATCGCATCAAACAGATAATAGCTGAGTTATACACAGTCTCCGATACAGCGCGGGGTGTTTTTGATCTTCTTGCCGCTAGCCCAAAAATACTCACATTCGAGCACGAGTTTCAAACTAAGGCGAAGCCCGGTGAATTTTGGGTTAAATACAACCCAACCTCCGTGGATGGAAAATGCCTTATCGGTAGCGACGGAACCATAGCCACTTATTCCTTCGAGCAAGCTATAATGCATGAGATTCTCCACGCGGTCGTTGGTGTCGACGACGGCGAGAAGGATGGCATCCCTCCTAATCTCCTGACAGGAAAGTATGACTATGTAGGTGACACAGTCCGAGACGAGCAGCTCATTGTTGCCGAGATGGGAGGGCCTCATTACGTTGATCGCGCATCATATCATTCGACGCTTTACGACTGGCAGGTCGAGTCGCTCGACGTTGCGGTTGGGGAAAGTCTAACAGACGGCGAGCCGGTCAAATTGGTCCTTGTTGATGATCTTGGAGCGAAACTTCACGGCGACGCAATTGACACAAGAGATTTATCTGACCCAGTTTTATTAGTTGGTCTCGAAGGTAATGACTTAATCCGCGCTGGTGCCGGGAACGATTATCTATACGGAGGCGTGGGCAGTGACACAATATTCGGCGGCGACGGTGATGACTGGGTCGCGGGCAATGCAGATTTCGATAAGCTGTTTGGCGAGGCCGGAAACGACTATGTTGTAGGGGGCAAAGGCGATGACATCCTGATCGGTGGCACAGGCAATGTGAACCAGTTAGACATCTCCACGCTTCATTCCGAGTGGTATGATGGCGAGCGGGATTTTCTCAACGGTGGGGAGGGGTTCGATACCTTTTACATGTTTGCTACAGAGGGCTTCTACGGCTCAGTCACCAGCAATAAGGCTACTTGGAATGCATTGCAAAAGTCCGATTGGATTGATGGGTCTGATCACGACTATATTGCCAACATTCAAATTACCCAGGACCATGAACAGACCCCCGAAAGTTGGACACCCAACTTCGGGGGTTTTGCATGTCCAAATACAGCAGCGCATTCAAGCAAGAAGTCATTGAGTATTACGGTTGTGGTGAGCGTAGCTACCGGGAGGTAGGTCTGCGCTTCGGGCTTGATTATTCGATGGTGCGGCGGTGGGTCGCCAGCCACGCGGAGCATGGCTTGGCGGGCTTGGCACGTAAACATAGTCACTATGATGCGCAGTTCAGACTATCGGTCCTCGAACGTATGTGGAAAGATGGTCTGTCCCGTCGACAGGCGGCCGCGCTTTTCGACATTCGCAACGCCGGTAGCCTCTCAGTCTGGGAGAGGCAATATGAGCGCGGTGGGCTTGAGGCCCTTGTCCCGCGCCGGAGAGGCAAACCGCGATCGATGCCCGAGCCCCCTACCACGGACACCAGCACGGATGGAGCGCAGGATGACGCTGCCAAGAGCCGCGAGGAATTGCTGGCGGAACTGGCCTATCTGCGCATGGAGAACGCCTACCTAAAAAAACTGGAGGCCTTAACGCAGGCGCGTCACGCGCCGAACGGACGCAAGCCGTCCAGGCGTTAAGGCCGCAGCATCCGCTCGACGGGCTGCTGGCGCTTTCGGGCCTGGCGCGCAGCACGTTCTATTATAGGCAGAAGGTGCTCTCCTCCGGCGACCGACATGCGGCCCTGAAGGTGACGATCCGATCGATCTTCGATGAACACAAGGGACGCTACGGCTATCGTCGGGTGACGGCGGCGATCCGTGGCCGCGGAGAGGCGGTCAACCACAAGACTGTCCAGCGGCTGATGGTCGAGATGAGGCTGAAGTCCCTGGTTCGGCCGAAGAAGTACCGCTCTTACAGGGGCCAGGCCGGGCACGTCGCGCCAGATCTCATCCAACGACAGTTCGCTGCCAGGCGCATGAACGAGAAGTGGGCAACCGATGTCACCGAGTTCAATGTCGCCGGCGAGAAGCTCTTCCTGTCGCCGGTCATGGACCTCCACAATGGCGAGATCATCGCGTATGAGATGGCGAGGCGGCCGATCTTCAAGCTGGTCAGGGACATGCTCAACAAGGCATTGACCAAGCTCGATGACGATGACAGGCCGATCCTGCATTCCGATCAGGGATGGCAATATCAGATGCCAGAGTGGAGCCGTATGCTCCAACAAGGCAATGTCGCCCAAAGCATGTCACGCAAGGGCAATTGCCTCGACAATGCCGCCATGGAGAGCTTCTTTGCCACGCTCAAGTCCGAGTTCTTCCATCCCAATCAGTTCGACAGCATCGACAATCTGCGAGACGGAATCGACGAATACATCCGCTACTACAACAACGATCGCATCAGGATGAAACTCAAAGGGCTGAGCCCTGTGAAATACAGGACCCAGCCCTCAAATCATCCCAGCCTATGAACCGTCCAACTTTATGGGGTCAGTTCACCACGTATGGGGCGATTTTGCGCTCACTAGTGAAATGGTTGCTGCTGCTCTTAGCGGCTATAACGGCAACCCCTACCTTCTCGGGTCGGCCACCTTCAATACCGGGGACGGAGGGTTTCAGACCGACGTCCTAGGCAAGATGATAGACGGTTTCTTTGTGGTCTACACCGAAGTAGTGGATGCAAAGAAAATTCTAACGGTTATTCACAACTTCGCGGAGCCAGAAGAACAGCTGATCGCCGAGCGGTTTTCATCTGATAATTCCGAACTGTGGCAGTTAACTCAACGATCCACCGACGGCGATGTTCTGCTTGTGTAAGCGGACACTATAACTTCGGTGAACTGAAAAACCTCAGTCGGCTTCGTCCGACTGAGGTTAGGCTGCCAGGCGCTTCTGCATCGCTTCCAGCGGCCATTGCGATAGCACCTCAATTCACGGCTAGCGCATCTTGAGGGAGCCATCGGTCGTAAGGACGTCTGCTTACTGTTCGGCGTTCCGGAAATCGATGGCGTGCTGCCTAGAGATGGTCTCGCGTTCGGGGCTCTCCATGAATTTGCGGGCGGTGGCACCGATACGGTCAACGGCGCTGCTGCCGCGGTAATCCGTACGCACGTTGCGATTATGTGCTTTTAGTTCCTAATAATCTGGTCTTTGCCCCGTTCCTACAATCCCATGACGTAACAGGAATCTCAGTTCCATAATTCAGCTTATGCCGCAAATTGCTTGCAAAGGGTGGGTTCAAGGATGAAGTGCGACTTGCGAATGATACCAATGGGTTATCACTCGCAAGGAAGATGCAATGAAACGGACCTACTCCCATATTGATCTGGATGAACGACGCAAGATCGCCCGGTGGCGAATGACTGGCCTGAGCGTTGAGAGTATTGCCGAGAAGCTCGGCCGGCATCGTTCGACGATCTTTCGGGAGATCAAACGCAACACGTTTATCGACAACGATGTTCCGGATCTCAACGGCTACTACTGCGTCACAGCGCATGATATCGCTTGTGACCGGCGTACGAAGCTGCGGAAGCTGGCGCGCTTCTCTGACGTCAGACAATCTGTCATCGACCGGATCGTACACGGCTGGTCGCCACAGCAGATTGCAGGACGCATGCGCCTGGAACGCCATCCGATCTCTGTCAGCCACGAGACGATCTACAAGTTCGCATATTCGCCCGACGGGCACGCCATCAAGCTGTGGCGGCACCTACCGGAGCATCGTGCGCGACGCCGACCACGACATGCCAGACGCAAGCATGGTCAACGGTTTAGCCCGGAACTCAACATCTTGCGGCGCCCCGATGTCGTTGCCGAGCGCAAGCAGTTTGGGCATTGGGAATGCGACCTGATCCAGTTTCGGAAAAAGTTCGGCAAGGCCAATGTGACGTCGCTGGTCGAACGAGTCAGCCGCTTCGCGATCTTCCTGCGCAACAATGACCGTCAGTCCCGTCCTGTCATGGACGGCCTTGTTCAAGCACTGCAGGCCCTGCCCCACCTTGCTCGCCGTTCCATCACCTTCGACCGGGGGACGGAGTTCACTGACTGGCCGTATCTGCAAGCCAGCATCGGCGCCCAAACCTGGTTTTGTGATCCGCAATCGCCCTGGCAAAAAGGCACCGTCGAGAACACCAATGGCCGGGTCCGGAAATGGCTTTCGAGAGAGGTCGATCCACTGTCCGTGACCGACGCCGACCTGATCGACGTCTGCAATCGGCTCAATGATACGCCACGCAAATGTCTTGGCTATCGAACGCCCGCAGAGGTCTTCCGCAAGAAACTGCTCGCCCAGATGCGGTATGCAGGTTAGCTTGACCAAGCCCGCAAGTCGCGGTTCAGCATGAACTCACAAAGCAATATGTTTCAACAATTTCAATGATTTACACTTAGCGGAGTAGACAGGCGCAGACGCGGCTGGGGTCCGATATGCCCCATCTTCGGAATCAAGAGGCTACTCCCCCGCGCGAAGCCAAGTTTTTCAGAAACAACAAGAGCCAGGCCGTACGAATCCCGGAACGACCTGTTCATCGCCGCCCACGCCTCTGCCCTCGGAGCAGTTCTGGTGACGGCCAACATCAGCGAGTTCGCGCGTATTGGCGCTTTGCAGGTCGAAAACTGGCTGGTTTGAACGGGCCAAAGCTATCGATGGAAGTCATGAACTGCCGGTAGGTTGGGACCGGCCAATCAGTCCCCCACCCCCGTTGGAATCGCTAATCCTGATTGGCAACCATCGGCAGACTGCCTTCGCTCGCAAGGCGCGTTTCGGTCTGCCGGGCTGCGGAGACGAGGCGCCGCCTTGCACGGATGGCGTGCCATTGCTGATCGATCAGGACACCGATGAGAATGACGCCGCCCATGACGGCGAAATTCAACGACGAGGGGATCCCAAGCAGATTCACAAGATTCTGCAGCTCCTGGAGCAGGACCGTGCCCAGCACGACGCCGACGATCGATCCCTCGCCACCGCGGAGAGAAAAGCCGCCGAGGACGGCAGCGGCAATCGCGTAGAGTTCATAGAACTGGCCATGGCTCGCCGGCGAGATCGAGCGCGTATACATGGCGAAATAGACCGCCGAAAGCGCCGTAAGCAGTCCGCAGATAACATAGGCTGACATGATCATGCGGCCGGTATGGATCCCCGAATAGCGGGCCGCCTCCTCGTTCTTCCCGATCGCGTAGAGATAACGCCCGAAGACAGAGCGATGCAGCATGATCCACATGACCACGGTAATGATGACGAGTGTGATGAAGGTGTTGGGGACGCCGTAGAGCCGTCCGGCGGTCAGGAATTCGAGGTCTGGGAAATTTTGGCCAAACGCAAAGCCCGCCGTCCCGTCGGCCGTATAGAACCGCGCCGCCCCCCGATAAATCAGCAGGCCGCAGAGCGTGACGACAAAGGGCTGCAGGTTGAGCCGGGTGATCAACCAGCCATGGACGGCACCGATTACCGCGCCGAGCACGAGAATGAGCGGCAGAGCCAGCAGCCACGACATCTCCTGGACCGCGACGAAATCGACGAACAGCACGCCGAGAAGTGCTACGAGCGAGCCCACGGAAAGCTCGATACCGCCGGTGATGATGACAAAGGCCTGGCCGATCGACAGGATTCCGAACAGACCGATCAGGTTGGCGGTGTTGGCCAGGTTGATCGGCAGCAGGAAACGCGGATTGATGATGGCGACGACGATGCCGACGACGACGATCAAAAGCAGCAGTCCAAGATCTTTTTTGATCATTCGAGACCCATCCCCGAGACTTAATCATGTTGGCCGCAGCCGCTATTTTACGCTTTTGCCGACAGCAAGCAAAAGAACGCTTTCCTGATTGAATTCGTCATCTTCCAAAATGCCGGCGATCTGGCCCTCGTGCATGACGGCGATGCGGTCAGAGACGCCGATCACCTCTTCCATGTCGCTTGAGATCATCAGGATCGCCACTCCCGCATCGGCAAGCGCTCGCATCAGCCCGTAGATCTCGTTCTTTGCGCCGATATCGATGCCGCGGGTCGGCTCGTCGAAGATCATCACCTTCGGGTTCATCGACAACCACTTGGCAAGCACCACCTTCTGTTGGTTGCCGCCGGAAAGAGTGCCGGTTCGTGTCGAAAGCGAGGGCGCCTTGATACCGAGGCTAACGCGCTGCTTTTCGGCGGCCGCCATCTCCTTCTCGGCAGAGAGCATGAAGCGGCTGGAGAGTTGAGGGAGATCGGCAAGGGTTATGTTCTGGGCAATCGGGAAATCAAGAAGAATGCCGTTGCGCTTGCGATCCTCCGGCACCAGGAAAATGCCGCGGGCGACGGCGTCCCGCGCAGAACGGACCGCAATTTGCTGCCCGTCCTGCAGGATTGTTCCGCCGTAACTGCGATCAATACCAAAGAGCACCCTGGCAAGCTCGGTACGGCCGGACCCGACGAGGCCAGCAAGCCCCAGGATTTCTCCATACCTGATTTCCAGATCAACGGGACGGCCGGGATAGGCCTCGGTGCGCACGGCACTTACCTCAAGCGCAACTGAGCCCGGCGAGCGCTGCGGCTTTGCGGTCCGAGCCGCAAGCATTCGGCCAATCATCAGCTTGACCATCTGATCGTGGCCGATGTCCTCCTTGGCGAGCGTGCCCACAAGCGCGCCGTCACGGAGGACGACGACCCGGTCGGCTACACGCTCAACCTCGTGAAGGCGATGGGAGATGAAAATAACACTGATACCATCCGCCTTCAGCAATTTGATGATGCTGAGCAGCCGCTCGGTTTCGGCCAGCGGCAGACTGGAAGTGGGTTCGTCGAAGATGACGAGCCTGGCGTTGATGGACAGCGCCTTGGCGATTTCCACCATCTGCTGCTCGGCCAGCGAAAGCGACGCCACGGGTGTGTCGGCGGAAAAATGCGCCCCTACGCGCTTCAATAGCGGCTTCACCATGTCTCGCAGTCGATCGCGATCGACGAGCTTAAGAGGTCCCGCCTTCAGCGGTTCGCGCCCCAGGAAGATATTGGCGGCGACGTCGAGATTCTCGAAGAGATTGAGTTCCTGATGCACGAAGGCGATGCCGGATGAGATGCTCGTTTCAACGGTGAGGGAACGAAGTTCCGCACTGTCGAGCCGGATCGTGCCCCGGTCGGGGGCGATCACGCCGCCAAGGATTTTCATCAGCGTCGATTTTCCGGCCCCGTTCTCACCGACGAGGCCGATGACCTCTCCCGGCATGATATCGATCGACAGGTCATCAAGCGCAACGACGCCTGGATAGGCCTTGCCGACGCCGGAAAGCGAAAGGAATGGCGTTGCGGGCGCACCCGGTGACGGGATCTCGGAACTATGGTTCATCGCCTGTCCATGGCTGCTGATGCTGTCGGCATGAAACGCATTTCGCGGCGGCGGTCAGTGCCGCCGCCGCGAAGGAGGCTATTTTCCAGCCATGGCCTTCAGGTTGGCGGCATACTTGTCAACGTCATCCTTGCCGATGATCACCGTCGGGATGATGATCAAACCATCTGCGGGAACGCCTGATTTGTCGCCCTTAAGGTAGGCGGCCATCAATTTCATGCCCTGATAGGCCCATTCGAACGGCTGCTGTACGACGGTTGCCGCGATCGTGCCTTCCTTGACACCGCCGAGCGTGATCGGATCGTCATCAAAGCCGACGACGGTGATCTGGCCGAGTTTACCTGCGTCGCGCAGCGCCTCATAGATGCGCGGCGTGTTGTAGGAATAGAAGCCGACCATGCAAGTCAGGTCGGGGCTGGCCACCAGCGCATCCTCCACGTTCTTCTTGGCGCGCGTCTGGTCGATGTCGTCACCGCGAACATCGACAAGCTCGATCTTGGTACCCTTGAGCCCTTCCTTCATCCCTTCGATGCGTTCGCGGGCGTTATCGGCGCCTAGCAGACCGACGAAGCCCATGCACTTACCGCCGTCCGGCATCGCCTTCTTGGCGATTTCGGCCGCCTGCTTGCCGGCGTCGACGTTCGAAGAACCAATATAGGCGACGCGGTTGGTCTTCGGAGCGTCGCTGTCGGTGGTGAAGAGAGCCGTCTGCGAGCCGATCTTGTTGAGTCCGTCCGTCTGGGTCTTGGGGTCGACAGCGGAAACCATGATCCCCTTGACGCCGGCACTGACGAGATCTTCCATGAGACGCTGCTGAATGGCGACAGCCGCCTGCTCAGGGTATTTAAGTTCCATCTGGTAGTCCGGCATCTCGCTCTGCGCCTTCTTCACGCCCGCCTCTGCGGCTTTCCAGAAGTCGGACGCTCCGTTGACGACGAATGCAAGTGTCGGTTTGTCGGCGGCATGTGATGCGGCAATCGGCGCCGCGCTCAGCATCAGCCCGGCGAAGAACAAGGCTGTATTGCGTTTCAGCTGTTTCATAATACACCTCCCGAGGGGCCGCAGTTGCATGGGCCCGTTTGCAATTTACGGCCGGCCGGATGCGCGCCCCCTCCCAGGGCCGTCGCAAAAGCGACGAATGGCATAGGTTCCGATCGCTCCCTGACGGTATACAAGAATTTTAATTAGTAAATAGTATTATCAATGCATCTCAAAACATTTCATTGCGCGGCGTCTGTGATTGCAATTTTGTACTGGTATTGGCCAATAACTGGCGGCGTTAGGGCAATTCGTGCAATTGCCAGCGCTTTCAGATAGATGCTAATATTATTTAGCCATAGCCACAATCAATCACCCTGCAGAGTCAGTTTCCACGAATGCGAAAACCCAAGACCCAAAAGAGGAATGAGCCTGTCCTGGATAAGCCTGCACGCGTGACGATGATGGACATAGCCGCAGCGGCTGGCTGCTCGCAGGCTGCCGTCTCTTTCGTTCTCAACGACACGCCCGGCACCCGTATCTCACAGCAGACCCGCGACCGCGTATGGGAGGCGGCGCGCGCGCTCGGCTATACGGAGAAGACCTATACGACGAAGGCCTCCTATTCGGGGCTGGACAACGTGATCGGCTTCGCAGTGGATCAACTCGCCACCAGCCCGGAAGCGATCGTCGCGATCGAAGGCGCGCGTCAAGCCTCCTGGAACGCCGGCAATGTCCTTTTGGTCGCCCAGACGCTCAGTGATCCCGTCATGGAGCCGAAAGCGATCAAGGCGTTGACGAGCGGAGGCATATCGGCGCTCATATACATGACGATTTACACCCGCCAGATAGAGCTTCCTTCTTATGTCTCTCAGCTCAACATCCCGACGGTACTGCTGAATTGCTACACGGCCGACCACGCCTTTCCCGCCGTGGTGCCGAGCGAGATCGCGGGGGGCAGAGCTCCACCCGGCATCTGATCATGTATGGACACCATCGCATCGCAACGATCACCGGCGAAATCTGGATGCAGGCTGCACAGGACCGGCTGACGGGATATCGCCGGGCGCTGGCAACCGCGGATATTCCCTTCGATCCGGAATTGGTCATTGAGGGCGACTGGTCGGCCGGTGCCGGCTATGCCGCCACGATGAAACTGCTTGCTCTGGACGAGCCGCCAACGGCGATCTTCTGCCAGAACGACCGCACCGCCATCGGGTGCTACGAAGCGCTCAAAGATGCGGGGCTCCGCATTCCCCAGGACATGTCGGTGGTGGGCTATGACGACGAAGAAATTTCACGACATCTCGTACCCCCGCTGACGACTTCAGTCCTTCCCCATCTCGCCATGGGACAATGGGCGATCGAACATCTCTACCCGGAAAGTACGCCCGGCAAGCGTTATCCCATCGCCAAGCTCGAATGCTCGCTGGTCAAGCGTCATTCCGTCGCCGCGCCGCGAGCCAAAACGCGGCAGATCCTCGATGGTGTGCAGGCCTCGCCGTAGAACTCATTTCGAAACAGTTTGGGAGCGGCCTCGCAGCTGCCATTTCTGCCATTAATATCGATGGGACTTGCCCCTCCTCCGACATCGATGGCGACGGAAAAATGCGCCGCTGAATTCACCGACTACTGGGAAATGTCCAAGACGGCTGTTCCGGGGAAGCAGATAAAATTAGAATTTTTTGTCTATAGATTTTATCTATTATTATGTTCCATAGCCGTGTCGATTTAGCGATCGGATTATCGACCGCCCGGATGCGCGCCGGGTGCATGTGACTTGCCATCTTCTTCCAAGATCAACCAGGAGATTTCCATGAGCAATCCAGTTCTCGTCAATCAGACCATTCCCGAGTCCGATGTCGTGCCGCTGACCGGCCGTGTCGGAGCTGAAATCAGGGGCATCCGCCTCGGCGGGGATCTTTCGGACGCAACGGTGGCGGCCATCAACCAGCTTCTTCTGAAACATAAGGTCATCTTCTTCCGCGATCAGGAACATCTTGAAGATTCCGAGCAGGAAGCCTTCGCACGCCGTCTCGGCGACCTCGTGCCTCATCCCACCCAGGGACCGGTCGCCGGCACGGCTTCCATCCTCAATCTCGATTCCAGCCGCGGCGGCGGCAGGGCAGACCAGTGGCATACCGACGTCACTTTCGTGGATGCCTATCCCAAATTCTCGGTCCTTCGCGGCGTCGTCATTCCAGCGGCCGGAGGCGATACGATCTGGTCCAACACCCATGCCGCATACGAAAGCCTGCCGCTCTCGCTCAAATTGCTGGCGGATAATTTATGGGCCATTCACAGCAATGCCTATGACTATGCCGCCGTGCGCCCTCGCGCCACCGCCGAAGAGAGGAAGCATTTCGAGGAAGTTTTCACGTCGACCATCTACGAGACCGAGCATCCAGTCGTGCGTGTCCATCCCGAAACCGGCGAAAGATCGCTGCTGCTCGGCAATTTCGTTCAGCGGCTGGTCGGCTTGTCGAAGAGCGACTCCGCGAAACTCTACGAAGTATTCCAGTCTTACGTGACCGCCCCAGAAAATACGGTGCGCTGGCGCTGGAAAGCCGGGGATGTCGCGATCTGGGATAACCGCGCGACCCAGCACTACGCGGTCAACGACTACGGCGACCAGCACCGGGTCGTGCGCCGCGCCACCGTTGATGGCGACGTCCCCGTCAGTGTCGACGGCCGCCGCAGCGTAACGCACGTCAAGGCCGCCAAGCCGAATGCAAAGGCCGCGTGAGCGCGGCCGGACAGGAAAATGAATAGGGAGTTGGCGCGGCGCTGGCCGCGCCTATCGCTCCACCGGGCGCTGCCTGAAGGGACAGCGACTAGTGCTCGCCGATCTCCTGAAGAAGCCCGTCATGCCAATCGCAAATCAAGAGACGGGTGCAGCTTTTTCAGGTTCGGCAGAGATTTAGCCTGCCACGGATATAGATGGGTGCCTTTGACGACAAGCAGCAGGTCGCCGATCTTTCTTGCCTCGATAGTCAGCTTCGCCAGCAGATTTATCCCGGAAGAATTGAGAAATTCGAGACCGGTCAGGTTGAACGTCACCTGCTTGTGGCCGCCGTGGAGGATACCTGAGATCAGCGAATAGATGGGCGCATAGGCATCCGGGCCTGCCAGTCGGAACACGCCGTCGAAATACACCTGGTTTTGTTCCGCCCACACGCGGAAGTTTTCGTCGCTGATTTCCATTCTTCGCTCACTGATTCGAGAAGGGCGGCATCGCCACGGCTGCGGTCGTCGTCAGTATGATATGCTGATCATCATGCTCTTCGAAGGCCCATGCCATTTTTGCATCATAGTCGCTCAGAAGCGTAAGCAAACCCAGTCCCGAACCGTTTCCCGTTGATATGGCATTAATTTCGATTTGCTCAAGAAGAAGTTCCTCCGCGTTTTTCGACTGGATGTGATGCAGCAATTGCTGAAAGCGCGCCGCGGCGGCGCCATCGATCGAGTTCCTCACCCTTATGAAAAAACGATCGTCGAATATGCTGGCCTCAACAAGGATTTCACCGGGCCGTCGAAACTTGACGGCATTTTCTATCAACTCATTGCTGAGGTACACGATGTCATGATGCGCCTGTTTATAGTCTTTCCTGGAACGGGAGTACGGAAGAGCCATGACTTCCGCTATGAAGTCGGAGGTCATTCCCGAATGCTTCCATCCGAGCTGAAGCGGCCCGTCGCTCAATCTCAGGCGAGTACCGACATTCAGCCTTAAGCCCGCCAAAGACTCGATACCGTATACCCTTGGTGCCATGTGTCACCTATGCCGCACTGCGAGAAGCGTAATGTCGTCGTGTATCTTCTGTGATCCGATGAAGCGCATGAGCGCCGCCACAATTTCGGAAACGATTTTGTCGGCGCTGAGACCGTTCAAGCGACGTGCCTCCCGGCAGAGCCGCTCCATGCCGAACAGTTCCCCGAGTTCGTTTTCCGCTTCCGTTACGCCGTCCGTGTGCAAGAGTATGAGGTCGCCCGTCTCGAACGCAATTTCATGGGTTTTTACGAAGGCTGAGATATCGGCTTCCAGCCCGATCGGTATCCCCAGATCCATCGTGTCGATGCGCTCGACCTTGCCGTTCGCCCGCACGATGACAACTTCCTCATGTTGCCCCGAGAGGACCATTTCCTTTCCGTCATAGTCGAGAAACGCCAGCGTGAGGTGCTTGTCGATCTTGGTCCTCACGATGTTCTTAAAGAGGGCGCTGTTCAGGTCCGTGAGAAATTTGACGGCATCGGTGTTTCCCGCTTCCTGCAGGGCGCGGGCGACGGACTGAACCATCAACATCAGCACTCCGCTTTCGAGCCCGTGTCCGGTGACGTCGCCGATGCCGATCTTCAGCCTGTTCCCGTTCTTCAAGACGTCATAATAGTCTCCACCGACCTCTTCGGCGGGTCGCATATAGGCTGCGATCTCGAGGGTCTGAAACTCCTCGAGCTCCTGATGCAGCGGAAGGACCATGAGCTGGATTCTTTCGGCGACGGCCAGCTCCGTTCCGAGACGTCGGTTTTCTCGCTGGAGCTGCGCATTCAATGTCGAAATCTCTTCTTTTGCATCCTCGATCTGAGCGGTTCGCTCTTCGACGAGCTGCTCCAGGTTTTCCGTGTGGTAGCTGATCTCTTCAGCCATCCGATTGAATGCTTCACCGGCCTCGCCGACCTCATCCTTGCTTGTAATGGCTACCCTAACCGAATAATCCTTCGCCTGTATCCGCTTGGCGGCACCTGCAAGTGCACTGATTCCACTCGTGATGCGTTTCGAAGCCGCAGTGACCGCGATCGTCACGATAAGCAGGGAGAATAGGATCGCCAGAATC
Source organism: Rhizobium sp. Pop5 (assembly GCF_024721175.1). Lineage (NCBI taxonomy): Bacteria > Pseudomonadati > Pseudomonadota > Alphaproteobacteria > Hyphomicrobiales > Rhizobiaceae > Rhizobium > Rhizobium sp. Pop5. The sequence goes on along the minus strand of NZ_CP099401.1, from coordinate 257,248 downwards.
TGGTAAATCACGATCCGGTTCGTTGCCTCTGAAATCTTGGCCTGGGCCGCATAGAGTGAAGCGTCGATTTCTCGTTCGGGCACAACAACCCCAAGAGACATGACCTCCTGCCGAACCGGGCCACTGGACCAGAGATTGGTCGCAGGGAGTTTCTTCACGATAGCGATATACGGCACCTCATTGCCGTCCTGCTGCAGCCACAGGTGCTGGATGCCCCGTTCGCGGTCGAGAGCCAGGCTCGCTATCGCTGGCTGAGAGCTTCGCTTCAGCGAACGTTCCAGGCCGGTCACTCCGGTTCCGCTCGTATCACTCGCTGAACGAAGGCCGAGCGTTTTTTCGCCTGTGCTGTTGATTGCCACGACGTTGCCGTCCGACATTGCGAGAAATCCGAAGCCGGACTGGGCCACCTTCACATTTTCAACAGTCTGCGCTAGCTGGTCGAGCGTGATATCGGCGCCCGCGGCCCCGGCGACTTCCTTCCTGTCGGCGGTCCACAGGGGATGAAAGAAACTCACGATCAGCTTGCCGGTGATCGCATCCGTATAAGGAGCAGTCTGCGTTATTTCGTCCGTCACCGGCCGCGTTTTGCCGTCCTTGGCCCATCCCTGCCAGGATTCATAAAGTCCGGGAAAAAAGAAGTCCCAGAAATTCGCGTCGTTGTGGCCGGGATAAAGACGGTCGAAGGTCTGAGCCTGATCGGTGTAGGGCGCGGTCCGGAAGATTGGCCGTTCTTTCGATCCGATGTAATACATCTGCAGCTTCGCAGCGCCGTGCTGCAGCAGGCTCGGCGCAACAAGGTCGAGAACCGAACTCGTCTGGATATCCCTCTCAACGTCCGGCCTTGGTCTATGGTCCGGTCCGAGCAGATAACCCCAGACGCTCATGACCGATACGGAGCCCGGGGCGTTCTGGGCCCACCTCCCCTTCTCATCGTAAGAAAGGTTGACGCTGCCCGGAGACGTACGAGAAATCGCAGTGCCGACGTCGGTATTGCGCTCGGGATCGTCGATCTGCGCCTGCAGCACACCTGCCAAGGCGCTGACATCGTTATGAACCTGCCGCAGGAGCAAACTCACCTGTGCTGCGGTTGAATCAGCGTAGGTGCGTACGTATTCCTGGCTTGCAGCTTCGAGACCCTGCCCGACCTCCAGCGTTGCGTCGCGCGACAGCCTCTGAACGTTCCAGAGCGCCAGTCCGCCGCTGACCAGCAGGTCAAAGAGAACGGCTCCGCCGACGACTAGAATGAACTTTGCTCGAAATGAGCCCAGTCTTATCGGTCTTTTCGATGGTTTTACGTCCATTAAAGCGGCTTCCGGCCTGAGGCTGCCCAGATCGGCCAGCCTGCATAACCTTTGGGGTGAAGAGCAGCAAAGATGTGATCCTTGAATCCTTGCCGGAACCTGCGAATGAATTCCAATGAGTCGCCACGTCGGACGGCCATCTCACCGGCATAGACGTTTTCCCATGCTTCTATGATATTTGCAAAGTCCTGGGGATCTCCGTCAAGGTTCGTCACCATGAAACAATCGACTTTGATATCATCGAAGCCGGCGTCGGCGAGGAGATGGCGGCTTTTCGGCCCCATCTCGACATCCATGTCGAAGTGCTTGAACAGTTTGGCGACTTCCTCGTAAGTCCACTTTATCGTTTCCGCATGTGGCTCGCCGAGGCAATGCGAGTTTTTTTCGTTTGTGATGTAGACGCGGCCGCCAGGTTTGCAGATGCGGTAAAGCTCCCGCAGGAGCATCTCCGGTCGATTGAAAATCTGCAGCGAATGGCGGCAGGTCACAAAGTCAAATTGATCGTCCCGCAGCAGCATTTGCGAAGCGTCACCATAGGTGTATTCGATCCCCTGCAGATCGAAATCGGCGGCGACCCGGCGGGCATATTCCAGGCTGCGCACCGAGTGATCCAGCGCGACCAGGCGTGCCGGTGCGAATTCTCGCTGCACCAAGGCCGCGAAGTCACCAATTCCGCAGCAGATATCCGCCATAACGGCACCCTTGCGCAGGCCGTGGCGGGGCAACAGTTCCCGTTCGTGCCGCCACGTCATTTTCGTCTGGGTGCGCAGAATGGGTATGAAGGTCTCATCCTCCACAAAGCTCTGGCCGGGATAGAATGCCGAATCGTAGACCTCGATCGACAAGTTCGCTTCTGTCGCTGCCAGGGTTTCGAACAACGAGGTCGACCATGCCACGACGCTTGACGTAATGATGACGATCTTCCGTTCCGGCCTGTTCCGGCAACTCGTCTTGAGAACTTCGGATAGGGCAGTGAAGGCAGTCATGTTGATGTGTGTCAGGCGTTTGACATTGAGATAAACGACCCCGCTGTATTTTTCCAAACTTTGCTGCACCAGCTTGAGGACATCGGCAATCGCAGTGGCGCTTTCGGGCCGCATCTTGCCGGAGAGCACCAGCTCCTGATTTGTCGGGTCGAAATAAATGGCGAAGGGCACAGTCATCAGGCTCATCGGAAGTCCTCGCTCGCGGGGAAATCCGCGATGATTTCTATTCCCTGCGTGCCGTCTTTCTCAATTCGGATGGCGGCGCGGAATATTGCCGCCAGCTCGCGGAGCAGAACCGCGCCATCGGACTGCATGACCGGATATCCGGTCCTCGCGGCATCGGGGACAGGTCGGCGTTCGCTTAAGCTTGCGGGCGGGTGCTCGCGGTCAGATCCTTCCTCGCAAGGAAACGTAATTCTCAGCCGATTGAACGTCGCGCTGCGATAGAGATCGAAACATATTCTTCCCGGCTCGCCGGTCGAACGGAAAGCGAGCTCGATCAGCTCGTTCGTCGCCACGGAAAGAAAATTGGAATAACGAGCGGGATCGCTGTGACTCTGGCCGAGAATATCTGAGAGATATTCAGTAATCCTGTCGCAAAATTGCCATTGGGATTTGAACATCCCGACGTTCATTTCCATCGACACCATGGGCGCAAATGCATGGTCGTCGACGTTGAATGCTTTCTCTTCCAATACACCCTCCATTCGTTTGCCGAAGGCGTCGGGTTGATGCATGCCGCAGCTGAACGGCGGCGAAAAATCGATTCTTCCCTATGGTTGCGGGCCAGCGGATGTTTCCGCCCGGGCGACGAATTCGTCGACCGCCTCAACCGCAAGCGGCCTGCTCACCAGATAGCCTTGAAGCCTGTCGCAGCCGACGCTGCGTAACCATGCCGCCTGATCGGGCGTCTCGACCCCTTCGGCCGTCACTCGCATGTCGAGGTCATGCGCGAGATTGACAATACAGCGGACGATTGCCTGGCTTTTCAGATCGCTTTCGAGGTCGGTGATAAAGTATCTGTCGATTTTTATCGTGTCGAAAGGAAAGGTCTTCAGATAGCTGAGCGACGAATAATCCGTCCCGAAATCATCGAGCGAAATTCGTATCCCAAGCACATTGAGCGTATTCAGCGTATCGATGTTATTGACGGTTCGTTCGAGCAGCACGCTTTCCGTTATCTCCAGTTCCAGACGGTCGGGCGGCAAGCCGACCAGGTCCAGTGTCTGGGATACGCGGTCGGTGAGGCCGCTTGTCAGGAATTCAGCCGCGGATAGATTGACGGCGACCGTGTAGTTCTCGGGCCATTTCATCGCCTCGCGACATGCCTGCTCCAAAACCCATGCCCCTATTTCCGGCATCAGTCCGTCGGCTTCCGCTACCGGAATGAAGGCCGCGGGTGAAATGGTTCCAAGCAGCGGGTGGCGCCATCTGAGCAATGCTTCGAAGCCGAAGATGCGGCCGCCTTCCTCAATAGGCTGGTACTCGACGAAAAATTGCTGCTGGACCAGAGCCATGCGAAGGCTGCGACGCAACAGTTCGCGCTGCTCCAGTGTTTCAAGCATCGAGGGATCGAACGATTTTGCGCGGCCGCGTCCTTCCTTTTTCGCGGCGTAAAGCGCGACGTCAGAGGCCTTCATGAGCTGTTCCGGACTTATTCCGTCCGATGGCGCGGCCGATATGCCGACAGTGGCGCCGACAAACAGCGCGATGCCGTCTATCGTGAAGGGCTTCTTGAACGCATCAACCAGGTCTTCCGCCAGCCCATGCCCTTTGGCGGGATGCCCCGAGCCCATGGAAATGACCATGAATTCGTCTCCCGCCAACCGGTAGGCTCTGTCATCGCTGGTGAGGCACCCTTGAATGCGGCTCGCGGCGAGCTGAAGAAGCTTGTCGCCGGCCGGATGCCCGAGCGTATCGTTCACGGGCTTGAAATCGTCGAGGTCGAGCTGCATCAAGGACAGAGCTTCTCCCGAGGCCGTGGTCTCGTGCAGCGACGCGGCGAGATCGTCGCTGAACTGACGTCGGTTCGGAAGCCCAGTCAGAGGATCGTGAGTGGCCAGATGCAAGAGGGTTGCGAGATCCTCGTCGCTGCGTTCCTCGGACCGGACAACGGCAAACAGATCTCCGATGCGGTAAATCGTGATGCCGTGCGATCCTGGCTTGTCCGGATCACGCAAGATGCGCAAGGGCCGGGCAGTGTCATCGATCGAACGAGCAGCGAGCGTGATTTCAGACTTGTCCAACTCGGGGAAATGCTCCCAAAACGATGCTGCTGGCGTGACGGCAGCAGGCAGCGGCTTGCCCAGCAAACTCTCGACCGGATTGAATTCACGATCAAAAAACAAAAGCCTTTCCACCGGGTGCAAAGCTTTTGCCTCGGTTTTATCGAGGGGCGAGCGAGCCGCACGATCTCTTGGCATGTCCCGGGCTTTCTCCAGTCGAATCTCCTGGTAGGCAGGTGGACTATAGTGCAACTTAAGAGCGTTTGGATCCTATATTAGGCACCCCTGATTAACAATCCCCAAAAGTCAGGACGACGTGGCGCCCCCGGTTCTGCGCAAATCGACCCAATCGCCCGGCGGATTGTTCCGAACCGGAATGACCCAAAATTCGACGCGTTAGAGCAGTGAGTCGCTCATAGTCCGAGTCACAAAATGCCTACGGCTCCTGAGCCCCGCCCACTGCGACATATACCGAATAAATCGACCGCGTTGCCGCAATGAACAACCGGTTGCGCCGAGCCCCGCCAAAGGTGAGGTTCGCGACGGTCTGCGGTACCCGAATCTTGCCGATCAGTTTGCCCGCCGGGTCGAAACAATGCACGCCATCGGCCGCGCTCGACCAGAGGTTCCCCTTCATGTCGGTGCGGATGCCGTCGGGGACGCCATTGTCGATGAGGCAGAAGACACGGCCGTTCGCGAGCCTGCTGCCGTCGACCACGTCGAATGCGCGGATGTGGCGCGGCAGGCTTTCGTCATGGCTTGCCGCCGAATCCGCTACATAGAGGATCGTCTCGTCCGGCGAGAAGGCAAGGCCGTTCGGCTGGGTGAAATCCGTGACGACGGCGGTAAGTTCCCCGGTCGCCAGGTCGAGCCGATAGACGTTGCGGGTCGCCTGCTCCGGTTCGGCCTGATAGCCTTCGTAGTCCGACATGATCCCGTAGGTCGGATCGGTGAACCAGATCGTGCCGTCCGATTTCACCACCACGTCGTTCGGCGAATTGAGCCTGGCGCCTTCGAAGCGGTCGGCGAGCACGGTGATCGAGCCGTCGATCTCGGTGCGCGTGACGCGGCGTCCGCCATGCTCGCAGGAGATCAGCCGGCCCTGGCGGTCGCGCGTGTGGCCGTTTGTGAAGTTCGAGGGTTGCCGATAGACGGAGACGCCGCTTTCCGGCGTCCATCGCAGCATGCGCTGGTTGGGAATATCGCTCCAGAGCAGCTGGTTCGCATCGTTGAACCAGACGGGCCCCTCCGCCCAGCGACAGCCGGAATAGAGTTCGTCGAGACCGGCGCTCGTCACGATCAACTGCCGGAAGCGCGGGTCGTGGATTTCGTAGATGCTGGCCTCGGCCATGGCGTTCTTCCCGATTATCGCATGCCGGCCCGGCGGCCGCCGGCGAGCATGATGACGCTGATGATGATGAGGCCGGTCATGATCAGGCGGATGCCCGCGCCGACCCCATAGGTGTTGAGCATGGAAACGACCAGGAACATGAAGAGCGATGCGCCCCAGATGCCCGGCACGTTGGAATCGCCGCCGGCGACCGCCGTGCCGCCGATCACGACGACCGCGATCGACATCAGGAGATATTCCGAGCCCATGTTGAGCGCCGCGCCGCCGGAGAAGCAGGCGAGCAGATAACCTGCGACCGATGCGAGCACGGCGCAGAAGAGATAGGTGACGAAACGCGTGCCGTCGACCGGAATGCCGGCCATGCGCGCGGCCGGCATGCTCTGGCCGATCGCCGAGATCCAGCGCCCGTAGATCGTCTTCTCAAGCAGAAACCAGGCCAGCAGCGAGATCAGGAGTGCGACGATCGCCACGTTCGGTACGCCGAGCGTGTTCGAGGTGGTGAATTCCGCGAGCCAGCTCGGAGGCTTGATGCGCAAGCCCCGGTTCGTCCAGATCGCGGCAGACTGCACGATAAAGCTCGTCGACAGCGTCGCAATGATCGGCGGAATGCGCAGCGCCTTGATGAGCGCATAGTTGCAGAGGCCGACGGCGAGACCGATGACGAGGGCGACGAGAAGGCCGGGCAGGATCAAGCCGTTTTCGACATTCATCAGCTTCAGCGCCACCGTGCCGGCAAGCGTCATGGTGGCGGGAACCGACAGATCGATATTGCCGGGACCGAGCGTGATGACGAACATCTGGCCGATGCCGACGATGACCGAGAAGGCGGCGAAAGTGAGCGCTGCCTGCGACAGGCCGAGCGTGCTGGCGCCAAGCGTCACCATGATCGTCAGGAACCACACGGTGAAAGCGGCAAGCCACGACCAGATCCAGGGCTTGCCGAAAAGGCGGAGCAATGGGGTCATCGGCGTTTCTCCTGCTTCTCCAGGCGGTTCAGCATCAGGCGGAGCGCCAGCACGATGATCAGGATCGCGCCCTGAGCCCCGATCTGCCAGTCGGGCGAGATGCGCAGGAAGGACAGGAACGAGCCGGCAAGCGTCAGTGTCAGCGCGCCGATGACGGCGCCGATTGGTGAGACGCGGCCGCCGATGAACTCGCCGCCGCCGAGGATCACGCCGGCGATCGACAAAAGCGTGTAGCGCAGGGCGATATTGGCATCGGCCGAGGTAGTCAGGCCGACGAGGGCGACGCCGGCGAGCACGGCGAAGAGGCCGGCAAGACCATAGGCGCTGGCGCGCGCCGCGACGATCGACCATCCGGCGCGCTCGACCGAGCGCTGGTTGCCGCCAATGCCGCGGATCAGCACGCCGAGCGAGGACCGCATGACGAGAAGATGGGCGACGACGGCAATGGCGATGCTGGCGACGATCGCCATCGGCGCCAGCGGCGGCTTGACGGTCATCAGCCAGCGCACCCAATCCGGTGCCTGCCCGCCTGGTGCCGGCAACAGCAGCACGGCAAGGCCACCCCAGACGAAACTCATGCCGAGGGTCACGACGATGGACGGCAGATTGCGCAGATGGATGACGACGCCGAGCGCCGCGTAGGTCGCGATTGCGCCGGCAAGGATCAGGACGCCGGTCACCGGCGCGTCGCGCAGAAAGGTCGCGGTGACGCAGGCGACGAAGCTGACGAAGGTGCCCATCGAGAGATCGAGATCGTTTACCGCCATGACCAGCATCTGGGCGATCGTCGCAAGCGCGATGGGCACAGCAAGGTTGAACAGCAGGTTGAGCCCGACATAGCTCACGGCGCGCGGCTGCATCCAGAAGACGGCGGCGAGCAGCAGCGTCAGCGACAAGGCGGGAATGGCGAGGCGCATGGCATCGGACGAGAGCCGGAACATTATGCGGCAACCCCTTCGAAGGAGGCGGCGATGATATTCTTCTCGTTGACGGCGTCGCCGGCGAGTTCGGCCTTGATACGGCCTTCGCGGAAGACGTAGACGCGGTCGCAAAGACGGACCTCGTCCATTTCAGTCGAATACCAGATGAAGGTGCGGCCGTGCGCGGCTTCCTCGCGGATGATGGCGTACACCTCCTGCTTCGTCCCGACGTCGACGCCGCGCATCGGGTCGTCCATCAGCACAACAGGCGCTCGCGTCGCAAGGGCGCGCGCAAAGAGCACTTTCTGCTGGTTGCCGCCGGAAAGCGACAGGATGCGGTTGCCCATATCGGGCGTGCGGATCTCGATCCGCCGCTTCCAGTCGGCGCCTTTGCTCTCCTCTTCATTTGCGAGGATGAGGCCGCGCCGCGACAGATCACCGAGCGAGGCGATGGAAAAGTTGCGCAGGATGCTCCACAGTTCGAAGACGCCGTTGAGGCGACGGTCGCCGGCGACGAAGGTAACGAGCGGATCGCGTTCAGGCAGCCAGTGGCCGGATTGGGCAGCATGGAGGGCCAGCAGCAGCTCGGTCTGCCCGTGGCCCGCCAGCCCCGCCAGTCCGACGATCTCGCCCTTGCGCGCCGCGAAGGGAAGGCCTTTCGCCTGATGCGACAGGATGAGCGGCGCGGTAGATTGTTCGCGCGCCGCGCGCTGCCCGCCCTCTTCCCTGGCGACGGTGCCCATGGCTTCCACGAGACTATGATGGTCGAAACCCTGTGCCGGGCGCTCGGCGACGACGCGGCCGTCCTTCATGACGACGATGCGGTCGGAGGTTTCGAGGATTTCGTGCAGGATATGCGAAATGAAGATGACGGAGCCGCCGGTGGCAATGAAGCGACGGACATGGTCGAGCATCTGGCGGGCGAGGCTTGCGTCGAGCGACGACGTGGGTTCGTCGAGGATCACCAGTCGCGGCGCGATGCCTGCATCGGAAAAGGCCATTGATATTTCGACCATCTGCCGTTCGGCGATCGAAAGATCGCCGACAGCCCGGCCGCTGTCGATACCATGGCCGGGAAAGACCGTATCGAGGCTCTTCTCGATGATTTTTGCGGCGCGCCTGCGCCAGCCGAAGCCGCCGAGATCGCGGTGCATGATGCGGGTGTTCTCGACGATCGAGAGGTTGGGGCAGAGCGAAAGTTCCTGGAAGACGCAGCGCACGCCGCGGGCGCGCGCCGCGTTGATGCCATAGCGCTCCAGCCTCTCGCCGTCGCTCGCCACGCTTCCTTCATGAGGCGTGAGGCCGCCGTTGATGACGCTGACAATCGTGGATTTGCCGGCGCCATTGTGGCCGACGAGGCCGACGCATTCGCCCGGCATGACGCGGAGCGTGACGCCGTCGAGCGCCCTGACCGCGCCAAAGTTCACCTTGGCGCCATCGACGGCGATCACCGCCTTCAAAACCTCATCCATGCTGCCCGCCACATCTGCTTCTCAAAGAATGCCGCGCGGCCATTTGCGGCCGCGCGGCAGTCGCCGGGAGATTTACTTTGCCGACTCGATGACCTTGATTGCATCAGCCTGCGTGTATTCCACGTTGGCGACGCCGCCGGCCTGGGTATTGGCGAGGTTCGTTTCGAGATTGTCCTGGTCGATGCGCAGGAATGGCACGACGAGGTCCTTCTTGACCTGCTTGCCGTCGAGGATCTGCTGGGCGACCCAGAAGGCGAGCGTGGAGACGCCGGGCGCGATCGACACCGACATGGTCTCGTAGCCCTTGCCGTCCTTCTGCTCCTTCCACCACTTCAGTTCGTCTTCGCGGTTGCCCATGATGATGGTCGGCATCTTCCGGTCGGTCGCGGCAATTGCCTGCGCGGCACCGTAACCGTCACCGCCCTGGGTCACCACGCCGACGATGTCGGGCAAGCTCGGCAGGATGCCGGCAACCGCCTTCTGCGCCACGTCCTGCGCCCAGTCGCCATGAACGGAGCCGACGACCTTGAACTGCGGGAACTGCTTGACGCCGTCGTGAATGCCGGCCGAGATCTCGTCATCGACGAAGACACCGGCAAGGCCGCGGATCTCGAGCAGGTTGCCGCCCTGGGGGAGCTTCTTCGAGAGATACTCCACCTCGCTGCGGCCCATTTCCTTGAAGTTGACGGCGATGCGCCAGGCGCAGGGTTCGGTCACGATGCCGTCGAAGGACACCACGGTGATGCCGGCGTCGCAGGCTTCCTTGACCGCGCCGTTCAGCGCCGTCGGCGAGGCCGCGTTCAGCACGATCGCGTCATAGCCCTGCAGGATCATGTTCTGGATCTGCGCCGCCTGCTCCGTCGCCTGGTTCTCGGCGGTGGTGAAAGGATCGGCAGCGGCAACGACGCCGGCCTTGACCGCTTCTCCCGTCACCTTGCCCCAACTCGTCAGCATGGCCTGGCGCCACGAGTTGCCGGCATAATTGTTGGAAAGGGCGATTTTCTTGGCCGACGTATCGGCAAAGGCGGAAACGGGCATCGCGGCGCAAGCAATAGCGGCCGATGCCAGAAGCATCTTACGGATTGTCATGTCTTCCTCCCTCATGATCGCCGGTCGGCGATCGCTTCACTCCTGCCTGTCCCAATTGGGCTCGAGTGAAAATTGTTCTTGCACTGAGCTTCCTCCTCTCAGTAAGGGCAGGATGCGGGAGATCGATTGGCCTGTACAGGGGCAAGGCAGCAAGTCGTTTGCGGGTTTTGCGCAACAAGCTGCGGGTTTACGCAAGACGGCGGGGCTTCCGTGGCGCTTACTGGGAAAGGATCGCGACGGGTTGAGGAGCCCGCTGCTGTCTCGGGGAGGAATTGACGATGCTGCATCTCGCACCCGCGGCCATGTTCGACCACTATCTCGGCATTTCCCGGCTGCTCGCGGGCCAGCTCGATTTCCGCTCGGCCATCCGCTCCGTCGCCGCCGAGGTCGCCCACATCATCCCCCACGACCATCTCGACGTCTGCGTCCTGCTTGAAGGCGGCAACTATCACACGGCCTATGAGACGGGCATCGAGACCGCCTGGGGCGAGATCGCCGGCGCGCCTGTCGTCAACAGCCCCATCCGTTCGCTGCTTTGGGGTGAAGTGGACTTTCTGCTGACAGACGACGCGATGACCGACCCGCGTTTCCATTTCGAGGGCGCGTTCAAGCGGCCGATCGTCGAACAGTCGCTGAGGAGCCGTTTGCATGTACCGATGAAGGTGCAGGGCACGATCATCGCCGCACTCTCCTGTTCGTCGCAAACGGCGGGCGTCTATACGATGGAGGATATCGAACGCGCCCGCATCATCGCCGATCTTCTGACGCCCTATTTCTTCGCGCTGCAGGCGGCCGAACAGGCGCAACGCTCGGCGATCGTCGAGGCGGAGGCGCGCGCCCGCGAGGAGGGACTGCGTCAAGGCGCGCTGAAGCTGACCGAAGCGCTGGAGCAGGAACGTCAGCGGATCGGCATGGATCTTCACGACCAGACGCTTGCCGACCTGACGCGGCTTGCCCGCCGGATCGACAGGCTGTCGCGCAACGGAGAGGTGACGCCTGAAGCGCTGGAGCCGCTCTCCCGCTCCCTGCAGCATTGCATGCAGGATCTGCGGCAGATCATCGAGCAGGCAAAACCCTCCGTGCTCCAGCTCTTCGGCCTCGCCCAGGCGATCGAGCATCATCTCGACCGATCGACCCGCGACACGGGATCGGCCATCGAATGGGGCCTCGTCGACGAGACCCACGGCGCACTGGAGCAATTGGAACCAACCGTCAGCGTCGCGCTGTTCCGCATCGCTCAGGAAGCGATCAACAATGCAGTGCGCCATGCCGCTCCGCTCGCCGTTACGGTGCGGCTCGAGGCCGACGACGAGCGGCTGTCGATCGAAATCTCCGACGACGGCACCGGGCTCGCCAAGGCGCGCGGACGGATCGGCGGCGGCATCGACAATATGAAGACCCGGGCACGGCTGATTTCCGCGCGCTTCACGACCGGGCCAGGCCACAACAATCGCGGAACTGCGGTGCGCGTCATGCTGGCGCTCGGCCCGCATGACCCGGCGAGCGGGCCGGACTGAGGAGAGAGGCGCAATGAAGGTTCTGATCGTCGAGGACGACCCGCTGCACCGGTCCTATCTGCACGAGGCTGTCAATGCGGCGCTGCCGGAATGCGACACGGTGATCGAGGCGGAAAACGGAACCGTCGGCGAAAAGCTCGCCCGTGACCACAAGTCCGCCCATATCGTCATGGACCTGCAGATGGCAAACCGCAACGGCATCGAGGCGGCGCGCACCATCTGGAAGGAACGGCCGGAAACCCGCATCCTGTTCTGGTCGAATTATTCGGACGAGGCCTATGTGCGCGGCGTCTCGCGCATCGTGCCGGATGGCGCAGCCTATGGCTATGTGCTGAAATCCGCCTCCGACGAGCGGCTGAAGCTTGCGCTGCGCTCGATCTTCATCGAGAGCCAGTGCGTCATCGACCGCGAAGTGCGAGGCCTGCAGCAGAAGAGCCTCGGCCAGACGAACGGTTTCACCGATTCCGAATACGAGATCCTCGTTGATATCGCGCTCGGCCTCACCGACCGGGCAATCGCCAAGCGCCGGGGCCTATCGCTACGCAGCGTACAGAACCGTTTGCAGCAGCTCTACGACAAGCTGGATGTCTACCAGAGCGCCGGCGACGACCACGAAGACGGCCGCTTCAATCTCCGCGCCCGCGCCGTGACCGTCGCTTTCCTGCGCAAACTCCTGAACTACAGCGCTCTGGAGCGGGCCGAGGCCGAGTTGCAGGAATGGCTGGATGGAAAGTAGTTTCGGGACAGGCTCGACGAGCGGCGAGGCGTCCGATTGCCTAAGCCTATAAGCTGTGCGATGCGTGGCGCCTCTCACGAGCTTCATATTCGGTCCCGTGTCTCGTCCTCATAGAAATACTCTCCTCCCCCTTCTGATGCTTCTGTTCGTCGGAACAGTCTGCAACTCGATGATCGCACCATTCATGGGGTTCTTTATCGTCGATGGCTTGAAGCAGCCTCCATGGACAATCAGCCTCTATGCGGGCGCTCTCTCGTGCCTTGCAATCACCGTCAATCGTCAATTTGCAAGGCGTATTGACCGCGGCGAAAGTGCCTTTGCGCTGATCGGGATCGCCTTGGGCGGCTACCTGCTGGCGAACCTCGCTCTGTCAACGGTTCCGTCTCTGTGGGCGGCGCTGACATTCGGCGTCGTCGGGTTCGGACTGAGCACCAGCGCAGTCTCGACAATGTTCAGCCTCGGGGCAGCTTTGGCCGAACGACACCAGATCGAGCGGAACCGGCTGAACGCCTTCATGCGCGCCACGACATCCACGGCCTGGATGGTCGGACCAGCGGTATCCTTTCTCGTTGCGGACCAAATGGGCAAGATCGCAGTTTTCAGGTTCTGCCTGTTGCTCGGGCTTGTATGGCTGGCACTTTGGTTGTGGGTCAAGCCGCAGAATGCTACGGCCAAGCCCAAGGAAAACGTCCTCGAAAACCACCAAGGCGGCAGCGCAAATCCCGGCCTTTGGCTTGCCGCAACATTTGTGTTCTGCCTGTCGTCCGCCCACTCTCTGACGTTTTCGACCTTGCCTCTCTTCTATATCAAGGAGGTTGGCCTGCCCGGCTATGCGCCTGGGACAGCCTTCACCGTAAAAACCTTTGTCGAAGTCCTCGCTATTTTTTCGACCCCGCTTCTCATCGCCCGGTTTGGGATTCGGAAATCCCTGATGGCCACAACGCTGTTGGCCGTCGTCGCCATCCAGGTTCTGGCTTCGGTCCAAACCTTTCCACAGATGTTGGTCGGCGCGGCAATGGAGGGGCTGTACTACGGGCTTTATGCAAGTATGGGCATCAGTTTTGTCCAGTCCTATGCCGGAGGTCGGCCGGCGCGTGCGACGGCAATTTACTGGAACACGTTGATGATCAGCGGCGTATTGGCAGGTCCGGCCGTGGGATTGATCGCACAGGCCTATGGCTTTCGGACCGTGCTTCAAGTTGCTTCCTCCGTCGCCCTCTTCGCCGCCGTCGTTCTGTTGCTCGGCACCCGCCAATCCAGAATTTTGACCTCGTCTCCGCCTTGAAAGCGCAAATCTGCATGCGTTGAAATTGGCCGGACCGCGCCCGCCATACCAGGCCTTCGTGCAGAAATCGGGTGGCAGATGCCGAGCCAGCGTGCAGAATCAATTCGCCGTCAAAGGAGGAATTCATGCTCACGCTTCACGATTATCTCCCGTCGCAGAATGGCTGGAAGGCCAGGGTCCTGTTCGGGCTGCTGGACATTCCGTATCAAGCCCGCTTGCTATCGATTTTCGAAGGCGAGGCCCGCACCGATGCCTTTTTCGCCCTCAATCCGGCAGGAGGCATTCCGGTTTTGGAACTGGAGGATGGGCGGACGATCGCAGAGTCCAATGCTATCCTCGCCTATCTGGCCGAGGGCACCCGGTTTCTGCCGGCGGATCTCTATCAACGCGCTAAGGTCATGCAGTGGCTGTTCTTCGAGCAGTATCACGTCGAGCCGGTCATCGGCACGCTGCGTTTCTGGACGTTGACGGGGCGCCTCGAACTGAACGCAGCGATGGCCGAAGCCAAACGTGCGGCCGGGCTCCGCGCCCTTGCCGCACTGGAACGCGGGTTGAAGGGCACGCCGTATCTGGTTGGAGAGGAGTTTTCGATCGCGGACTTGGCGGTTTACGCCTATGCCCATCGGGCATCAGATTGCGGCTTCGTCGTAACCGATTATCCGGCAGTTGCGGCGTGGTTCGATCGCGTGCGGGACGTTATCGGTCCCGGCTATCCGATCTATCTCTACAGCGACGACCCTCATTCAGCCATCTGAGCGCGACGCATCAGCGACGTGAATCGATCCGCCGCGAACGATTCAGAGAACGCGTTGGACGGCCAAACGATGAGCACGCATGATCGGCTATGGATGCAAAAGCCGACATCATGCTGCTCTACCGGATCGTTACGTCTCGGAACATGGCGCGCTTCTATCGCCTGTCGATCCAGCCGAATTTGTTCGGTGGCAGTTCTCTCCTGCGCAACTGGGGCCGGATCGGGACCGAGGGTCGGCTGAGAGTGGAACTGTTCGATACGGCCGAGGAGGCTGCGATTGCCTATGAGCGCATGGCCGGCCGCAAGTTGCGTCGCGGCTATCGGTGCGAGGGTGCAGCCGACGCCATGCAAGGGACCGTTCACGCTGCGCGACACGAAGACCGCTGAAGCATTGCCGGCGGTTCGCATATTCCGTCGCGTGGCCTGATCCATACGCTCGACAGGGACTTGACCAGTGCCACCCCGGTCGATCTTCTCCGCCCGACGGGATCGAGGAAATGTCAAATATTGACATCGCGACCCGGATACACAACAATTCATTCAGCAATCTGGATTAGGAGGCCGTAGGTTATGACCAGCAGCCTGCATGTTAGCTTGCCCGATGAAATGCGCGCCTTCGTCGATATGCGCGCCAACGGGAAGAGCCAATATACGACGCCGAGCGAATATGTGCGCGCGCTCATTCGCGAAGACATGGCACGCGAAGAAGACCGCCGCTATGCCATCCGCTCGCTGTTGCGTGCGGAAGAGGAATTCCGGCGTGGAGAGATGCTGCCCCTTTCTGCGCTGGACGCCGTCGATGCTGAACTGGATGAAGAGCTGCGGTAGTGGCCCCTCGCGTGCTCATTCTGCCGACAGCACTTGATAACTATCGTCTGGCAGTTCGCGAAACGGCGCGGAAATGGTCCTCCGAACAGGCAAAGGCATATGGCCGCCTGCTGCGGGTGGGATTTGAAGGCATCCCTGAAGCCTATGCCCGCGTGAAGGCAAAGAAAGAGGAGCGCGTCGGGAATTCGCTCTTCCGGCTCCACAAGATCGAGCACCACTACGCCGTCTACATTGTCGTCGACGATGCAACCTTCGTCATTGCCGCAGTCCTGCACGAGCGGATGGACATTCCCGCACAGCTGCAGGCAATCGAACGATTGACCCACAGAGAGTATGAAGCGCTGATGGGACATTCTCGGCCGAAGTCTTAAGGACGGTCGATCCTCAGCGCCGTGGCGTCTGAAGCGTGATCCATCCGGCCACCCGGAACGGGCTGGCACGAGCCCATTGCTATCAATCAATTCTCAGAGCTGTCGTGATCGGCAACCGGGGACCGGTTGGCACCAGATTGCGATGTCCATACCGCTATATCGACGAGCAGAACGCAGAGAAGCTTCGGGAAACGGCGCATGCCATGATTCCGGAACTCTTCGCCTCGCGGAGCGAATGACCATAGGTTTTCCGGACCATCTCCCTTCAGCTTGGCCTTGAAAGCAATAGGGTCATCGCGTCGGCTGATTGATCAACGTGCGATCCAGGAAGCCAAGCACCCGCGTCGTCAGCAGCGCGGTCGCATCCGCATCATAGGACGGCAGCGAGCTGTCGGCGAAATAGTGCTGATCGCCGGGGTACAGAAAAAGCTCCGCATCTTCGACTTTCTCGACGATCTCGCGGGCGGCATCGATATCGCCCTCGCCGACGAAAATCGGGTCGTTGTCCATTCCGTGGATCTGGACTGCGACGCCGTCCGGCCAGGGCCCGAAGGCCCATTCGCCACTGATCGGCAGGCAGGAATAGAAGAGTAGAGCCCCGCGCGCACCGGGCCGCGTCTGCGCCAGCTTCTGTGCCGGCAGCACGCCGAATGAAAACCCGGCATAGACAAGCGCAGCAGGCAGCTTGTCGGCAACGCCGACGCCGCGCTCTCTCATGGCGTCGAATCCAATCTCACCGATATAGGCAAGCCCCTCGTCGATGCTTGGGAATGTGCGCCCCTCGAAGAGATCGGGCGTATGCACGACGTGGCCGCCGGCCCGCAAGGCATCGGCGAAGGCGCGCACACCTGGCGTCAGCCCCTGCGCGTGATGGAACAACAAGATCTCAGCCATACCGAACCTTCTCTCCGGAAGCGCTATCTAGGGCGCACCACCAAAGAAGGCGAGCCGGGTGAGGATCGTGTAATCCGCTTCCGATACCATCAGCGCCACGAAGACCAGCACCAAGAGCGGCGGCAGCAGGATGGCATAGACCAGCGCCAGGCGTTCCCAGGCCATGTGCATGAAGACGGCGACGATGAGGCCGGCCTTCAGCATCATGAACAGGAGGATCAGCGTCCATCTGAGATAGCCCTGGATGCCGAGGTAATCGACCATGTAGGAAAAGGCGCTGAGCACGAAGAGCAGGCCCCAGACGAGGAAATAGAGCCCGATCGGGTGCTGCTGTCCGGTATGTGCCTGTGCATGCGTTGTTTGGACTTCTGCATGCGCCGTTGTCTCGCTCATAACGACCTCACCACAGATAGAAGAATGCGAAGATGAAGACCCAGACCAGGTCGACGAAGTGCCAGTAGAGGCCCATGATCTCGACGGCCTCGTAGCGGCCTTTCCGGCTGGTGAAGAAGCCGCGCCGTTCCACGTCGAAATCGCCGCGCCAGACCTTGCGGGCGATGATGATGAGGAAGATGACGCCGATCGTGACATGGGTGCCGTGAAAGCCCGTGATCATGAAGAAGGTCGATCCGAATTGTGCGGCCCCCCACGGGTTTCCCCAGGGGCGCACACCTTCGGTGATCAGCTTCGTCCATTCGAAGGCCTGCATGCTGACGAAGGTTGCGCCGAGAAGCGCCGTCAGCAGCATCAGCACCGCAGTCGTACGGCGGTCGCGGCGATAGCCGAAATTAACCGCCATCGCCATAGTGCCGCTGCTCGAGATCAGTACGAAGGTCATGATCGCGATCAGGATCAGCGGCACGTCCTCACCGCCGATATGCAGCGCGAAGACCTCGCTCGGATTGGGCCAGGCGACCGGCGTCGACATGCGCGCGGTCATATAGGCGATGAGGAAGCAGCCGAAGACGAAGGTGTCGCTCAACAGAAAGATCCACATCATCGCCTTGCCCCAGGAGGCGGTTTTGAAGGCACGCTGATCCGAGCTGAAATCGGCGGCGACACCGCGTAGGCCTGACGGCCTGAGGTTTGCCTCGTCATGCGTCGCGACAGTGTGTGCCATCTGCTCCCCCTAATTCAACAATGTGCGGCAGAGATCGACGAAATCGTTGGCCCAGCCGGCAAAGAGCGCGAAGAGCAGCAGCCAGACGGCGAGCATGAAATGCGAATAAATGGCCGAGAGATCGACGCTGAGCCGAAGCCTCTCCGGCGCGACATCGGCAGCGAAGGCCCTGGCCGTCGTGTGCGCGAGCACGGCAAGCCCACCGAGAATATGAAGGCCATGCAGGCCGGTCAGCATGTAGAAGAAGCTGTTGGCGGGGTTGTCGGCGAGCACATAGCCGGCGGCCACGAGTTCCCGCCATGCCTGAACCTGCCCGGCGAGAAAGAAGACGGCAAGGGCAAGCGCGGCGACGAGCGCCGGCCGCAGCGCTTCCATGCGGCCGTGCTGCGCTTCGCGTTTGGCCCATTGCAGCGCCCCGCTGCTAAGCGCAAGCGCCGCGGTATTCACCCAGAGCAATCGCGGAACCGGCATCCCCCACCAGTCGGCCGAGGCCGCACGCATGAAATAGGCGCTGACGGCAAGGCTGAAGAGCGCGCCGACGACACCGAGAAAGATGAAGAGGCCGACCTTCACGGCCGGCACGGACGGTCGCTCATCGCCGGCATGCACCGGCATCTGCACGGATCCGGTCTCCAGCCAGGGCTTGGACGTCAGCCGCTGCCCGGAGAGCCACCAGATCATGATTGCGGCGATCGCGGCCAGAAAGATCAGGACGATGCTCATGCCGGAGCCTCCCGGGTGACGCCGCCCGTTGCCGGCACATTCTGCGGAATGAAATCCTCCGCCGCCCCCGGCACGCTGTAGTCATAGGCCCAGCGGTAAACAATGGGCAGATCCTTGCCCCAGTTGCCATGCGTCGGCGGCGTCTGAGGCGTCTGCCATTCGAGCGTCGTTGCCCGCCATGGATTGCCACCGGCCTCCCTGCCCCGGAAAAGGCTCCAGGCGAGATTGAACAGGAAAACCATCTGCCCTGCCCCGACGATGAGCGCCATAACGGTGATGAAGATATTCAGCGTATGGGCCGAAGGCGGAACGAAGGCTGTCTCCCCCATCTCGAAATAGCGGCGCGGCACGCCAAGCAGGCCGAGATAATGCATCGGGAAGAAGATCGCATAGGTGCCGAGGAAGGTGATCCAGAAGTGGATCCGGCCGAGCGTCTCGTCCAGCATGCGCCCCGTCACCTTCGGATACCAGTGATAGATCGCCCCAAAGATGACGAGGATCGGCGCGACCCCCATGACCATGTGGAAATGCGCGACCACGAACATCGTGTCCGACAGCGGCACGTCGACGACAACATTGCCGAGGAAGAGGCCGGTCAGACCACCATTGACGAAGGTGACGATGAAGGCGAGCGCAAAGAGCATCGGCAGCGTCAGGTGGATATCGCCGCGCCAGAGCGTCAGCACCCAGTTATAGACCTTGATCGCCGTCGGAATGGCGATGATCAGCGTCGTGGTGGCGAAGAAGAAGCCGAAGGCTGGGTGCATGCCGCTGACATACATGTGGTGCGCCCAGACGACGAAGCTCAGGGCGCCGATAATGACGATCGCCCAGACCATCATGCGATAACCGAAGATGTTCTTGCGCGCATGCGTGCTGATCAGGTCCGAGACGATGCCGAAGGCCGGCAGTGCCACGATATAGACCTCGGGATGACCGAAGAACCAGAAGAGGTGCTGGAAGAGGATTGGGCTGCCACCGCCATGCTGCAACTGCGTGCCCATCTCGACGATGGCGGGCATGAAGAAGCTGGTGCCGAGCAGGCGGTCGAACAGCATCATCACGCAGGCGACGAAGAGTGCGGGAAAGGCCAAGAGCGCCATCACTGTCGCGGTGAAGATGCCCCAGACGGTAAGCGGCATCCGCATCAGCGTCATCCCCCGCGCCCGCCCTTGCAGCACCGTCACCACATAGTTCAGCCCGCCCATGGTGAAGCCGATGATGAAGACGATCAGCGAAATCAGCATCAGGAGGATGCCCCAGTCCTTACCGCCTGGCGTGCCTGAGAGAACCGACTGCGGGGGATAGAGCGTCCAGCCGGCTCCCGTCGGGCCGCCGGGAGCGAAGAAGCCGGCAGCGAGGATCAGCACCGCAAGCAGGTAGATCCAGTAGCTCAGCATGTTGGCGTAAGGAAATACCATGTCGCGCGCGCCGACCATCAGCGGGATGAGATAGTTGCCGAAGCCGCCGAGGAAGAGCGCGGTCAGGAGATAGATCACCATGATCATGCCGTGCATGGTGATGAACTGGTAATAATGGTCGGCATCGATGAAGGAGAGATAGCCGGGAAAGGCGAGCTGAATCCGCATCAGCCAGGAAAGCACCAGCGCCACAAGGCCGATCGAGATGGCGGTCAGAGAATATTGCACGGCGATGATCTTGGCATCCTGGCTGAACACATATTTCGTCCACCAGCTGTGCGGATGATAAAGCTCGACATCCTCGACTTCGGCGGAGGGGATGCTGCCGGATGGAATCTCGACCATGATCTCTCTTCCCTTCCCGCCGGTTAACTCAACCGGCATGCGGTCCGCGACCGCTGCGCCACGTCAGTTCGCCGGCGGCGGCTCTCCGGACGACGCCGTCAACTGAGTGAATGTCTGCTGCTGCCCAAGCCAGGTCTGGTAGTCCGCCTCGCTGTCGACGACGACGGTGCCGCGCATTTGCGGATGGCCGACGCCACAGAGTTCGGCGCAGAGGATCTCGAACGTGCCGGTCCGCGTCGGCGTCAGCCAGAAATAAGTGACCATGCCGGGGATCATGTCCATCTTGGCGCGGAATTCCGGCACGTAGAAATCATGGAGCACGTCGATCGAGCGCAGCAATATGTGCACCGGCTTGCCGATCGGCAGATGCAGCTCGCCGCCTTCGACGATGATGTCGTCGAGGCCGCTTGCGTCGTTCTTGTCGAGACCGAGCGGGTTTTCGGCCGTGACGTCGCGCGTGTCGGCGCGGCCGAGCTTTCCGTCCGCGCCCGGCAGGCGGAAGCTCCACAGCCACTGCTGGCTGACGACCTCGACCGAAGCGGCATCGGCGGGCACCGTGATGAACTGGTTCCAGACGATGAGGCCGGGCGCGAGCATCGCGGCGACGCCGACCGCCGTTCCCGAGGCGAGCATCACCTCCAGCCTGCGGTTTTCAGGCTCGTAATGCGCCCTGTTGCCGGGCTTGTGCCGGAAGCGGTAGACGCAATAGGCCATGAACGAGACCACCGCCACGAAGACGATGCCGGTGATCCAGAAGGTGATGACGAGGGTGCTGTCGATATAGGTCCAGTTGGACGCGATCGGCGTCCACCACCACGGGCTCAGCACATGGAACAGTACGGAGCCGACGACAATCAGGACGAGGATCAGCACGACAGCCATGTCCGCTCCTCCTCGAGCAGGTTGACCGTGAAACCGTATTCCGCAAAAAGTCCGTGTTTATTATCGCACAGATAGAAAATATCGGCAATTACGGCAATTTACTCACATGTCGCGCCGTATCGGCTCGCCATTCTGGAGTATTGCCGTCATCTGGAACATCGCCTCTCATTTCGAATATTGCTTGAGATAAGCGATAAGGTCGGTGATCTCCTGATCGTCCTTGAGACCGACAAAGGCCATTTTCGTGCCCTTCACCTTTACTCGCGGATTGTGGAGATAGTCGCGTAGAGTCGCCTCGTCCCAGACGAGACCGCCGTCACCGGCCTCTTTCATCGAGGCCGAATAGGCAAAATCGGGATGCGTCCCGGCCTTTCGGCCGAATAACCCGTTTAGCGACGGGCCGACCTTGTTCGTATCGGATTCGACGATGTGACAGGTCGCGCATTTTTTGAAAACGGTGGCGCCCGCCGTTGCATCACCCTGCTGCGCCCCGGCGTCAGCAGAGGAAAAGACAATGACAGATGCGGCGATCAGCAGAACAACACGGTAGTTCACGGCAAACCCATCCTCCTCAAGCTTGCCCAGCCACTCGCCCCTCCGCCGCCATTGCCATGCGGAGTATGTTAGCGATCCTTAAAGCTTAGTGCTTCGCGGACGCAAGTCAATCGGGTGGGCAATTCTGACGCAGGGTGGCAGATATCCGCGCGATCGCACCCGTCGGGCGCGCCGGCTTCAGCCGTCAAAAATCCTCCCATTGCCGGTCCGCAGCAGCAGTGGCAGACGAACCGTTTCCGAACGCCGTCGTCAGCCTCTGTTTCAAGGCATGAGCGGGAGACGTGGCCGCTCCTCGTTGGATGAGCGAAATCTGGGCTGCGCGAGGCCGTTGCTCGCCATGGTGCTGGGCGCCAGCATGGCGGCCGATGGCCCCTGAAGAAGCATCGAGCCGGAACTGAGCGAGGCGGTCGGACAAGACCGTGACTTCGGTTGCGAGCGTATGGGACGCAGCGTTCGACTGCTCGACCATTGCCGCATTTTGCTGAGTCGACTGGTCCATCTGATTGACGGCGGTGTTGATCTCCTGAAGCCCCGTCGACTGCTCCCGGGCGGATTGAACGATCGCGTGGACATTCTGATTGATCTGCTGCACTTCCTCGACAATTCGAGTGAGAACGGCGCCTGTCTGGCTGACAAGATCGACGCCATGCTTGACCTGTGCTCCAGATGAGATGATCAGCGCCTTGATCTCCTTGGCCGCATTGGCTGAGCGCTGGGCAAGTTCACGGACTTCCTGTGCGACCACGGCGAAGCCTTTGCCGGCCTCACCCGCACGCGCGGCTTCGACGCCGGCGTTGAGGGCAAGCAGATTGGTCTGAAACGCAATGTCGTCGATGACGCCGATGATGTTGGAGATCGAATTCGACGATTGCTCGATGTCGTGCATTGCTTCCACCGCGCTGCGGACGATTTGACCCGAGCGCTCGGCGTTCTCCTTGGTGCGCGTGACCATGGATCCCGCTTCCTCGGCGCGAACAGTGGAATCCTTGACCGATGTGGTGATCTGTTCGAGCGCCGCGGCGGTCTCCTCGACAGAGGCAGCCTGCTGTTCCGTCCGTCGCGCAAGGTCGTCGGCGGCCGCACGAATTTCGTCCGCGCCGGCCTGTATCACCTGCGCATTCTGCGAGAACGACGTCATTGCCGAACGCAGTTTGACGACCGACTCATTGAAATTGGTTCGGGCTTCATCGAGCGCCGGCGTGAAAGGCTTTTCCAGCGCGACCGTCATATCACCTTCCGCCAGTCTAGCCAGACCAAGCGCCAGTTCACCGACGGCAAATTTGACGTCCGCTTCCTGGGCTTGGGCGACCCGTGTCCGCTCGGAACGTTCCTGGTCCTGCTGTACCCGACCAGCTTCCGCCTCGGCTTCCAGCTGCGCCTTTTGGCGGTTGCCTTCCAGGAGGACCTCCAGGGAGCGCGAGAGATCCCCGATTTCATCGCGTGCGTCGACGCCGCTGATCCGGACGTCGAGCTTTCCGGCTGCAATCCCGGCGGTCTCATCGATCACGCTGGAAATCCGGCTGACGAAGCGGCGCGCAATCAGCCATCCGACCAAGCCCAATAGAACTGCGGCCACGCCGGTGCTGATCGCCGCGTGCCGCATGATCGTGTCGAGATGGGCAAAGAGCGTCGTCTTGGGTACGGACACGATCGCAAACCAGTTCGAGCTTTCCGCAAGCCTGACCGGGACGACCACGGCCAGCGACACCGTGCCATCCTGGCCCGTGACTTCACGCTCCTGACCGGGATTGGCGATCAGATGCTCCCAGCCTGCCGTTTCGGCTCCTGCCTCGGAGAGATTTTTCCCGATAAGGCCGGCGTTGGGGTGGCTGACGATCTTTCCCGCGCTGGTCACCAGGCTGATGAAGCCGGTCTCCATCGGATGAACCTGCGAAAAGGCCTTGTTGGTATCCTGAAGAGAAAGGTCGAGCCCTGCCACTCCAACCGCTTTGCCATCGATGACGATCGGCTTGGCGACCGAGGTCATCAGCACGTCCTTGCCGTCGATCGCATAGAGATAGGGCTCGATGACGGTCGTCTTGCCCGTCCTGAACGGGATCTGATAATAATCGCCGGGACCAGAAACCGTGTAGTCCGTCAAAGCGGCATGCGTAATTTGCCCGCCACTGCGAACCCAATAGGGGATATATCGCCCCGTCTGGTCATGTCCGTCCTTGTTGACGAACTCCTTGTCCTTTCCATCGAAGGCGTCCGGCTCCCAGCCCGTCCATGTCCCAAGGACGTTCGTATTGGCCTCAAGCATATTCGTCAGGATCTTGTCGGCCCTCGCGCGGTCGGCATCTCCGGTCTGTTTCATCGTCGACAGAACCGTGTCGAGACTGTCGACGATGTGGACCGTGCCGCCAATATCTCTTTCGACCGCCACGGCCTCCGAGCGGGCGATCTGCCGCATCTGCTCGATGCTTTCCGTGCGAATGGCGTGGTATGAGCTGTAGAATAGGACACCCGAAGCTGCAACAACGGCGACAACGCCGCAGGCGGCAATCGAGAACAAATTACGACCAGTCGTTGATTTAAACAGCATCCCCTGCCCCAAGTACTGTGACGATCCCAATTCTGCCGGATCAACTCTTCCGCCCCGTCGGCTGTCAAATATTTCGCAGGTGCAAAAAGTCGAATTTGAAATATTTTATCCGAGCACAATTAAGAAACTCTTCGCTCTCCCCTGATTTTTACGGGTTTATCATCGCGCCTTCATCTTGCAAGACGTGCGTGGAAGATCGGCCGATATCGGAAACCTGGGATTTAGGCCCTTCGGGCGCGGGCGTTTTCTTATCCGGCAGGATGAAGGGAACGAAATCCGGACGACATGGTTAGCCATCGAGAAACGGCGCCCCTTGGCAAGCCGCGACGATGACATGCATCCAAGGAGCATGCTGTGAATGTGCTAAGCTTCAGCAGAATGAGAAACAGTCGCGATGATCCCGATGCCGCCTTCGTGACCACGGACGTTGAGAACCGGCAGCTCTACAGATTCGCCCTGGAATACGAGATGGACGGCAAGACTTGGGCGACCGAAATTTGGGCCTATTCTTCCAGGGATGCCGAAGACCGCATCGCTGCGATGCGCAGATCACTGTCAATCTGCGGTCAGCTTTACGGCGAGGTGGAAGCCTAGCTTCCCGGCCAGTCGACGAACGAGGGTGATCCATGGACATGACGCGCATCCGAGATCGCATGGTGGAGCACCTCGTGACGCGCCGCGGCATTCGCGATCGCGGCGTCACCAATGCGATGCGCATGGTGCCCCGCGAAAAATTCGTCGATCCGGGCTTCGAGGAATTCGCTTACGAGGATGCGCCGCTTTCGATCGGCGACGGCCAGACCATTTCGCAGCCATTCATCGTGGCCCTGATGATCGAAAAGGCCGATCTCAAGGCCGGCGACAAGGTGCTCGAGGTCGGAACGGGCTCCGGCTACGCTTCGGCGCTCCTCAGCCGCATCGCAAGGCATGTCTATTCCATCGAACGCCATGAAAGGCTGGCGCTCCAGGCGCGGGAGCGGTTCGAGAAGCTCGGATACGACAATATCGACGTTCGGGTGGGCGATGGCAGCAAGGGCTGGGCGAAAGCCGCTCCCTTCGATGCCATTATCGTTTCCGCGGGCGCGCCCGAGGTACCTCCTGCCCTGAAAGAGCAGCTGGATCTCGGAGGACGGCTGATCATCCCCGTGGGTCGCGACCACGCACAGCGCCTGAAACGCATCAGGCGGACAGCGGCCACGACCTTCGAGGAGGAAGATTTGGGCGGCGTACTCTTCGTTCCGCTGATCGGCGAAGACGCCTGGACCGCCGAACATCCGATGTACACCGCGACCACCCCGTCGTTGCATGCCGAAAAGGCGCCCTGCGAACTCATCCGAGAGGCCGCGGAAGAATTTTCGTCGGTCGACGATAGACGTTTTGCCGCCTTTTTCGATAGGTTTGCCGAAAGCCGCATTGTTCTGCTCGGCGAATCCACCCATGGCACCGCCGAGTTCTATGAAGCACGGGCTGCCGTCAGCCGCCATCTGATCGAGCATTACGGGTTCAACTTGATCGCGGTCGAAGCGGATTGGCCGGACGCGGCAACGCTCGACCATCGAATAAACGGCCGGACGACGAAAGGCAGCCCGCCGTTCAGCCGTTTTCCCAAGTGGATGTGGCGGAACCTGGAATTTTCAGGTTTCGCTCGCTGGATGAAGGAGGAAAACGACCGCCGCAAAGCGTCGCGGGCAGATCCGATACGGTTTTACGGCCTGGATCTTTACAATATGTCGGAATCGATCCGCTCCGTCCTCGACTATCTCGAACGTGCCGACCCGGAAACCGCCGGGATCGCCCGGGAACGCTATGGCTGCCTCAGCCCCTGGCAGAGCAACCCGGCGACTTATGGCAGAGCCGTCCTCACCGATGCCTATAGATCATGCGAGGAGGCCGTGCTGAAACAATGCACCGAGCTCCTGACGCGATCGCTGGAGGATACGGCCTCCAACGGCGATGATTTCCTGAATGCCGCCCAGTCGGCAAGGCTGCTTGCCGCCGCCGAGCGATATTACCGCGTCATGTATTACGGCGGCTCGCAAGCCTGGAATCTCCGCGACACTTATATGGCCGACACCGTCGAACATCTCCTCGATTTTCACGGACCGGCTGCAAAGATCATCATATGGGCCCACAACTCGCATATCGGCGATGCCCGCTATACCGAGATGGCGGCTGCCCGTGACGAGCGGAACCTCGGCCAGCTGTGCCGACAGCGTTTCGATGGAATGACCAGCCTCATCGGGTTAGGAACGCATTCCGGCGAGGTGATTGCCGCAGACGATTGGGATGGACAGGCCGAGAAAAAGCCGATGAACCCGTCGCTCCCGCAGAGCTACGAGCGCCTATGCCACGATTGCGGAAAGCCCAGATTTCTTCTCGATCTCAAAGCCGACGAACAACTGCATGCAAGCCTCGTCGAACAGCGGCTCCAGCGCTTCATCGGCGTCATCTACCGGCCGGAAACGGAACGACTGAGCCACTACATGCTGACATCGCTGTCACGGCAATATGACGCCTTCCTCTGGTTCGACGAAACCCACGCGCTTACTCCGCTGGCGCCGCAGGATCCCGGCACCGGTGATCCGGAGACTTTTCCTTACGGCCTTTAGGAGACGACCGCCGAAGAGGCGGGAACTCTCGGCTTGCCGGGAGGTTTGTCGGCTCATCAATCGGGAGATTCCGATGAAATGCCCGGCAGCGCCGGAAAAAGATGCTATCCCGCCGAGCTTTCCGAAATCATTCGCGATACGGCATTCTTCCAGCCGATGATCTTGCCCTGCCGCTCGGTCTCTTCCATCGAAGGGCTGAAGCGGCGATCGCAGGACCAGGCCCGGGCGAAATCCCGCCTGCCGGGCCAGATGCCGACCTTCGAACCGGCGAGCCAAGCGGCGCCGAGCGCCGTCGTCTCGCGGATCGCCGAGCGGTCGACGGGGTTTCCCGTGATGTCGGCCAGGCATTGCATCGTCCAATCCGAAGCCGCCATGCCGCCATCGACGCGCAGCACCGTTTCCAGCTGGTTGGCGCCCCAGTCCTTCTTCATCGCCACCAGCAGGTCGAGCGTCTGGTAGGCGACGGATTCGAGCACGGCACGGGCGAATTCCGCCGGGCCGCTGTTGCGCGTCAAGCCGAAGATCGCGCCGCGTGCGGCGGGATCCCAATAGGGAGCGCCGAGACCGGTGAAGGCCGGAACGATATAGACCTGCTGTCCGGGATCGGCCTTGGTCGCCAGAACCCCGGCTTCCGAGGCCTGATTGATGATGCCGAGGCCATCGCGCAGCCATTGCACAGCCGCACCCGCAATGAAGATCGAGCCTTCCAGCGCATAGGTCGTCTCGCCGTCAAGTCGGCAGGCGATCGTCGTTAACATCCGGTTCGACGAGGAAACGCGATCCCTGCCGGTATTCAGCAGGGCAAAGCAGCCGGTGCCATAGGTGGATTTCATCATGCCGGGCTCGAAGCAGGCATTGCCCACCGCCGCCGCCTGCTGGTCGCCGGCGACCCCTAGAATGGGTAACTCCGCACCAAGCAGAGCCTTGTCGACGCGGCCGAAATCATCGGCGCATTCCTTTACTTCGGGAAGCATCGCGGCGGGGATACGGAGAATGCCGAGAAGCTCTTCGTCCCATGCGCCGTCATCGATATTGTAAAGCAGCGTTCTCGAGGCATTGGTCGCATCTGTGGCGTGGACGCGCCCGCCTGTCAGATTGTAGATCAGCCAGCTGTCGATCGTGCCGAAGCAGACCTCGCCCGCCTCCGCCTTTTCCCGCAGGCCATCGACATTGTCGAGCAGCCAGCGCAGCTTCGTGCCGGAAAAATAGGGATCGAGCAGCAGGCCGGTCTTGGCGCTGAACAGCTTCTCATATCCGTCGGCCTTGAGGCTCTCGCACATTTCGGCCGTGCGCCTGTCCTGCCAGACGATCGCGCGGTGGAGCGGCGTGCCGGACTTGCGATCCCAGACGACCGCCGTCTCACGCTGGTTGGTGATGCCAATCGCAGCGATATTGGCAGCCTCGATGCCGGCATCGGCGATCGCCTTGCGCGCCGTATCGACGACGGACCGCCAGATTTCGGCGGCGTCGTGCTCCACCCATCCGGGCTGCGGATAATATTGGGTGATCTCCGTCTGGGCCGAGCCGACCATTTTCATGCTGCCATCGAAGATGATCGCACGCGAAGACGTGGTGCCCTGATCGATCGAAAGAATATAGCCGCTCATATCCGTCTCCGGCTCGCACGAAACAGCTCAGCCCGCTGCTGAGCAGCAGGATGCGGAGGTTTCATAAGAGAAAGATTGTAGGGGCCACCGGCCGTAGCCGGTGGCAGGAAGTGAATGGCCGGAAGCCTCGTCGCCTCCGGCCGAGGTCCGCCTTACTTCGACTGCCAGCTCTTGACGAGTTCGTCGTAGTTGACAGTGACCGGCTTTTCCTTCTCTTTCTCGATCTTCAGCTGCGGCGCAAGGTTGCCCTTCTTCACCGCATCCGCGTTCCAGTAAGCGAGATCATGCTCTTCGGCGAGCTTCGGGCCGATATCGCCCTGGACGCCCGATTTCTCGATACGGCCCATGACCTTCTCCTGCTCGCCGCAGAGAGAATCCATCGCTTCCTGCGGTGTCTTGGCGCCGGAAGATGCGTCACCGATAGCCTGCCACCAAAGCTGAGCCAGCTTCGGATAGTCGGGCACGTTGGTACCGGTCGGCGACCACTGAACGCGGGCCGGCGAACGATAGAACTCGATCAGACCGCCGAGCTTGGGAGCACGCTCCGTAAAGCTCTTGTCGCGAATGGTAGATTCGCGGATGAAGGTGAGACCGAGCTGGCTCTTCTTCACGTCGATCGTCTTTGAGGTCACGAACTGTGCATAAAGCCACGCGGCTTTCGCACGATCCGTCGGGGTCGACTTCATCAGGGTCCAGGAACCGACGTCCTGATAACCGAGCTTCATGCCGTCTTTCCAGTAAACGCCATGCGGGCTCGGTGCCATGCGCCATTTCGGCGTACCGTCCTCATTCATAACAGGCAGGCCAGGCTTGACCATGTCTGCGGTAAACGCCGTGTACCAGAAGATCTGCTGCGCGACGTTACCCTGTGACGGCACCGGACCGGATTCCGAGAAGGTCATGCCCTGAGCTTCCGGCGGTGCATACGCCTTCAACCAATCGAGATACTTCTGGATCGAATAGACCGATGCCGGGCCGTTGGTGTCGCCGCCGCGCGCGACGCACGAACCGACCGGACGCGACTTCTCGTCGACCTTGATGCCCCATTCGTCGACCGGAAGACCGTTCGGCAGACCCTTGTCACCGTTGCCGGCCATCGAAAGCCAGGCGTCGGTGAAGCGCCAGCCGAGCGACGGGTCCTTCTTGCCGTAGTCCATATGGCCGAAGACCTTCTTGCCGTTGACGTCACGGCCGGTGAAGAATTCAGCAATGTCCTCATAGGCCGACCAGTTGACCGGAACGCCGAGATCGTAGCCGTATTTCGCCTTGAAATCGGCCTTGTTCTTCTCGTCGTTGAACCAGTCGTAGCGGAACCAGTAGAGGTTGGCGAACTGCTGGTCGGGAAGCTGGTAGAGCTTCTTGTCCGGCGCGGTCGTGAACTTGGTGCCGATGAAGTCGTTGATGTCGAGGCCGGGGTTGGTAACGTCCTTGCCTTCGCCGGCCATCCAGTCGGTCAGGTTGCGCACCTGCTGATAGCGCCAGTGAGTACCGATCA
Source organism: Rhizobium sp. Pop5 (assembly GCF_024721175.1). NCBI lineage: Bacteria > Pseudomonadati > Pseudomonadota > Alphaproteobacteria > Hyphomicrobiales > Rhizobiaceae > Rhizobium > Rhizobium sp. Pop5. The sequence continues at coordinate 227,252 of NZ_CP099401.1, read as the reverse complement.
AGTCGGAGTCGTTGACCCAGCCGTCATAAAGGTTCTGCCCCGTCTGCATCTGCGTCTGGATCTTTTCGACAACGTCACCCTCTTGAATGACGTCGTGTGTGACCTTGATGCCGGTGATCGCAGTGAAGGCCGGAGCCAGAACCTCGGACTCATACTTGTGAGTGGTCAAGGTTTCCGAAACAACCTTGATCTCCATACCCTTGAAAGGCTTCGCAGCATCGATGAACCACTGCATTTCCTTTTCCTGGTCGGCGCGAGAGAGCGTCGACATGTCGCCGATCTCTTTATCCAGGAAAGTCTTTGCCTCGTCCATGCCGGCATAGGCCGACCCGGTCATGGCCAGCAGTACCGCTGCTGTCGTCGTCAATAAATGCCTTCGCATAATATCCTCCCAGGGTTTGCGATTGCAGTCTTCACGTCTCAGGCGGCCAGAAATACCCCCGGCCATCTGCATCAGTTTGCCTCACACGTAACGGAATACGCCGACGGCGTAGACAACGGAGAGAGCGAGAGCCCACCAGAGGCTTGATCCCGCGAGACCAAGCCAGGCAAGATGGATAAAGGCGCTGCCGAGCAGCGAAAGGAAAAGCCGGTCACCGCGCGTCGTCTCGAAGCGCAGGATTCCGATCCGCGGGTTACCGCCCGGTGCGGCATACTCCCAGACCCCCATGCCGATCAGCAGCAATACGATAACGATGAAGAAAGCGGCCGTCGGCCAGGTCCATGCCATCCATGAAAAATCGGGAAGCGAAAAGCTCATCAAACCCTCCCCAGGGCGAAGCCCTTGGCGATGTAATTACGCACAAACCAGATCACCAGCGCCCCTGGGATCAGGGTCAGAACACCCGCGGCGGCGAGCAGGCCCCAATCCATGCCGGATGCAGAGACGGTGCGGGTCATGGTGGCAGCGATCGGCTTTGCGTCGGTCGTCGTCAGCGTCCGCGCGATCAGCAACTCGACCCAGGAGAACATGAAGCAGAAGAAGCAGGCGACACCTATGCCGCTCGCAATCAGCGGCGTGAAAATCTTCAGGAAAAATCGCGGGAACGAGTAGCCATCGATATAGGCCGTTTCGTCGATTTCCTTCGGCACGCCCGACATGAAGCCTTCAAGGATCCAGACCGCAAGCGGCACGTTAAAGAGGCAATGCGCCAATGCCACAGCGATGTGCGTATCGATCAGTCCAAAGGCCGAGTAGAGCTGGAAGAACGGCAGGGCAAAGACTGCCGGCGGCGCCATGCGGTTGGTCAGCAACCAGAAGAAAAGATGCTTGTCGCCCAGGAACCGATAACGGGAGAAGGCATAGGCCGCCGGCAGCGCGACTGACACCGAGATCACCATGTTGATCACGACATAGGTGATTGAATTGATGTAGCCGGAATACCACGCCTTCTCCGTGAAGATCGTCACGTAATTAGCGATCGTCGGGTTATGAGGATAAAGGGTCAGAGAATTGACGATTTCCGCATTGGTCTTGAAGCTCATGTTAACGAGCCAATAGATCGGCAGCAGGAGCACGATGATGTAGATCGTCGGAACCAGCCACCACCAGCGCGATTCCTCGCCGCGCCGGCGCATCAGACGGCTGACTTCATCGGAGGAGAGACCGCTTGCGACGCTGGTAACGCCAGAGATCTTTCGGCTCGCTGTCGTTTCGTTAGAGGCGCTCATTTCAATTCTCCGCGTCGTGGCTTGTCATGACGGTGTAGAACACCCACGAAAGCAGCAGGATGATCAGGAAATAGATCAGCGACATGGCGGCGGCCGGACCGAGGTCAAACTGTCCGAGGGCGGTCTTGACCAGATCGATCGACAGGAACGTGGTCGAATTGCCGGGACCGCCGCCAGTGACGACAAAAGGCTCGGTGTAGATCATGAAACTGTCCATGAAGCGCAACAGCACGGCGATCAGAAGAACGCGCTTCATCTTCGGCAGCTGAATATAGCGGAACACAGCCCAACGAGACGCTCCGTCGATCTTGGCTGCCTGATAGAAAGCATCAGGAATGGAAACGAGACCGGCATAGCAGAGCAAGACAACCAGGCTCGTCCAATGCCAGACATCCATGATGATGATCGTCACCCAGGCGTCGAGCGGATCCTGCACATAGTTGTAATCGATGCCGATGGCATTGAGGTAATAGCCGAACAAACCAATGTCGTTGCGGCCGAACACCTGCCAGATCGTGCCGACAACGTTCCACGGGACCAGCAGTGGCAGCGCCATCAGAACCAGGCACACCGGCACGCCGATGCCCGATTTCGGCATGTTGAGCGCAATGAAGATACCGAGCGGGATCTCAAGAGCGAGAATGATCAACGAAAAAATCAGATTTCGCTGCAGGGCGGCCCAGAAACGGTCGGAATGCAGGATTTGGGTAAACCAGTCCGTTCCGTTCCAGAAGAACTGGTTGTTTCCGAAAGTGTCCTGAACGGAATAGTTCACAACCGTCATCAAGGGAATGACCGCCGAAAATGCCACGAGCACGAGGACCGGCAGGACCAGAAACCAAGCTTTGTTGTTCCAGGTTTTTTCCATGATCAAGCCTCCGGTGCGGCGCGCCAAGAGTCGGCATAGATACTGATACCCGATGGCTCGAAGGTCACCCGTGGATCAGCCGGAATGTCGCCGTCTTCTGGGATGACGATCGCGATCGGCTGGCCGGCAAACTGCGCACGAACGATCTTCTGCCGGCCGATATCTTCCACCTTGCTGACCGTCACAGGCATGCCCTCGCGACCGACCCGGATAAACTCTGGCCGGATTCCAAGCTCTACCTTGGCCGCAGCCGAAGTCTTTGGCGCATAATCGAGCGTCAGCGCATGCTCACCGATCCGAACCGTGCGGCCTTCCACCCTGGCCGGCATGAAGTTCATGCCCGGAGAACCGATGAAGTAGCCGACGAAGGTATGGCTCGGACGCTCGAAGAGCTCGGCCGGCGTGCCGATCTGTACGATCTCGCCATCGTACATCACCACGACTTTGTCGGCGAAGGTCAGCGCTTCCGTCTGGTCATGCGTGACATAGACCATCGTAAAACCGAACTGCTTATGCAGCCGTTTCAGCTGCGATCGCAGCACCCATTTCATATGCGGATCGATAACAGTGAGCGGCTCGTCGAAGAGAATCGCGTTCACATCCGAGCGCACGAGGCCGCGGCCGAGCGAAATCTTCTGCTTTTGGTCCGCCGTCAAACCACGGGCGCGTCGCTTGGCCCAGCCTGCAAGATCGATCATCTCCAATATTTCGCGGACACGACGATCAACATCGGGCTCCGCCACTCCGCGATTGCGCAAGGGGAAAGCCAGATTGTCATAGACGGTCATCGTGTCGTAGATCACCGGAAACTGGAATACCTGCGCAATATTTCGCTGCTGCGTCGGCAGGTTGGTAACGTCCTGTCCGTCGAACAGAATTCGCCCTTCGGACGGCTGAATAAGGCCGGAAATGATATTGAGCAGCGAGGTCTTTCCGCAGCCTGAAGGTCCGAGCAGCGCATAGGCGCCGCCATCGTTCCACTCGTGGTGCACTTCCTTAAGAGCGTAGTCCTTCTCGCTCTTCGGGTTCGGCCCATAGGCATGTCGAATATGATCGAGGGTGATACGTGCCATGATCTTCTCCTAGCCCCTCTGCCTGGCAGTGGTGATCGCCCGGCCGTCCGCGCCGAACGCCATCAGGTGGCGCGTGTCGATGAAAACGGAGAGATCCGCGTCCGGGTCGATATTGTGGATGCCGTGCGCCAGCATCACCCAACGGGTGTCGGCAAATTGCAGATGCACGAAACTTTCCGACCCCGTAATTTCCGAAATCTGTGTCCGTGCTGTCAGCCGCGCCGAATCGGCCGTCTGGGCGGTCGGTGCAAGATGATGCGGGTGAAACGCGATCGTTGCCGGCCCATCCGGCACGTTCTGAAGGTGCGGCGGCACTGCAAAAATCACAACGCCGTCGCGCAGAAAATTGCCTTCCGCTTTGACCAGATCGATAAAATTCAGCGGCGGATCGGCAAAGGTTTTCGCCGTCGTCAGATCGAGGGGATTGCGATAGACCTCGATCGTCGGGCCGAACTGCGTGATCCGGCCCTCGTTGAGCGCTGCCGTATTGCCGCCGAGCAACAAGGCTTCGGAGGGTTCCGTCGTGGCATAGACGAAGATCGCGCCGGACTGGGCGAAGATGCGCGGCAATTCCTGCCTCAGCTCTTCACGCAGCTTGTAATCGAGATTGGCGAGCGGCTCGTCCATCAGCACGAGGCTGGCGTTCTTGACGAGTGCGCGCGCAAGCGCGGTACGCTGCTGCTGGCCGCCGGAGAGATTGAGCGGCGTGCGATCGAGATAGGGCGTAAGCTTCAGAAGTTCGGCCGCCTTGCGCACCTCGCGGTCGATCGTGGCGGCATCCTTACCCGATATGCGCATCGGCGAGGCGATGTTCTCGTAGACGGTCAGCGCCGGGTAATTGATGAACTGCTGGTAGACCATGGCGACATTGCGCTTCTGCACCGGCATGCCGGTGACGTCGGCGCCATCGAAATGGACGGAGCCGGCGGTCGGACGGTCGAGCCCAGCCATCAGCCGCATCAGCGACGTCTTGCCCGACAGCGTCGGCCCGAGCAGGACGTTCAGCGTGCCCCGCTCGAGGACCAGATCGGTCGGATAGATGTGATAGTCCGCCCCCACCATCTTGGCGGCGTTTCGCAGTTCCAGCATTCCTGTTCCCGTGCCTCCACGCAGCGGGGATCACATGGCTCTTATCCGGCCATCGCCGGTCTGGCAGCCATGTACTCCTCCAGTGACTGTGCCTGCTCCTTGGAAAGGCGCAGACCATCCTTCGTTCTCCTCCACAGCACGTCATCGGCGTGCCGGGCCCATTCATATTCAACGAGGTAGGTGACCTCAGCCTCATAGAGATCGCCGCCGAACAGCCGTCCGAGGTCCCCGGGACCCCTGGCATCGCCGAGCAGCACCTCGGCCCTCGTGCCGTAGCGGCGCACCAGCCGGCGCGCGTGTGTGTCGGCGAGGAAGGCATAACGCCGTTTCAATTTGGCGACCTCGGCCTCATACCCTTTGACCGGGAAGTCGCCTCCCGGCAGATGGCTCTTGGCCGTCCAGGGCGCGCCCTTGACGCCGATCGCGGCACCGATTTTCTCCAGCGCATGTTCGGAAAGCCGGCGATAGGTGGTGAGCTTGCCGCCGAAGACGTTGAGCAGCGGCGCAGCCTCGCCTTCGCCCTCGATTTTCAGCACATAATCGCGCGTCGCTTCCTGGGCCTTAGAGGCGCCGTCGTCATAAAGCGGCCTGACCGCCGAATAGGTCCAGACGATATCCTCGGGCCTGACCGGCTCCTTGAAATATTCAGAGGCCGCATTGCAGAGGTAGACCGTTTCTTCCTCGGAAATCCTGACATCCTTGGGATCGGCGGTGTAGTCGCGATCGGTGGTGCCGATCAGGGTGAACTCGCCCTCATAGGGGATGGCGAAGATGATGCGGTTGTCGGGATTCTGGAAGAAATAGGCTCTGGGATCGTCGAACTTCTTCTTCACGATGATATGGCTGCCCTGGACGAGGCGGACATGGCGGGCCTCGTTCTGCCCGAAGGCCGAGCGGATGACGTGGTCGACCCAGGGGCCTGCGGCATTGACCAGCATGCGGGCCAGATGGCTGCCATTGCGGCCGGTGACCGTATCGATGGTTTCGATGTGCCAGAGGCCATTCTCGCGCCTGGCCGCAACCACCTTGGTGCGCGGCAGGATGGTCGCCCCCTTGTCGGCGGCATCGCGGGCGTTCAGCACCACCATGCGGGCGTCGTCGACCCAGCCGTCGGAATATTCGAAAGCCCGCGTAAACAACGCCTTCAACGGCTTGCCGGCCACGTCTTTGCGCATGTCGAGCACGGATGTCGCCGGCAGCAGCTTGCGACCACCGAGATGATCGTAAAGGAAGAGGCCGAGCCGGATCAGCCACGCCGGGCGAATGCCGCCCTTATGATAGGGCAGCACAAAGCGCAGCGGCCAGATGATATGCGGCGCCATCGCCCAGAGGATTTCACGCTCCATCAACGATTCACGCACCAGGCGGAATTCGTAATGCTCGAGATAACGCAGGCCGCCATGGATGAGCTTGGTCGCGCCCGAGGAGGTGCCCGAAGCGAAATCGTTCATTTCCGCCAGCGCCACGGAATAACCGCGGCCCACGGCATCACGCGCGATCCCGCAGCCGTTGATGCCGCCGCCGATGACGAATATGTCGTGAATTTCCGGGCCCAACTTCCCCTCCGAGCCTGCTGCGGATTTCGCATCGCACAAAATTTGCGCAATTGCGAAAGTAACATCAGTTAAAACGAAAGAAATGCGAATGTCAAACGAATGTTTTCGCAGATCGCTCCCGGAAGCGTTTTCGGAAGAAAATGACCAGAGGCTTTCCCAGGAATGCTTGAAAATGAAGCACTCAGGCACCGAGCGCCTAACGCGATCTGCCACTGGTTTCGATTAGTTTCACATTGTTTTCGAGACACAGATTGCGGATCGACGGCAGCGGACAATAGTCGGTGATGAAGGTATGAACTTGGGAAAGCTGGCCGATCCTGACCGGCGCGGTGCGTTCGAACTTCGTCGAATCGGCGACGAGGATGACATGCCGGGCATTGGCGATAATCGCCTGGGCGACTTTCACCTCGCGAAAATCGTAGTCGAGCAGCGCCCCGTCGATATCGATCGCAGACGCGCCGATCACGGCGTAGTCGACCTTGAACTGGCGGATGAAATCGACGGCCGCTTCGCCGACGATGCCGCCGTCCGAACCTCGCACGACCCCGCCGGCGATCACCACCTCGATCGCCGGGAACAGCCGCAATCTATTGGCAACGTTGATATTATTGGTGATCACCATCAGCTCGTGATGATTGGCGAGCGCCTCTCCCACCGCCTCGGTCGTCGTGCCGATATTGATGAAGAGCGAGGCTCCGCTTGGGATTAGGTCGACTGCCGCAAGACCGATCGCCTGCTTCTCGGAGGCGGCAATCTGCCGCCGCGCCTCGTATTTGACGTTCTCCGTCCCGCTCGGGAATGTCGCGCCGCCATGGATGCGCGTCAGCACCTGCGCATCGCAGAGATCGTTCAGATCCTTGCGGATCGTCTGCGGCGTCACCGAAAAACGGGCGGCGAGCTCCTCGACCAGAACCCTGCCGCTCGATTTCGCAATCGCCACGATTTCAGTTTGTCGGTCGGTCAAGAACATAGGCGCCCCTTTCGATCTGCTTTCGTTTTGAAAGAAAGCGAAGGGCGACGCAATGCTTATTTGTCGGTGGCCGGCTTCAATACGCCGAATGTGGCGCGCCGCCGCGTCAGGTGCGGTTACCGCTTCCGCATCACGTTGACAACGACCACGCCGAGGATCGCCATGACCCCGCCGACGGCACCCAGCACCGTCGGCACCTCGCCGAGCCAGACGAAGCCGATCAGCGTTGCGACCGGCGGGACGCCGTAGAGGAAATTCGCAGCGCGCGCGGCCAACAGCCGCTTCAATGCGATGGCCCAGGTAAGATAGCCGATCGCGGTCGGGAAGATGACGAGGTAGGCGACACCCCAGTTCACTTCCGCCGGTGCTGCCGCCAGAGCCCGGACCGTCGCCGGAACTGCCGGAAAGAGCGGCACGGAGCCGATCAGCAGGATCCAGGCGGTGACGGCAAGCGCCGGCAGCCGGCCGAGGATCGGCTTCTGCAGCACGCTGGCGATCGCCGAGCAGAGTGCGGCACCGAGGATGAGCACGGCGTTCGGATCAAGCTTGAAGCCGCCGTCGGACGCGACCGCGATCACCGCCACACCGCCGAAGGAAACCGCAGTGCCCACCCAGCCCCAGCGGCCGAAACGCTCGCCGAGCGCGAATGTCGCGATGAGCGCGGTGAAAACGGGCATGGTGTTGATGATGAAGCTCGCCGGTCCCGCCGCAACGGTCTGCTCGCCGGTGTTCAACAGCACCGCATAGGCGGCGATGAAGAGCACGGCGGCAACCGAGAGGCGTAGGACATCGCGTTTTTCCGGCATCGGCCGGTAGATGGCGAGATAGACAAGGGCAAGGACCCCAGCCGCCACATAACGCGCCGTCGCCAGTTCGATCGGCGTCAGCGGCCCAAGGCAGATACGGATCACCACGAAAGAAGAAGCCCAGAAGAGGATGGTGACGACGATCGCCGCAAAGGCCACAAAATCGAACGTACCTTGTTGTTTCGCCGAAACCGGTGTGCTTGCCGCCATGCTCATTTTCGCCTCCATCTATCCTTTGCGACAATGAATTAAGCCTTCGATGCGTGCTTGAAAAGCATCGCAATCGATGATCAAATGTGCGTATGGTTCACAGCTCGCCCGTGCTTCCGCCGCTCGATACCCTCGAGACCTTTGCCCGCGCCGCCCGGCTCGGATCGTTTTCCGCCGCCGCCGAGGAAAGCGGCATCACCCATGGCGCCGTATCGCGACAGGTCTCACGGCTGGAGCGCTGGATGGGTGTGCGCCTGTTTGCGCGCGAAGCCCGCGGCGTCCGCCTGACGCCGGAGGGCATGCGGTTTTTCGCGCGCGCCGAGGAAGCGCTCTCCCTGCTCGGCAACACCGGCGAACGCTGGCTGCCCCGGCCCAGCAAGGCGGTGGTGCGCCTTTCTGTAACGCCGTCGGTCGCTTCGTTGTGGCTGTTCCAGCGCCTGCCGAAGCTCGAAGGCGACGAGCTGCATGTCGAACTGACGCTCGAACACCGGCTGGCCGATTTCGGCGAAGGCACGGATCTCGCCATTCGCTGTGGCAAGGGGCCATGGGCCGGCGTGCGCGCGCTGCCGCTCTGGCAGGAGAAATCCTTTCCGATCGCCGCCCCTGTCCTGGCGGAGCGGCTCGGACAACGCTCCGATGCCCTTTCGCTGCTCGATCTGCCGATCCTTCACGATTCGAATATCGAAGGCTGGCGCCGCTGGCTCGCGCGCGAGGGTATCGACTATATCCCGCGCGGCCAGGACCGGCGCTTCGAAGACTACAATCTGGTAATCGATGCCTGCGCCCAGGGACTGGGCATCGCGCTTGCCCGCCCGCCGCTCTCGGATGCGGCGCTGACCGCAGGGCGCATCGTCAAGGTGTCGGAGCGCACGCTCGACAACAACGTGGCCTTTCACCTGATCCGCCCGGACGATGCGCTTCGAAGCCCGGCCATCGAATTTGCCGGGCGCTTCCTGCGCGAGGCCGGCCATGACGAGGAGACGATCGCCGCCTTCATCGCGCCCGGCCGGGCGAAAACCTAGTTGTTTAGCCCCGGCATTTGATGGATGGGATCGATGATGAATCGATCCGGTTTAATGTTCACCCAAGGTCGTCCGTCATCCGAGGCATGGATGACGGCAGCCGAGCAATGTCCATCACGTCGTGATCCGGCTTTCGACGAGGGGGCGCCCGCCGCGATCCGGCGGGGCGCGTCAAAGACCCGTCAGTTCGTCGGGGTGAGCGTCATCGATGCGCTGCCGGCGGCAACGTTGAGGCCGAGCTGGCCGGTCAGGCTGACCGTCTGCAGATGGATCGAGCCGGAGGTGCCCCCGACCAGGAGATTGGCGCCGACGCCGGCGCCGAGTGTTGCTTCGGCGGTGGCGCCGACATAAAGGCCGGCAAGCGATCCGCGATGATAACCGGCCGTCGGCGCGAACACGGCCCAGATCAGGCGGCTGCGCGTGGTGAAGCCGAGGTCGATGCCGAGCTTTCTGACTTCGCCGGTATAGCGATCAAGAAGCTCATTGCCGACGGTCGACTGAAAGATGCAATCGGCTTCCTTGGATGAACCGAGCACATAACCCGTGCCGCCGCCGATATCGCAGGTGAGATAGCCGATTTTCACGCCGTTGCGCAGGTCCGGCTCTTCATATGTCTTCGTGACGAGGTCGGCGGCACTTACCGCCCCCGCGCCGGCAATAGTCAGCGATACCGCGGCAAACGCCGTCGCAAGAGTTTTATTCATAAGTCTCTCCTTCTCAAATCGTGACGGGAGCATATACCCGGCTGCCCGACATCAGATAACGGACGGAACCGCAAAACGATCCCAAACCGGCGCCATTTCCGCATCGCATGTGAAAGCGCATGGAGGGGCGCAAGCGACAACAGGTTTACGGTTCGACCCGCTTTAGGACATTTCGAAGGCACCGTGCCGCAACCCAAGCCAATTGACGATCTTGTCCGGCATGGTTGCAGAAAAGGCACGGTTTCGATCGGCCCGGCAGTCGGCCCGGGTCCGGCGCATGCCAGCCCTGTCGATCAGATACTGTCGTCGATGATCGCTAAGGTTGCCACACCGGATGTATAGCAGTAGTATTCGGAAGCTTCCCCCCTGCAGAGGCCATCGCAGGGAGAAACAAAGGGCATTGTCCGGCGTTGCCGTAGAATTTCTGCATGTTCTTCCGGTGTTCTGTTTTCACTTTGACAGCAATGCCGCGTGAAATTCGTGACCCATACCCAGAAGATTATTTTTGCCGGGACCGCACAACAGCACGCCCGCCGATCTCTATTTGAAGTGGCGGCGTATAGTTCACCGAGAGGGAAAAATGCGCATTCGCACAACCATCATGCTGGCGGGAAGCCTGGCCATTTCAGCCTGTCAGTCCGGGACAACGTCACAGGCCGTCTCGGATCGGAATTCTGAATTCGGATGTATTGCCGGCACCGTCGGCGGCGCGATCGTCGGCGGTCTGATCGGCAGCACGATCGGGGCCGGCACCGGCCAGGTGCTCGCCATCGGCGGCGGCATAGCCGGCGGCGGTTTCGTCGGCAATCGCCTGACTTGCAAATGATTGGGGAGGATTGAACAATGAAAACCTTGGCTTTGGTGACGGCAGTCATATTGTGTCAATATGCCGATGCACTCGCCCAGCAGCCCGCATCCCAGCAACCCGCCTCGATGTATCAGGGGCAGATGGACCGGCTCGACGCCAACTCCAGCAAGACGGTCGATCGTTCCGAATATGAAGCCTTCATGGGCACGGCCTTCGGAAATCTCGACAAGAACAAGGACGGCAGCCTGCAGGCCGGCGAAACGGCGCAAATCCTGACCGTCGAGCAATTCACCCTGACGGATACGAACCGCGATGGGCGCATCAGCAAGAGCGAGTTCATGCAACGGGTGATGGCCGATTTCGCAACGGCGGACCGGGATCAGAACGGCAATCTTCAATAAATGAAAAACCCGGCGGATGCGTTTCGCCGGGTTCTTATACGTGATCCGTCGGCACTATACTCTTCGCATGAAGCGCATGACGAGCGATACGACGAACAGCACCAGGAAAATGAAGAACAGAACCTGGGCGATGGAAGCTGAAGCCCCAGCGATGCCGCCAAATCCGAGGACGCCGGCAATCAAGGCCACGACGAGAAATACCAAAGCGTAGTAAAGCATCGCGATCTCCTCTTACGTTGCTGCGCTAATAACGGAGACTGCCCACTTTTGGTTCCCTGCCCGTCTCACAACCGGCGCGGGGAGCGCCGCACCGACTTCTGTTCAGCCGAACTGAAACGCGCCGCTATACATCCGGTCGCCTTCATTCGGCTCCGGAGGCTCGGCCGCCTCGAGATAGGCCTTGAGCGGCCCCGTCAGCACGAACCAGATGCTCGCACCGAGCATGAAGGAGGCTCCTATCGGGTCGTCGATGCGGGCAATGAAGGGAAGGCAAGCGGCTGCGAACAGCACGATGATCCGCACCGACCACTCCGCCTCGCGTTTGGTGACGGCACGCGCTCTCAGGGATTTGTATTCCCGAGCGCCGTAGACATTTTTCCCCGCCTTCACCACCGAAAGCAGTTTACGTGCGGAAGGCAGGGCCAACATGATCAGCGCGACAACGCTGAGCGCGAAAGGCCTGCCGGCCATGACTTGTCCGCTCGCGATCAGGAGAAGGGAGAGCACGGCAAGGTTCCACGTCGGCTCCAGCAGCTCCGGCGGCTGGCCCGTGCGGCTGTGCCAACTCCGTAGCAAGGTTGCCGCACCGTTCAATAACGGCTGATCGATGTAACGATTGATCCAGTCCATGCCGATGCGCCCGCCCCGATTGTCTGAAGAGGGTCCCGAACACCACGGAATTGGGTCATCATCGTGGCAAGCGGTCGCAATAACGGCCGAAGCTGTTCTTCGCTCACGCGAACCGGCATGCGGCTAAGCCAGTTCCTGCGCGACTTTCCAGGCATGGCCCGACGAATCCGCGAAGGCCGCGGTGCGGCGTCCCCACGGCCGATCGACGGGACCGGGCACCTCAAAAACAGCCGTCAGCTCCGCAGGCCGGGCGCCTCATGGCCGGTGCGCGCTACATATTCGGTGTAGCCGCCGCCATACTGGTGGATGCCGTCAGGCGTCAGCTCCAGAACGCGGTTGGAGAGCGCCGCCAGGAAATGCCGGTCGTGCGAGACAAACAACATGGTGCCCTCATATTGAGAGAGCGCCTTGATGAGCATTTCCTTGGTGTCGAGGTCGAGATGGTTCGTCGGCTCGTCGAGCACAAGCAGGTTCGGCGGATCGAACAGCATCATGGCCATGACCAGCCGGGCCTTTTCACCGCCCGAAAGCACCCGGCACCTTTTCTCCACATCGTCGCCGGAAAAGCCGAAACATCCGGCAAGCGCGCGCAAAGGCCCCTGCCCCGCCTGGGGGAAACGGTCTTCCAGCGATTGGAAGACGGTGCGTTCGCCGTCGAGAATGTCCATGGCGTGCTGGGCGAAGTAACCCATCTTGACGCTGGCGCCGAGAGCGACGCTGCCCTGATCGGGCGCGGTCGTGCCGGTCACCAGCTTCAGCAGCGTCGATTTTCCGGCGCCGTTGATGCCCATGATGCACCAGCGCTCCCTGCGCCGCACCATGAAATCAAGCCCCTCATAGATGCTTCGGCTGCCGTATTTCTTATGGACGTTCTTCAGGTTGACCACGTCTTCACCGGAGCGGGGCGCCGGCTGGAATTCGAAGGCGACCGACTGGCGGCGCTTGGGCGGCTCGACCCGGTCGATCTTCTCCAGCTTTTTCACGCGGCTCTGCACCTGCGAGGCATGCGATGCGCGCGCCTTGAACCGCTCGATGAACTTGATTTCCTTGGCGAGCATCGCCTGCTGGCGTTCGAACTGCGCCTGCTGCTGCTTTTCGTTCTGCGCCCGCTGTTGCTCGTAGAATTCATAGTCGCCGGAATAGGAGGTCAGCGAACCGGCGTCGATCTCGAGGATCTTGTTGACGATGCGGTTCATGAATTCGCGGTCGTGCGACGTCATCAGCAACGCGCCTTCATAGCCCTTCAGGAACTCCTCCAGCCAGATCAGGCTTTCGAGATCGAGATGGTTGCTCGGCTCGTCGAGCAGCATGACGTCGGGACGCATTAGCAGGATGCGGGCAAGCGCCACGCGCATCTTCCAGCCGCCCGACAGCGCACCGACGTCGCCGTCCATCATCTCCTGGCTGAAGCTCAGGCCCGCCAGCACTTCGCGGGCGCGCCCGTCGAGCGCATAGCCGTCCAGTTCCTCATAACGGGCCTGCACCTCACCGTAACGCTCGATGATCTCTTCCATGTCGCCGGCCCGGTCGGGGTCGACCATGGCGGCTTCCAACTCCCTCAGCTCGGCGGCAACGATACTGACCGGGCCTGCGCCATTCATCACCTCGGCGACGGCGCTGTGGCCGGCCATTTCGCCGACATCCTGGTTGAAGTAGCCGATCGTGACGCCCTTCTCACAGGAGACCTGGCCCTCGTCGGGCTGCTCTTCGCCGTTGATCATCCGGAAGATCGTCGTCTTGCCGGCGCCGTTCGGACCGACGAGACCGATCTTCTCGCCCTTGTTGAGCGCTGCGGAAGCCTCGATGAAGAGGATCCGGTGACTGAGCTGCTTGCTGATATTCTCGATACGAATCATGATGTGCGCTAGGCCTGAAAGAAAGTTACGGCGCCCTTACCACGCGGGGAAACGGCGGGCTAGGTCCGTTGCTGACCCTCTCGATCTCCGAGTGCGGATTGGATAATGTTGTCGCATACGCTGACAAGGAATCCGTGCCGATGAGCGTTCGCCCGCCGCAGTCTTTCAGACAATCCCAGCAGGACAGGAACGGCTTCAACGTACTCGAATACGAGTTGATGTCGGAACGCGCCGATTCACTCGGGCGTCACGGGCTGAAGGTGGAGGCCGCACTCGCCGCCCTGAAAGCCTGGACTGGCGAGCGCCAGAGCGCCGGGGAACGCGAGAGACTTCTCAATGAAGCCTCCGATGCGGTCTGGGCATTCTTCATCCAGCGTGAGATCTGCGGATTGAGAAACAACCGCGACGCCATTCAGCGCTATGAAATTCCGAATGAAGTGATCGCGAGATTGGGCGCGATGCGGAAGTAACGAATGAGCGCCGACTGGCGTGTGATTATGACCCTCACCGATTGAGTGGAAATCACCGGTGCGGAAAAGAGATGACTTGGTACCAACCTACGAAAGGGAATTGCGATGCCAGCCTCAATCCGGATCGGCAATCAGGATCTCACCGTCGATGTCTCCTCCCTCGGCGCCGAGATGCAGGCGCTTACATCAAGCGACGGACGCTCCTGGCTATGGACGGGCGACGCCGCCTTCTGGACCGGACGCTCGCCGATCCTGTTTCCGATCGTCGGCAAGGCGCCGGACGACAAGGTTGCGATCGATGGCACGGTCTATCCGATGGCTCAGCATGGTTTTGCCCGCCGCAGCGAGTTTACCCTCGCGACGTCGACGGCAACGATGTGCCGGTATGAGCTGGCCGCCTCGGAGAGTACCCGGGCGGTCTATCCATTCGATTTTCTGCTGGCCGTGGAGCATGCGGTGGAAGGCCGGGCGCTGACGGTCAGCGCCGAGGTGACCAACCGCGACCGGAAGACAATGCCCTTCGGGCTTGGATTCCACTCCGCCTTCGCCTGGCCGTTGCCCGGCGCTACCGGGCGCGCCCACATCATCACGCTCGACAATCAGGGCGAGCCGGAGCTCGTGCGGCTGGCGGGCGGCCTTATCAACCCCGCAGCGCTGCCTTCGCCGTTCCATGCCGGACGTCTGGTTCTGGATCACGCGATGTTCGAGCAGGATGCGATGATCTTCCCCAAGGGTGCGGGCGGAGGGCTGCGCTACGGCGCCGAAGGCGGGCCGAGCCTGCGGTTCCGCTTCGAAAACCTGCCCAACCTCGCTCTCTGGACCAAGCCGGGCGCGCCCTTCCTCTGCGTCGAGCCATGGCATGGCACGGCTGCGCAAGCCGGGGCTTCGAGCGAGCTGTCGCAGCGGCCTTCGACGACGCTGCTTGCACCGGGCGCTGTTGCGCGTTTCGCCTTCACGGTCGAGATCGGCCAGTAGCGTTCACGAGTGAAGCCCTCCTTCGCATGTGAAGTGCAAAGGAGGGCTTTCTTCGTACGGAGGATCTTCCTGCCGCGTCCGGCGGGTTTCAATGGACGCCCGCACCGCCGCCGGCCTGCGGCCTTTTGGTGAGGAGCAGGGCAACCGCCGCCACTGCAAGCACCACGCCGATGACAGCAAAAGTATCGCTGAAGCCCAGGATCAATGCCTGGCGCTTGACGACCTGACCGATCGCGACGACCGCCTTCTGCGATGCGACAGCCGGATCGGTGACGCCATGCTGGATGAAGTAGCCGGTAAGCTTGCCCAGGCGATCGCGAACTTCGTCACGGCTCAGCGAGATCGACTGGCCGATGATATTAGAATGGAACTGTTCGCGCTTCGTCAGGATGGTGCCGAGCGAAGCGGTGCCGACCGCGCCGCCAAGATTGCGCAGCATGTTGGTGAGGCCAGAGGCGGCGGCGGCATCTGATGGAGCAATGCCGGCCGTCGTGATAGCGGTGATCGGCGTCAGCACCAGGGCCTGGCCGATGGCACGGACAATATTCGGGATCCAGAACTGGTCGCCGGCATTGTCAGCCGAAAGCATGATGTTCATGAAGCAGCTGATCGCAAAGATCGAGATGCCGAGGAAGCCGATATAGCGGGCGTCGAAACGCTTCATGAGAACAGGCACAAGCGGAATGAGCAACAGCTGCGGCAGGCCGGTCCAGGCGAGCACGTTGCCGATCTGCTCGGCATTATAACGCTGCACCTGGCCGAGATATTGCGGCAGGATATAGACTGTACCGAAGAGCGCGACGCCGACCAGAACGTTGACCAGCACGCCGATACCGAAATTGCGCTGGGTGAGCAGCCGCAGCTTGACCAACGGCTTCTTGACCGTCAGCTCGATCCAGATGAAGGCAGCGAGAAAGACGAAGGCGACGATGCTGAGCTTGATGATGAAGGGCGAAGAGAACCAGTCGTCCTTGTTGCCTTCTTCCAGCACTGTCTGCAGCGCCGAGAGGCCGATCGCCATGGTAAAGATGCCGGCCCAGTCGCCTTCCTTCAGAAGATGAAGCTGCATCGGCTGCTTTTCCAGCGTCAGCGCGAGAGCCGCCGCCATGATGAGGCTCGGGATCGTGTTGATGAAGAAGATCGTTTGCCAGCCGTAATTCTCGGTCAGGTAACCGCCGATGGTCGGGCCGATGGCCGGAGCGAAAGTGACCGACAGGGCGAAGATGGCAAGGCCGAGCGGCTGCTGGCTCTTCGGCAGCTTGGTGAGAACCATGGTGAACGCCATGGGGATCAGCACGCCGCCTGCAAAGCCCTGCAGGCCACGCAACAAGATCATCGTGCCGAGATCGTGGGCGAAGGCACAGGCCATCGAAAACAGGGGGAAGAGGATGGAGTTGACGAGGATATAGCGGCGGAACGAGAAGACATTGCTGAAATAGGCCGTCAGCGGAATAACGACTATCTCGCCGATCAGGTAGGATGTCGAAATCCAGGCGCCGTTGTCGACGCCCGTGCCGATGCCGCCCTCGATGTCGAGGAGAGAGGCGTTGGTGATCTGGATGTTGAGGATCGCCATGAAGGCGCCGATCATGCCGGCGAGAACGGCGATCCATTCCTTGGTGCCGGCGCCCGGCTGCGATATGGGGGCGGCTGTTGCTGCGATAGTGGACATGACACGATCTCCCAATCCCCGCGCTTAACTGCGGTCGGCATCGGCCTTGGTGTCGATGCTCGGCTGAACGGACATGCCGGGTCGCAAGTCGCCTTTGGCGGCTTCGCCGTCCAGCACGATCTTGACCGGAATGCGCTGAACGACCTTGGTGAAGTTGCCGGTCGCGTTGTCGGGAGGTAGAAGCGCGAATTCCTGACCGCTTGCCGGAGCAAGGCTGTCGACACGGCCCCGATAGATGCGGCCCGGGAAAGTATCGACCTCGATATCCACCCGCTGGCCAGCGCGAACATCGGTCAGCTGCGTTTCCTTGTAGTTGGCGATCACATAGACCGCGCTCGTGGGTACAACCGACATCAGCTGTGTACCCGCCTGGACATACTGGCCGACCCGCAGCGTCCGGTTACCGACGGTCCCGTCGACAGGGGCGGTAATCGTTGCATAGGAGAGGTTCAGTTCAGCCTGATGCTGGACGGCCTGGTCATGGGCGAGCGTTGCCTTCGCCTGGGCGAGTTCGGCATTGAGAAGATCGACCTGCTTGACGGCGGCATCGAGGGCAGCATTGTCGCGTACAATCGTCGCCTGGGCGGCGGCGATGGCGGAAGCGGCCAGTTGCGCCGTCTGAACCGGCGCATAACCGCTGGTGGCGAGATTGGCGTAACGCTTGTTGTTCTGTTCCGCGAAGGTCTCGTTTGCCTTGTCGACCTCGACTGTGGCGCGAGCCGCGGCAATCGTCGACTGCTGAATATCCAGCGAGGCCTGCTTGGCATTGAGCGTCGCCTCGGCGGCGGCGACATCGGCCTTGGCCTGATCGAGAGCGGCACGGAAATCGCGATCATCGATACGTGCGAGCGGCTGACCCGCCTTGACCATCTGGTTGTCGCTGACGAGCACTTCCGCGATGTAGCCCGAAACCTTTGGTGCGACGGTCGTATTGTCGGCCTTCACATAGGCGTCGTCGGTGGAAATCTCGAAGCGGCCGGCGGTCCAGTAACTATGGCCGTAATAGCTGGCGGTGGCGACTAGGGCGATGGCGGTCGCACCCAGCAACAGTCCGCGGCCACGGCGCTTACGGGCGGGAGGCTCCAAAACGGCGGCAGCTTCGACAATGCGTGGCGTGTTGCCGGCATCAAGGGTTGCCGGCGCGGCTTCCGCCGTGGTTTCCGTGACAGGCGCGTTATTGTTCAGAGCCTGCAGCGTTTTGATGGACATTGCCTTTCTCCTGTTACTGGTCGCTGTCGCTACCGGCTGCGGCCTTCGAATTCACGTCAGCTTCACTTTAGGAAACTTGATATTTTCCAAAATATGCTCTATAAAATCGGTGTCAACAAGAATTTGGAAAATAGTCATGGTCCAAAATCACGAAATCGAGAAGAGGCCGCGAGGACGACCGCAAATCCGCTGCGATGACGATACGAGAAGCGTGATCATCGAGGCGGCCAACCGGCAATTCCACGAGAATGGTTATGCGGCGGCAAGCATCGCCGCGATCGCGCAGGAGGCGGGTGTTTCGACCAAGACGCTCTATCGGCTGTTTCCGACCAAGGCGGATCTCTTTTCCGAAATGATCATCGAGCGGACGGGGCGCTTCCTCATGTCGCTCGATCCCGGAACGCTTGCCGTAGCGGACCTCAGGCAAGGGTTGGAGCGCATGCTGATGGCCTATGGCATGCTGACGCTCTCACTGGACACCATCACCGTGACCCGGCTCGTCATCAGCGAGTCCGACCGTTTTCCCGAGATCGCCACCACCTTCTATGAGAAAGCGATCGTCAGGACCAACGCGCTGATGGAAGACTGGCTGCGCAGACAGATCGATCGCGGACTGATCGCGCTCGACGATCCACATGCCGCCTGCGGGATGCTCCGTGGGATGATGATCATGGAACCGCAGCGCGCAGCGATGCTGCGCCAGCAACAGCCGCCGGGGATCGAGGAGATCGCCGCGAGGGCGAAGATGTGCGCAAATCTGTTCCTGAAGGGTTGCGCGCTCTGAAGTGTCGCTTGGGCTCCAGAGCGCAATGATTTTCTATGCCGCGCGACGCCAACCCCCTCAGGTCGGCGGGGCATCCAGCGCATGCAGGATGCCACGAAGCTCGGCAAGGCCGCGCATGCGGCCAATGGCGGGGTAGCCGGGCGTGACCGTTTTGTCGAGATCGTCGAGCATGCGGTGGCCATGGTCCGAGCGGAAGACGATGGTGTTTTCCGCGCTGCGGCGGCGGTCTTCCGCAACCAGTTCGCGGAGAACCGCGACCATGTCGACATCACCTTCCAGATGCGCGCTTTCGTGGAACGTCCGACCGTCGCCTTCACGCGTCGTTGCGCGTAGATGAGCGAAGTGGATGCGCGAAGCGAACCGCCGGGCGATCGCCGGCAGGTCGTTATCGGCGCGTACGCCGAGGCTGCCAGTGCAATAACACATCCCGTTCGCCGCCGACGGCACCGCATCGAAGAGAGCGGCATAATCCTCGGCGGTCGAGGCGATGCGAGGCAGGCCGAAGAGCGAGCGCGGCGGATCGTCGGGATGCAGCGTCAGCTTGACGCCGCGTGCTTCTGCGGCCGGCGTCACGGCTTCGAGGAATTCGATCAGGTGCCGGCGCAGTCTTGCGGCATCGATGCCGCTGTAGGCGACGAGCTTTTCCCTGAAGGCCGGAATGGTAAGGGGCTCGGTCGTCGAGCCGGGCAGAGCCGAGGCGATGATGCGGGTGAGGTCGGCGACCTCCTCCTCGGACATGGCCTCGTAGACGACACGCGCCCGTTCTCGATCCTCCTCGGAATATTGCTGCGTCGCATCCGGCCGTTCCAGAATGAAGAGGTCGAAGGCAGCGAAACGCTCATGATCGAAGCGCATCGCGGTGGCCCCCGTCGGCGTCACGAAATCAAGGTCGGTGCGGGTCCAGTCGACGACAGGCATGAAATTATAGCAGACGATCGGGATGCCGCAGGCGGCAACCGCTTCGAGGCTGGCGATCCACGCCTCGATTTCGGCCTTCGCCTCTCCGCCCTTGCGCTTGACGGCATCGGGAATCGGGATGCTTTCGACGACTGACCAGACGAGCGGCGACCGGTCGCCAGGCGTCGTCTCGATCAGAGACTGGCGTTCACGCACTTCCTTCTCCGTCCAGGCCTGGCCGATCGGCACCTGGTGCAGTGACGAAACGATGTTGGTCGCGCCCGTTTGCCTGACATCATCCAGCGTAACCGGCGCTTCCGGCCCAAACCATCTCCAACCCTGCCGCATTCCTCTTCCTTTCCTCGCCTTTTTGCTTCGTGTGTGGGTCTGCCGTCAGCAGAAATAATCGGGGTAACGCGACCGCAATTCATCGACGTCAGGAATGACGGCGCTTAAGTGATGGATCATCGCATCGCGTGCCGCCGCCCCATCATGTGCGGCAAGCGCATCACGGATGATTGTGTGTTCTCGCACCACATTTTCCGCGCGTCCGAGCGCAGGCAGCGTCAGCCGTCGAGCCCGGTCGATCTGCACCTTGACCGTCTTCAGTATGGCCCAAATACCCGGATATCCTGCGATCTCAGCGACCGCCTCGTGGAAAGCCTCGTCCTCCTCATGGAAACTCGAGACATTGCCGGCCGCCGAATGCGCCTGCTGGCGGGCGATGATGGCATCGAGGCGGGCGATATCGGCGACGGTGGCCGTGAGGGCCGCGGTCTCCACGGTTACGCCTTCAAGCGCCTTGCGTACCACCACCGCCTCGGGAATCGCCGAGACCGGCACCCGCGACACGATGGTACTGGACTGCGGATAGATGTCGACCAGCCCGCTTTCGGAAAGCCTGAGCAAAGCCTCGCGCACCGGCGTGCGACTGACCCCGAAATCCTCGGCGATCCGTTTTTCCTGCAACGGCATGCCGGGTGGCATCCTGAGCGAGACGATATCGGCATGCAGGCGCTCGTAGATGGCGCCAGCCGTCGTGATACGGCGCAGCTTCCCGCCAACATCCTGCGATGCCGGATTTACGAAGACTGCTGATGCTATTGGCATGGAAATACCGCGCGATGACACCTTCTGGCATACTAGTATATCAATTGCACTGCCTTGCCAAGCTTGGCAGCAGTGGGGCTTAGCAGGCGCAAACGAACGGGCCTGCTTGCGTCCGTCAAAGGCGGCATATATACACCGGCAATAATCTCCAAAGTGGTATCACGGATGTTGAAGGCGTTTTCGGCGGCAAGGAAATACATCCCTCGCCGGATCAAATATCTGTTGCGAAAGCCTACGCCACCGACCACTGCTGTGCCTTTTGCCGGCCCGGTCGTGGTGCTGGGATCTGCGCCGAAATCCCACAAGCCGACCGGTCTCGATGGGACCTATCGCATCATCTCCGTCAACGCCTCGCAGCTCGCTCTTCAGTCCTGGGGCATCGACGCACCCGATGTCACGCTGATGGGCTATAACGAGGTCGAAGGCACCAATACGAGCGCGGTCGAGGTGAGACGCGTTCTCGCCGGGAAGCGCACGGGTGCACTTTATGTCCTCGCATGGCGGCATGGCCGGGAGCGCCTGGAAGCGGGTCTCAAAGCAATCGGCTATGGCTGCGACGAAGCCCACATCGTCGATCGCTACCAACGGATCGCCTTGCTGCACAAGGTCAGCGGACGCCTGAACCTTGAACTCGACGCCGAGACCAAATGTTCGAACGGCATCATCGCAGTGCTCTTTGCCCTCTATAACGGCGCGACGGCCGTGATCATCTCCGGCATCAATCCCCATTCGGCCGGCCACGTCTACAACGGCGTCAATCTGGCCCGCAAACATGTGCGCATGGACGCCGAGACCCTGGCACGGCTCGTCAGTCTCGGTTATCCCATCTACACAGCCGACCCGCAGGTCTCGGAGGCGATCGGCCTGCCACTCTGGCAGGGCATCGATCACGACGGCGTTCGGACGTAACCTTTACACGAGGGCCGCACCTAAAACGTGTTTTCTGCCGAAACCGGCCTTGGCGTCGCATCGACTCGCCATCTGTCATCGAATAGCGCGAATCCGCGCGGGGTTCTGGTTGCCGGAATACGACACCCGGCAAAAGCCGCGGATTGCGCCTCATTGGCGGCTTGACAGAGGAGATCGCGATCCTTAGCGAGGCAGGATCGACGCGCTCAGGACCGGCAAAGTGAAGTACTTCAAGCAACTCATGATAGAAGCGCTCTATCCCGGGAATGGGGCAAGGAATGCACTCGATCGAAACAATGGCATTTCGGTCTTTCTGTTTGCAATGCTTCCGGGTCTTTCGCCAAACGGGAATTCCATCATCCTCACCGTATCGATGGTGTGGGCCATCTTCTGTCTGGTGACGCGCCGTTTTTCCCTGAACCTGTCGAAATCCGACCGCCTGGTCGCCATCGGCATGTCGATCTACCCGCTGGTGATGATTACGAGCATATTCATCAATCCGCAACCCCTGGAAGGGCTCGGCTGGATTATCAGACTTCTGCCTTTCTTTTCGGTCTGGCTGATATTGCCGCGGATGCGCCAATCCGCGGACGGCCGCCTTGTGCCGCTCTTCATCCTCGGAGCAGGCATCGGCATGATCATCACCTTCTTCTTGAGTGTGTGGCAGATCCAGTTCGGTTTCGATCGGGCAGAAGGCGGCACGACGAACGCTGCCTTGCTGGGGGTCATCGGCGTGCTCTTCGCCGGCATTGCGCTTCTCAACCTTCAATCTCCCAAGAAAACCGAGCAAAGAGTAGCCGTCCTTGGCTATGCCGCCGGTCTAGGCTGCGTTCTGCTTTCAGGAGCCCGGTCGGCCTGGCTGGTCATCCCTGTCCACGCCATCATCTTTCTCTGGTATTTCAGCAGGCATCGTTTCCATTTCAGTTTGCGCAGCCTAGCCATCACGGGCTCCCTGTTGTTGTTTGGACTTCTCGCTCTAAGCAGCGCACAGATCCTGAACCGCATTCAAACATTTCAAGACAATCTGGCCACGCTTGACCGCAGCGATGGTGACGTTACATCGCTCAGCGCACGGCTCACCCTCTATAAGGGCGCCCTGTCGGCAATCGCCAAGGATCCGTTTACCGGCTATGGCCCGCAAAACCGGATGAGTACCGTTCTGGCAGAGGTTCCCGATGGCATAAGGCAGCAGGTGAGCTATACCCATGTCCACAACGGTTTTCTGACCGCGGCGATCGACGCCGGCGTCCTTGGTCCGGCCGCGCTTTCACTTATGCTCCTGACGCCCGTGGTCGGCGCGTGGAGGAAGGAAGCAGGACCAGGCCGGGATATTGCCATCGCGCTCGCTCTCCTGCTAGCGACAAGCTACACCATCACCGGCAGCTTTGGCATCATGTTCGGCCAGAAGGCATTGGATCCGATCTTCGCCTTTATCGTCGCCCTGATCTGCGTGGATCGCGGCAGCACGCATTTTGCTCCTGTCGTTCGGAGTTGACCTCCAGCAATCTCAGCATTTCCGCATTTACCGATGGAAATATTTGATTTTCTGGGGTTGACCCGTTGCGTTGCAAAACCCTGCAGCGGTTTTGCGGTGACGATATGCAGAAACCAAAGAGCTAGATGTTTGATCCCAATCTCTCGACTTGTCGGTGATCTTGTTACGCCGGGAACATGGAGGAAATGCCCATTTGCATCGACGAGGATACCATCATCCACGATTTTCCTGAGATGAAACACTGAGCGCGCTTTCTGCTTTTTCTGTTGATGTTTGCAAAGTCGCGATTGACAACGACATCCACACGATAGTCTTAGTGATCGTGGCCGCGGCTAACCGTGCGGTGGCGTCGTTCCGCGATGATCTTGTCGCTGCTGTCCATGCGGACGGCCTGTTGCAGGACTTTTAACCGTTCCTGCATCGCTTCGAATGCCCGGTGCTGTATCGGTGGCACACGGTTGATGAGACCCTGCTCTTGCCGGAGGATGGCATTGCGGCCGAAGCGTTCGTCCAGCGCCGTGCTGACAGCGGCGAACTCGCGGCGGATGTTGGCATCGAGAGAAGTGGCTGATGGACTCAGCGTACGACCGCTGCTCTTCGCCTCGTTGACCAGGCGCAGGAGCGCATCTTCCGCAGCCCCCGACAGACTGGGAATGGCGACCGCCATGCGCCGGCGCTCCTCGATGATGGCTTGGCGCTCGGCGTCGAGCAGGCTGGCATAGGCTGAGCCGAGCGAGCGCAGGCGCATTGCCGCCTCGGGCACCGCCTGCGCCGCCGCCTTCCGCTCCCGGCCGGAAGCGAGCAGCCGGTCCATCAGACGATTAGAGCCGCGCAACGCGCCATAGGCGGCCGGATCCTTGGTAATCGCAGCTGCAATGCGATCGGCGGCAAAGCCTTTCGCGAGCAGATCATCGATCTTGCCAACGACCTTCGCCGGATCACGCCAGATGGTTCTCGCGACGCTGGCCAGCGCCGCTCGCTGCTGGCGATAAAGAGGGCCGGCGAGAGCGCGAGATCTTGCCTCGTCGTCGACCGAAGTCTTGAACTCGGTGACGGCGGCGAGCATGGGTGGCACGGTGACGTTCTCCCTGCCTGACTCCATTGCGGGAACGGCACTGGCGCCGGCAACGATCTTCGAACGATCCCGCCGCTCGGCAAGATGCTGCTCCTCGGCGAAGCGCTTCACGGCCTCGAACAGCCGGATCAACTTCTCGCGTCTGATGCTCTCGAGGTCTTCCGGCATACGCTCGGCCATATTGCGTTCGGCGACCGCATCGGCCTTCGAGCTGAAGGCACGCCACCCGAAGCGTTCCGTCAGGGCCTCGCTGACGGCCTTGATCTCCTGCACGACGGCTAGGTCCTCGGCGGCAAACACGAAGGCGGTCTTGTAGGCATCGTCACCACCTTGCCTGCGCACCGCCTCGATCTCGACCAGACGCTTCAGCGCCGTTCTGGAAAGCCCCGGGACCGACAATGACATATGCGCACGGCGTTGTTGCTCGCGGCTTTCGAACCGCGCGGCGTTTCTGCGGAACTCCGTCGCATGGGCGCGGGCGAGTGGCAGCAGCTCCGGCAATGCCGCGGTCGCGACGTTGCGCTCATCGCGGGCGGCGCGACCTTCGATGATAAGCTCGGAACCCCGCAGGCGACCGAGCCGAGCCGGCGCGACAGCAAGATCGTCGGCAAGCCTGCGGGGTTCGACGCGCATATTCGATGCCAGGGCGTTCAGGGCGACAAGCGCCGCATCCGGGTCACGATAGATCTTTTCGAGAAGCGGCTGCAGGATCGCCTCCCGCTCCTTCCAGGCGGGCGAGGCAAGCTGTGCCCGTCGCGCATCTTCTTCCACGCTCCTGGCGAAGACGGTGGTGGGCGCGATCAGATATCGCCCGCGGCCGGCATCGTCGCCCGAGACCGTTTTCGTTTCGCTGCGCACTTCATTGTAGGAGACATGTCGTTCCCGCTCGATCGCAAAGCCGAGCGCAACGCTCGCCCTTTCCCAAAGCTTCGCCACCTGCTCCCTCTTTGCGGCAATCCACGCCAACTGCCGTCCAACGCCCTCCTCCATCCCGGCTGCAGCCAGGGCGAGATGATCAAGCCCGCGACGCCTGGCGAAGTCTTGCGCCTGCGCCCGGTACCCGGCCTCGCTCTCAAAATCGAGTGTCGTCGTCTTGGCGCCGGAGCGCGACAGGCGCTCCACCAGCGGCTTGAACAGTTCCGGCCGATGGCTTTCCTGCTCGAGGCGCTGCTGGCGGTCTTCGGCGGTCTCGACCCGTTTGGCCGTCCAGACGTTGCGGTCGACTTCTCTTTCCTCGAAGCGCTTCTGCCCGGTTTTCCCATCGACGATGGGAATCTGGACCTTCACCCGCTCCACGCCGTCCTTGCGCAGGGTCACCGTGTCGCCCGCGGAGACGCCACCCTCATCGAGCGCCTTCGGCAGGCTCACGCCCCAGAGACGATGGACGCTTCCGTCGTCGGTCTTCACGTCGGCATAAGGGCTATCGTCGGCATCCTCATCATTCGGCCGGAACTTGGCTTTTCCTGTTTCCACAAGCTCGCCGGTGACGCCGGCAGCATGATCGACATGCGGCTTGCGCTCCCATTCCGGCCGCGCTTCAAAGTCTTCCCTTGCGGCATAGAGATCGGCCCGGTCGCGATGCCGGGTCATCGACACATAGGTCAGGTGCTGGTCCATCATGCCGGTCGCCAGCACGAAAGTACGATCGACGGTGACGCCTTGCGACTTATGGATCGTCGCGGCATAGCCGTGATCGACATTGCCATAGCTCGCCTCGCTGATGACGACGTCGCGGCCATCGTTCAGGCGCACCGAAAGCAATGGATCGCCGCGCTTGTCGCCGGTCGAAATAACCGTGCCGAGCATGCCGTTCTTGACATATTGCGGGCCAAAATGCCTGGCGCGCGGCTCGAGGAACCGGGCGTTTTCCAGAAAGATGATGCGGTCGCCGGCAGCAAATTCACGCGGTCCACGGGCCGTCTGGAATTTCCGGGCGTCGGTCAGCGCGCCCGCGTCCGACATCACCGACCGCAGCGCTTCGTTCAGCCGTTTGACGTCATCGTTGGTGTGGGCGAGCACGAGAAGCTCGTCACCGCGAAGACGGCCATCATTGCCTGCCGCAACCGAGTCCTGGATCGCCTGCCGGCGCGCCGCAGTCCAGTCGCCGACAATCCGCCCGATAATGTCCTCCCGTGTCTCTGCCTCGACCAGATGACCCTGCTGGGCATAGGCGTCGAGGCCTTTGCCGGTCTCGCCGCGCGCAAAGAGCCGCGAAGCTTCCCGTGCCCACGTTGCACGCTGGCGGCGCACACCGGATAGCTCGGCAAAGCCGATCCGTTCGCTGATCGCCCGAAACGCAGCGCCCGCCTGGATCGGCTGCAGTTGCATAGCGTCGCCGACGAGGACGACTTTTGCACCAGCGTCTTCGGCGACCTTCAGCACGCGCGCCATCTGTTGCGACGACACCATGCCGGCTTCGTCGACGACAAGGACGTTGCCACGTTCGAGCAGGTCGCGGCCGCCTGCCCATGCCAGTTCCAAGGACGCCAGCGTGCGAGACCTAATGCCGGAACTGTCTTCCAGCCCCTCGGCCGCTTTCCCGGAAAGGGCTGCGCCGATCACCCGCCGGCCCTCGCTTTCCCAGGCGGCGCGTGCTGCGGCAAGCAGGGTCGACTTGCCGGCGCCGGCAAGGCCGACGACGGCGGCAATGCCACTCTCACCTGTGACATGACGGATGGCATCGACCTGTTCCGCATCGAGCTTAAGGGCTTTTTGCGGATCGCCGGTCTCGACGCTCTTAATGGCGGCCTCGACATGGCGAACCGAAACGCCAAAGCCGATACGCTTCGAGAGGATCTGCGCCGACTGCACCATGTCATATTCGATGCGAAGGATCTCGCGCGTGGTGAAGATGGCGGGTTCTGCGGCCTTGCCGGTTTCTGCATCGGCCTGCTGCGGCTTCAGCATGACCAGTTCGTCCGAGGCCATCAGCCGCGCGCGGATATTGGCGAAGTCGGCGGGATCATCGACATAGCGGTGCAGTGCCTTGGCGATGTCGCGCTCGTCGAAGGTGGAGCGTTCGTTCGAAAGCTGCTTCAGCAGCAGCGCGGGCTCGGCCAGCAGCCGGTCGGCCATCTCCTGCCGCCGGGCAAGATCGGCCGGCGCAAAATAGAGCTCCTTGCCCTTGCCCGAAAGCGCTGCCCTCCCCGGGCCAACATGCTTCTGCGCGATGCCATCGAGGCCCTGCTCGGCATAGGAGCGTCCGTCCAGCCTGATCTCGTGACCGGCCAGCGCCAGATGCCGGTTGGCTGTCTCCGCCCAGGCGATCTTCCAGACCTTCATCGTTTCCCTGTCGCCCGCCCAGACCCTATTGACAATTCTCCCGTTCGGACTGTCGGGCGTGACGACACGCAAGGGCTTCCCGTCTTCCCCCATGATCGTCACCCGCTTCCGGCCAAACCCCTCCTCCGCCAGTGGCCTCAACGTCGTCATTACATGGGCATGGGGATTGCCGTCCTTGTCATGGTAGACCCAATCAACCACCATGCCCCTCGCTGTGAGATTGTCCCGAACGAATTCGCGCACCAGTGCAATATTCTCCGCCCGCGTCAGTTCCTCCGGCAGCGCGATGATCAGCTCGCGGGCAAGCTGCGCGTTTCCCAGCGTCTCGAAGGCCTCCACAGCATTCCACAGCGCTTCGCTCGCACCAGCAACGGAAAGGCCGTCGATCGCCTCATGAAGCCAATTCGGAACACAGTCCGGCAGGGCAAGCTCCTCATGCACCAGATCGGAAGCGCCACCTCGATAGTTGAAGGAGGCGCCGACCTGCTCATCCATCATCCGGGTGCGATGACGATAGGCCGCAGCGGAAATGATACTGCGTCCCGCGCCCCTGCTGATCACCTGCGCTCTGATGAACATGATCGCCACTTCCGTCTCCACATCATCCGAGGACGTCGCGACAGCGACGTATATTGCGCCCTCAAACCGGTCGGACCGCAGGGCCGATGCCGCTTTTCCGGTTGCACGCTAGACTATTTTACTATTTTATTCCAGTTAGTATAATCGCATCGTTTCGATTATCTAAAAGCGAAAAGGAACCGACAGTGGCTGTAAAATCATCGATTTCCGATCTCGAGGCCCAGATCGAGAAGCTACGCGAACGCAAACGATTGTTAATAGTTAAATCGGCCGAGCGTTTTGCCCGCGCCGCGACGAAATCCGGCTTGGCGGAGATGGAGATTGCCGATGAGGAGGTCGACCGGATCATCGAGGAGATCGCTGCGCGATTTCGCAAAGGGGAAAAGAAAGGTGCCGCTGGCCCCGCTCCTCAAACGCGTCGACCAACAGATGGCGGCGCTGGAGCGCAGGGGCAGGTTCCAAATGACGGCTGAGCGCAAGCGCGACGCGCGCGAGAAGTTCTTGCTTGGCGGGATCGTTGTCAAAGCAGGGTTATCGAAGGCGGATCGGGCATTTCTGCTTGGCGGCCTCATGGAAATGGCAAGGCTCGTTCCCGGCTCCGCCGAGCATCGGCGCCTGCGCGATATCGGCGAAGAGGCTTTCAAGACCCCTTCGCTCACCAACGTTTCATCGCATCTCAAGGAGAAGGTGAGATGGGCATAAGAGGAAAAACGCATCCGAGCCTGTTGCTTGTTTTGGCGCCGATCGCCGTCACCACGATCACAATCTACATTGTTGGCTGGCGGTGGTCGGAGCTCGCCGCCGGCATGTCGGGAAAGATGGAATATTGGTTCCTGCGGGCAGCGCCTGTGCCGCCCCTACTATTCGGACCTCTTGCTGGACTTCTGACCGTGTGGGCCCTGCCGCTGCATCGGCGAAGGCCGGTCGCCATGGCAAGTCTTTTGTGTTTTCTCGGCGTAGCCGCCTTCTATGCGCTGCGCGAATTCAGCCGGCTTGCACCGACAGTGCAGGCTCGGGTCGTTCCGTGGGATCGAGCGCTGTCCTATCTTGATATGGTCGCAATCGCCGCCACCATCGCCGGCTTCCTGGCAGTGGCGGTGTCCGCCCGTATCTCCATCGTCGTGCCGGACGAGATCAAGCGTGCCCGGCGCGGGATCTTCGGAGATGCCGATTGGCTGCCCATGGCGGCGGCAGGAAAACTGTTTCCGCCGGATGGGGAAATCGTCGTCGGCGAGCGCTATCGGGTCGACAAGGAAATCGTCCATGAGCTCCCCTTCGATGCAAACGATCGTAGCACATGGGGACAGGGCGGGAAGGCGCCGTTGCTCACCTATAAACAGGACTTCGATTCCACCCATATGCTGTTCTTCGCGGGATCGGGCGGCTACAAGACCACCAGCAACGTCGTGCCGACAGCGCTCAGATATACCGGGCCTATGATCTGTCTCGATCCTTCCATTGAGGTTGCACCCATGGTCGTCGAGCACCGCACCAATGCGCTCGGGCGCGAGGTCATGGTGCTCGATCCCACAAACCCAACCATGGGCTTCAACGTGCTCGACGGAATCGAAAGGTCGAGCCAAAAGGAGGAGGATATTGTTGGCATCGCGCATATGCTGCTGTCGGAAAGTGCGCGCTTCGAATCCTCGACCGGCTCCTATTTCCAGAGCCAGGCGCACAATCTCCTCACTGGGCTGCTGGCGCATGTCATGCTGTCACCGGAATATGCCGGGCGTCGGAATCTACGGAGCTTGCGGGAGATCGTTTCCGAGCCAGAGCCTTCGGTGCTCGCCATGCTGCGCGACATCCAGGAAAACTCGCAATCGGACTTCATCCGCGAAACGCTCGGCGTCTTCACCAACATGACCGAGCAGACCTTTAGCGGCGTTTATTCCACGGCGTCGAAGGATACGCAGTGGCTCTCGCTCGACAATTATGCCGCCCTGGTTTGCGGCAAAGTCTTCAAGCCGAGCGATATCGTCAGCGGTAGGAAAGACGTCTTCCTGAACATCCCGGCGTCCATTTTGCGCTCTTACCCGGGAATCGGCCGGGTGATCATCGGTTCGTTGATCAATGCGATGATGCAGGCCGACGGCGCCTTCCGCCGCCGGGCGCTGTTCATGCTCGATGAGGTCGATCTTCTTGGCTACATGCGCGTATTGGAGGAAGCGCGAGACCGGGGCCGCAAGTATGGAATATCGATGATGCTGATGTACCAATCGGTCGGCCAGCTGGAACGGCACTTCGGAAAGGACGGAGCAACCTCGTGGATCGAGGGCTGCGCCTTCGCGAGCTATGCAGCGGTCAAGGCGATCGACACCGCCCGCACCGTCTCGGCCCAATGCGGCGAGATGACGGTCGAGGTGAAAGGCAGTTCGCGCAACCTCGGTTGGGACAGCCGGAACGGCGGCACGCGCAAATCCGAGAGCGTCAGTTTCCAACGTCGGCCGCTGATCATGCCGCATGAAATCACCCAATCGATGCGCAAGGACGAGCAGATCATTATCGTGCAGGGTCAGAGTCCGATCCGCTGTGGGCGGGCGATCTACTTCCGACGCAAAGAGATGGATGGGGTTGCCAAAGCGAACCGCTTCGTCAAGCCCGTGACGTGACGTGACGGTCGACGCCGTGCCTTATTCTCGCCGAAACTTTATTGATCCCGCCGGCGATAGCGCTCGAAGGGATCCACCGCGCCCGGCGGAGTGATCCAATCTACGAAAAGAAGCCTCCGTCAGAACGGAGGTTCGGCGTCGATGCGGCCGTCCTGCTCGGCCCAGATCACCTCGCGTTCAGCTAGCGCCAGCTCGAGCTCGCTCTCGATCTGGCGGCGCTCGGCAGGATCGGCATTCCGCAGCTCGGCGCCTAGCAACTCGATAATTTCGTCGATGCAAGTGGTCATTGTCGTCTCCTTGACGTTGTGAAAGGCGACGCCCGCGGTCATGACGGGATGGAGGGGTCAAGGATTGCGAAGCAACCGGCGGAGCCGGCGAGTGGGGGAGATGGAGTATTCGGCCTGCGCCCAGCCAGCGGCTATGCTGCACGCTGCAACGCTCACCAACCCATCTCAGGAGATATGCACATGCAGTATTTTGCCGGCCTCGATATTTCCGTGAAAGAGACATCCGTTTGCATTGTGGATGCGGAGGGCAGGATCGTTCGGGAGACAAAGGTGCCCAGTCACCCCGAAGATCTTTTACGTGTTCTGTCGGAGAGCGGCCATCAGTACAGACGCATTGGTCTCGAAGCTGGTCCCTTGTCTCAATGGCTCTACAGTGCGCTCGCTGAGGCGAATCTTCCCGTTTTCTGCATCGAGGCAAGGCACACACGGGCCTTCCTGACAGCGCAGATCAACAAGACTGATCGGAACGACGCCCGCGGGATCGCCCAGATGATGCGCGTCAACATCTTTCGCCCGGTCCATGTGAAAACGATCACAAGCCAAAAGCAGCGTGCCCTGCTCAGAGCCCGGAAGATGCTTCAGTCCAAGGCTATGGACATAGAGAATGACTTGAGGGGAATTCTCCGAAATTTTGGCCTCAAGGTCGGCATCGTAAGCACGTTGAACTTCGAGCAGAGAATACGCGAACTGATAGATGATGACGAAGAGCTGCTCGCCATTGTAAAGCCGCTGCTGGCGGCCAGGCGCGAGATCCGCTCGCAATTCAACATTCTTCATCGTCAGCTTCTGGCAATTGCGAAGAACGATGGGATTTGCCGCAGGCTTATGACGGTGCCGGGCGTGGGAGCTGTCGTCGCGCTCGCCTATCGCAGCGCCATCGATGTCCCTGCTCGCTTTCAGAACTCAAAAGCCGTCGGCGCGTTCGTCGGGCTGACGCCAGCATCTCATCAATCGGGAGAGAAAAGCCGGGTCGGCAAGGTATCGTGCAGTGGCGATACCATGGTGCGAACGCTTCTGTACGAAGCGGCCGTTACGCTTCTGACTCGAGGTCAGAAATGGTCATGGCTGAGAGCATGGGGCATGCGGATCGCAAAAAGTAGAGGCGTCAACAAAGCCTTTGTTGCCATCGCTCGGCGCCTGGCTGTGATCATGCACCGCATGTGGCAGGACCAGACCGACTTTCGCTGGGCCAAAGAGGAACGCGCTGCAACAACTTGAATCACCGCTTGAGAGCATCAACGCAAGAAATCGGAATTCCGCGTAGCGCGGAGTGAAATCGTCCGCAGGACGAAGGATAAGATGAGAACGGAAAATCGGTAGTGCCGGCACCCAACTGGATGCCAGGACGCGAAAGGAGATAGTTCCATCTTGTTCCTAAATCCATCATGAGAGGGTCACGGTGCCGATCTCGAAGAGAAGCAAGGGCCTGCGGTCGAAATCGCCAAGCTATGTGGACATTGGAGAAGCTGCGCCCAGAAAAAGATGCTTGAAATCAACGGCCGAATAGAGAAGCCGATTTTGTCGGAGCGCAGGCAACCGGAGCGGAGGCAAAATGGGGGGAACCGCTCGTCCTTGAGGCCTTCATTTCGCCATGACACCCTCGGACGGACTGAGCAGACCTTCCCTCTCCGTATGGCACCAGAAAAGCCGGCAGCGGGTTCGATGCCCGTTGCCGGCTTGATTTTCTAGGAGAGGCCGACCCCCGGGCGGGGGGCCGGCCGGCAGTGTCAGGCCGGGCTGTTCCAGAGGATGACCTTCTTGCCGGGATCACCGCCAGGGGCCTGGGCAACGTTGCCGAAGATCACGCCGATCTCGGGCGCTTCCAGTTTCACCGAGAGGTATTCTTCGCCGGTCTGGCGAGCGATCCGGTTCCAAGCCGCCCCGATTTCGAAGCCGGTCTTGCGGTGGATGATGCGGTAGTCGGGTGCTTCCTCGCTCGTCTTGCTGGCGTTCGGGACGATAGCGATCGGCGCGTTCACCCGGATCGTGGCGAAGATGCCTTCGAGGCTGCCGTCGGTCTTGGCGGTAAGGGTTGCGATCGTGGTGGCCATGGTATGTCTCCTTCGGTTGCTCGGGACCATTCCCGATGGCGCCCGAAGAAGGGGCCGAGCCGCAGGCGTCACCGAAGCGCCAGCGCAGGGGAACCCCTTGCGGGTTGACGTTGATGGCGGCCGGGCCATTAGAAAGGCGACTTAAAGAACGGGAATGGTCCTGAACCGCGACCGTTGGGAAACAGCTATCCGTGGCTATCCGATCGGATCCGATGCTAGGAACCTCTGCCCCTGATATCTGGCGCGATCCCACTAATATGTCTGTGTCTGTCTCCGCGGACCTGCCGTACGCATGATTACCAGTTGCTCTCCTGCGACGTCACTTCTACCGACGACCGCCGCTGGCGGCGGGCATGGTCGAAGAGACAGCCGAGCAGCAAGATGCATCACCGATGTGAATCGATCCGCCATGACCGATTCAGGAAACTCGTTGGACGGCGAACTCCTGAACTCGCATGATCCGATCATGGATGCACAACCCGACATCACCCTGCTCTACCGGATCGATCCGTGTCGGAATATGGCGCGCTTCTATCGTCTGTCGATCCAGCCGACATTGTTCGGAGGCAGTTCTCTCTTACGAAATTGGGGCCGGATTGGAACCGAAGGCCGGCTGAAGGTGGAACTGTTCGATACGCCCGGACAAGCTGCTGCTGCCTGTGAACATGCGGCCGGCCGCAAACTGCTCCGCGGCTATTGGCACGCGAGCGCGTCGCGCAGCGCACAAGGGATCGTTACGCCGGCAGGCGCGAAGGCTGCTTTTGCAGGCTCCGTTGAGCCGGCAAGGCCGGCGGAATAGAGCCTGGTGGCCGGCCGGATGCGCTCACATCCTGCTCATGCTTGAGACGATTGCCGCAGATCTATTGCTAAGACGGGGCCGGCGAAGTCGAGGCGTCCGAACAGGTTAGGAACGCTTTCCCCAGACTACCTGCCCGATCACGAGATGGTCGAACGGATCGCGATGTAGAACAGAAGCTTTCGGAGTTCGAGCAGATGTAGCCGGGCGACGCCCTAAGGGCAGCCGACCTCCCGTGGCGACACTCCATCGGAAACGATGGCAAGGAACGGCAGCCCGTTGAATATGTCTCAATTGAGATTCATAATTGCGTCAACGTCGACATCGGGAGAAACGGCAATGGCCGCACATACATTCGTGCTGCACATCCGGGTAGACGACAAGCTCAAGGCCGACGCCACCGAAACACTTGCCAATTTGGGATTGTCCATCTCGGACGCCGTGCGGATCTTCCTTACCCGCGTCGCCAAGGAGGGTGGCTTGCCAGCCGGCCTGACGAGCTGCCCGGAAGCCCACGACGAATGGTTTCGTGCCAAGGTGCGTGAGGTTCTGGCCGATACTCGACCAGGCGTGCCGCATCGGCAGGTCATTGACGCGGCACAAGCATTAATCGACAGGAAGCGCCGTGCTCGAGCTTGAATGATTGGAAACAGCTCGAGCCGATCTACTGGCGATTATCGACTACATCTCTGACGACAATTCCGACGCTGCAGTAAGCATCGAGACCAAAGCCGCGAAGCTCAGATCACCGGCGTCTTTGCTGCCGTCGCAGCGTTCGGCAGGCGAAGCCCTCGTGCGAAATTGGGGCCGGATCGGGACATGGGCAGCTGAAGGTGGAACTTTTCGATACGACGCAGCGCCGCACCCTCCGCGCAACGTGTCGTCGCGCCCCAAGGCACGAAGCCTGCTTTTGCAGGTTTCGCGGAGCCGGCAATGCCTGGGGAATAGCGCCCAATCGGGCCAGGCCGGATGCGTCCACGTCCGGCCGCCGCTTGAGGCGATTACTTCACGATGAGCGGCGGCCGGTCGAGTGCTTAGATCATTGCCAGTGCACGGAGCCTGTCTGCCCGAGCCCCCAACCGTTCATCTGTCGTGCTTTCGCGCTCACGACAACAACCAGTTCTCGATCCGCAACCGTTCGTAGACGGAAAAGTCCCGCACATTGTTGGTCACAAGGATCGCGTCAATCGAGAGCGCATGAGCGGCTATCAATTTGTCCAGATGATCTTTTTTCCGTTCGCGCGTGGCAAATCTGACTGGCCCATAGGACCGCCCCGCATTGGCATCGAAGGGCGCAACTGGGATCGCTTCTATAAGGAATTCCAGGTTTGCCCGCTCCTTTTCCGCGTTCATCGAGGCGAAGACTCCAAATTCAAGTTCCGCAAATGTAATGGCCGACATGACGACGTCGCCGACACGGCATTGAGCAAAACGGCGTGCGACCTGCGGCGGCTGCTCCTTCATCAGGTAGATGCACATATTGGTGTCGAGCATATAAAGCGGCATCAAAGCGTATCCCGCTCGGCCTGCTCCTGATCGCCGCGTCCCTCCGCCATGAACGAGCGGTCAAACCTTGCGAAACGCGACAGCACGCCTTCCAGGGATGGTTTCAGCGGGCGGATTCGAAGCTCGTCACCAATCCGCTCGATTTCAAGATCCATCTCGGTCTGACTGTAAGCCAGATCCGCGGGAATGCGCACTGCCTGCGAATTGCCGTTTTTGAATACCTTCGTCGTGTGCATGGCATCCTCCTTCCTTGATGTACATCATCCGTGTGTACATAGTGCATTCGACGCCGCGATACAATACGCCATTGATGAGATCTCGAAAACCAGGTTGCAAAGCCAGCTGTCGTTGCGCGGCAGCTGGCTGTTTTCGATGGTCAAGCAATGCGTCAGTCGCCTTCACTTGCCTGCCAGACGGGGATGCCGAGCCGACGCGCCTTGTCAGCCAGATTGCCGGTGATCCCCGAACCGGGAAAGATGATGACACCGGCCGGCATGACTGAAAGCATCTCGTCGTTGCGGCGGAACGGGGCAGCCTTGGCATGCTTCGTCCAGTTCGGTTTGAAGGAGATCTGCGTCACCTTGCGGGCTTCGGCCCAGCAGGCGGCAATGCGCTCAGCGCCTTTTGGAGATGCGCCGTGCAGGAGGACCATATCGGGATGCTTGGCATGGGCCTGATCGAGCTTTGCCCAGATCCGTTCATGGTCGTTATAGTCCATGCCGCCGGAGAAGGCGATCTTGGTGCCGGCCGGGATCAGGACCTCGGTTTCGGCGCGCCGGCGGGCGGAGAGGAAATCTCTGGAGTCGATCATCGCCGCCGTCATGTGGGCATGGCTGACTTTGGAACCGGTGCGCGGGCGCCAGGAGGAGCCGGTCTGGGCTTCGAACATGTCGGAGGAATAATCGCGCATGAACTCGAAGGCATTGCGCCGCTCCAACAGCGTGATGCCCTCAGCGACGCGGCGCTCGAGTTCGACGCTTTTCACCTCCGAACCATCCTGCTCGCGCTGACCGGTCCGTTGCGCTTCTTCATTGCGGTCGAGCTCACGCTGGATGCGCTCGCCGGCGCGGTGGAAGAGATTGGGGATCGACCAGAGGAGATCCTCGAGATCCGGTTCGAGCCGCGTATCGCCGAGCATTTCGAAGAGGGCGTCGAAAATCGCGGTGAGCGCCGACTGGACGACCGGCTCCTCGGGCAGCGGCCGCGGATCGGGCTCGTCCTGGAAGGGACGGTGGCCATGGAGCTGCATCTCATAGATGAAGCGGTCCGTCGGGGAAGAAGCGTGGTGGGGTTCGAAGCCATCTTCGCGAAAAGAGGAAAGGTCCATGATGATCTCCATACGGTATGGCCGCGCCTCTCGCGGCCTGACGGCGATCCCCTTCACGTGGGAGACGGGCCGGAACCGCAAGCGCAGCGCAGCGGCCCAGCGAAGCGCCGGGCGGCGGAAGGAAGGTTTCTTGGCCCGCGAGGAGCGCCGGCCAGCCGGCGCGGGGAAGAAACCTGACTGACCCGCTGAAGGCCCGCCGCCCGCGTGGTAAGGGTCGCCTCTCGGCAGGCCCGCGGGCGCGCCCATCAGAACGGGAACATCGCGGACCAGCCTCCCCGCCAGGCAATCGATCCCTCCCCAGCAACCTTTCCCCGGAAGCATCACGCCGGCAGAAACGCAACCGCGTCCTCAGGCACCAGCTGTTCCCGCAGCCGCGCTGTCAGCCGGTCGGGTCCGAGCCAGCGCAGATCCTCGTTAAAATCGCCGAGTTCGGGGGCAAGCACCAGCGGCAGGATCCCGAGCGCCTGCGCCCGTCGGCTCAAACCCTCAATCCCGTGCCGGCCGGCTGCGTCGGCATCGCCGGCAATATAGAGGCGCCGACATCCGAGCGGGAGCTGGAATGCAGCGAGATGGTTGGCCGTCAGTGCCGCCACCATCGGCATGCCGGGCATGACAGCGACAAGCGACAGCATGGTTTCGAGACCTTCGCCGGCCGCCATGAGCGGGATGGGAGCCGAGGTCGGGAAACCGAAACGCACGGCATTGCCGAGAAGACCGCCGAGCGCACGGCGGGGATCCTCGACCTTGGCCTTGCCGTCGCCTTCAGGATCGAGCCAGGTGCGATGTACGCCGGTGATCGCGCCGGCGGGATCGGTCACCGCCACGATCAGCGCCGGGTAGCCGGTCGCGCGGCCGGTCACCAGATCCCGGTAGTAGCAGGAAGGATGGAAGCGAAGCGCGGTATGCTCGGATGCCCGCAGAATCCCGCGTTTGCGCAGATAGCTGTCGGCAAGCGTGCCCGCCAGCGGCTGCGTCATGCGAAACAGACGCCGCGCCCGTTCGGCCACCGGTCGATCGACTGATGCATGGCCGCCGGCGCCGCCCCTTTGGGACGACGCCGGTTCGGGTTGGGGAAGGCTGAGAAAGTGCCTTGCCTCCTCGGCAATGTCACGAAAATCCACGAGCCCGCAGGTCTCCCGCACGAGATCGAGCAGATCACCGTATTGGCCTGTCGCCGCGTCCGTCCACCGGCCGGCGCGCGGTCCGGTCAGATGGACATAGAGCGACCGGCCCTTGTTGTTTTCGACATCGCCGACGATCCAATAATTGCCGGCGCGCCGGCCGGCCGAGAGATAATGGCGGCAGACCGCTTCCGCATCTCGCGCAAGACGGCCCGCCAGTTCCGAGGCGGATAACATGAGATCGCCTCCGTCACGAACGGCTGGCGATATCGATCAGCCGATGGCGCTGCATCAGGCGCGCAAGGATCGCCGGGCCTGCCTCGCTCGTCGGAATGAAGAAACGGACCTTCCAGGCAATCATCTCCGAGAACAGGCCGGCCGCCTTCAGCCAGCTGCGCATGCAATCGGAGAAACCGGCGAGCGCGGCAGCGCCTGCGGCCGGGGAAGAGATCACGTTCATGGGAAAGCCTGTCGAGAGCGAGGAAAGGACCGGCCCGCGCCGGCGCTCTCCAATCCCGCCAGGCCAACTCTTCCCGGCCCCTCTTTCCCTCTGTCACCATCCCAACAGCTGACGGTCTGCAAGGCCGGCAGCAGACAGTTGGAATACGGCTCCGCAATTTCGCGGCGACCAGATTTCGACCCGATGACTCCTAATTATCATGCCGTTGAATCCTAATTATCATGATCGGCAGTGCCGAGATTCCAGAGTTGGGAGCGGAGGCCTGCTGGGAAGATTTGCCTTTGCACGCGCGCGTCGATGTTGAACTCGCTGCCGCAGGAATGCCCTTGCGATGGCGGTTGCGCCGTTAAGCGACGACCGTTGAGGGAATAATGAGCCTGCCCGGTGAGCGACATGAGGCAATGCGTGCACGTGCGACAGATAGAACCGAACAAAAAAGTTATGGCAAACGTGCTTTATACTAACGATTTTAACCTAGTATAATCCACCGCACCTATGCTACGCCTTCCGGTACGGCTTGATCAGCCTTTGCGGGCAAGCGAGGGAAATGTGCGACAGTTTTTGATCGGCAGGCAGGCGCTAGATGAAAGCTCCCCAGACTTTCAGTTGTATCTCGAACGCGCCTACGAACAGAAACTCAGGCCGCTATGTCCGTGCAGGGAAGCACCCGTGCCAATGTATATCGCCCGGATGGATGGCCAATTCCTGATCAAACGGATGCCGCTTTCAGGACGAGATCACGATCCCGGCTGCCCATCCTACGAACCGCCCTATGAACTAACCGGCCTCGGACCTTTGATCGGGAATGCCATCCAGATCGACGCTGCGACGGGCGCGGTTATGCTGAAACTCGATTTCTCGCTGTCGAAACGAGGGAACCGATCGGCTTCTACAATGCCCTCGGAACTGTCGGAAACGGTACGAACAGATCCCAAAAAGCTGTCACTCAAGGCGGTACTCCATTATCTCTGGGAGACAGGGGAACTGACGGAATGGACGTCGCTCTGGGCCGGGAGACGCGGCTGGGGTCGCGTCCGCAGCAGCCTGTTGAACGCAGCGCGACAAATGATCGTCCGCGGCGGCCCTCTGAGTGACATCCTGTTTATCCCGGAGGTGTTTCACCAGGAGGACAAAGAAGGGATCTCCGCCAGGCGCGCGGCAATGTTGGCCGGCGCCCACACAACTGGTCTCGGTCCGCGCAAACTGATGATGACGGTCGCCGAGGTGAAGGAGTTTTCCTCGGCACGCGATGGCCAGAAGATAGTCGTGCGCCACCTGCCCTTCCCCTTTATGCTCGACGAGGGTGCGTGGAAGCGGCTGAACTCCCGTTATAAAGCCGAGCTGGAACTGTGGCGATCCAGCGAGAATTTCCATCTCATCGTCATCGCCACGTTCGGTATTTCGGGAACGGGGATCGCTTCGGTGGAGGAAGTGGCGATGATGGTAGTCAACGAGAACTGGATTCCGTTCGAAAATATCCATGAACAGCGTCTCCTGGAGCGGCTCTCCGGCCTGAAGTGCAGGAGCGTGAAAGGACTGCGGTTTGATCTCTCCCGCGACCAGCCGATTGCCGCCGTGACGTTACCGGAGGCAAAGCCAGCGCCTGCCGCTATGTTCATCGTTCCGACGAAGGCCGACCAAGACTATGAGGTTGCATTGAATGAGATGATTGCCGCGAGAGCCGAGATGACGCCGTGGATCTGGCGCGTGGCCGAAGGCGAAATGCCGCGACTCCCATGATCAGCATCAGTGTTCTTGGTCCGGCTGCGCAGATGACCGGAGGACATCGCGCGGACGATCTCAACTGCGTGAAGCGCTCGCCGGTTCAAATTGGCCAGCCAGTGAACTCCTCGCCATTCTGCATAGCTGCACTGCACAATAAATGTTTTACCAAGCGGTTAAAATATGAGCATATTGTCACCAGCTGATGCAGTTGATGGTTTTCCTCCCAGTGCCATCGTGTCAGCTGTTCCCCTCTGGAGGTTTTTGACCTTCACACCTTAAAGGGCCCTGGTTTTCCAGCGGCCCTATTTTTCTGTGTCGTCGGCAAAGCAAAGCCCCCCGCAGGAAAGCACAATCGCGAATAGGGAATGGGTTCACTCAGAATAGTGACCTGCTGCCGTTGTCATCGCCTCAGCGGCGCCTCGATAGTAGATCTCGCTCACCCGAAACCGACCGTCGATCCGCTTGCATTGGACGATGATGTCGACCGCGATCGCCAGCATCTCGCGGATGTCGTGCCGTTCGAGGTCCCCGCCGCCCTCCGACTCCTTGACCAGCAATGTCAGTTGTTCGAAAGCGAGGCGTGCGGAATCGGCGTGGACCGTGGTGATCGAGCCGGGATGGCCGGAGTTGACGTTGCGAATGTAGTAGAAGGCCGTCCCGTCTCGCAACTCCTGCAGCAGGATGCGGTCGGGCCGCATGCGCAGGCAGGATTCGAGCAGGTCCTTGGCACCGACTTTGGCGAGCCCCTGCCCTCCCTTGGAATAGAAGAGACGAACATGGTTCGGCTGCGGGACCACCAGTTCCGGTGTGTCCTCGATGGAAATGATCCGCTCGCTTTGCGGAATATAGCGGATTAGGGCTTTCGATAGCGTTGTCTTTCCCGACCCGGTAGCGCCGGAGATGATGATGTTCTTCCTTGCAAACACCGCCTCCCGTAGAAACGCCTTGTAGGCGCCGATCCGATAATATTCCAACAGCCTATGGTCCGTTCGGCTGCCGTCGCCTTCGGCCGGCGCGACATCGGCGAACAATCCCCCATGATCGAGATCCTCGAGGGTCAACGACACGGAGGATGGCTTGCGAATGGTAATGCTGACGGTTCCCTTCGTCGTTGCCGGCGGGATGACGATCTGAATCCGCTCATCGTCAGGCAAGGTCGCCGACAGGAGCGGCCGCGTCTCATCGATCGATTGGTTGGAGAAGCTTGCGACCGCGCGGGCGAGACGCATCAGCCTGTCGTAGGACAGCTCCGGCACGTCGCGCGTTTGCCATCCCTCCCTGCCCTCCGTGACAACCTGCCCCGGCCAGTTGACGATGACCTCATAGAGCGTCTTGTCGCGCAGGAAGCGGGCGAGCGGCAACAGCAGTTCCCGCACGACGCCGGAGTCGGCAGCTTCAGTCATCGGCGAACCTATTTCGTGACGAGCTTTGAGGAGGGGCTGAAATCACCAAGCACCGCGCGGTCGTAGACTCGATTGCGGGGCTCGGTCACGCGAAGCCGGTAAACGCTCGAGAAATCGAGGTCGCGGGCGACGAAGATCGAGACCAGTTCGCCCTGATGTTTCATGAGGGTCGGCGGAATGTTGATCGATTGCTCGACGGCGATCGCCGCAGCCTGCTGACCGGCGCTGGTGGTATTTTGCGCGTCGACATCGCTGTCCTGCAGCCGGCTGCTGGCATAAGAGCTGGCATCGCCGACGATCGACAGGAGCATTGCGCTGCCGAACCGTTCCCACCAATGGGTGTCGACATAGCCGTCGACGCCGGCCCGGCCGAGGGCATCGGTTGCCGGCGACGCCAAAGTGATGATCACGCCTTTCGGCGTCTTCGCGCGATTCCAGAGAACGAACAGGCGCTTCTGTCCGCGGCGAAGACCGCCGCGATATTCGCCGACGACCTGCGTGCCTTTTTCCATCAACACGACGCGGCCGTTATCGGACAGGATGTCCCGGTTGATGACGCAGCTCGTGAACCCCGGCTGATCGGAGGAGAGCGCCGTCTCGAGAACGCAAGGAATGGACGTTCCCATCGCCACGATGAAATCGCGGTTACCAAGTGTGCCGGCACGCGATCCCTGCAGCTGTGTCGGCATCAGCAAGCGGTTGAAACGCTGGTCCTCGTTTTCGCCCTGCGAGGCGAAGCCACCAGTATTGGCGCCGAGCGGCACGTAGTTCGAAGCCTGATCCGTCGCCGCATCTTGATCCTGCCGCCGCGGCGCCGGCGATTTCTCGCCGCCATAGGCGATGACCGGGGCACGGCGGGCAGCGTCGAGCAGCTTGCCGTCGTCGGTCGGCGCTTGTTCTGTGACGGCGGGTGTCGGCAGTTGAACCTGCGGAAGAGGCGCTACAGGCTGGACCGGTTCCTTGGCAGGCTCGAAATCCGTCGTCTGGCGGATGACCACCCGCTCGGGCTGGGCGCCATCCGAGGGTTTATCCTGCCCTCGCATCGACCAGAGCGCGAAGGCGACAAAGACGACGATCGCCAGTGCGACGGCGCCGCGTTTGAGGATCGGGTTGTTGTCGAGCCTTCCACCGGCCGACGTCTCGGCGCGTTCGCCCGGGATCTGGGTAATCTCTTCCTCGGCCATATCAACTCCTATCGCGCTGTGTCGGGCGGCACCTTGACGACGCGCTCGACCGACGGTGACGTCGTGTTGGTCTCGGGATTGATGCCGACGCGATCATAAGCTTCATTGAAGACGCAGAGGACGTCGCCGCCCCGGCGAAGAATGAACTTCCGGCTGATTGCGTGAACGAGGACGAGATTGCCATCGATGGATTTGGGGACCAGGCTCTCGGTGCCGTCGGAGTTTTCGATGTAGATCGCTGGCATTTCCTGGTTTCCGACGAAGGCGAAGGTCGTGACCTTGCCGTTGTCATAAACGGCTTGCGGCTCCAGCGCCTGGGATCCCTGCGCCGAGTAGCGCCAGTTGCGCGGTCCGTAGGCTTCGTGAAGGGCAAGCACGCGATCGGCCTCGCCGGCCTGCACCGCCTGCGTACGTGCAGCCGCTTCCTGCCGGCGCCGCTCGGCTTCATCCGTGGGGTAGCGGTATTTCACATAGAAATAAGTGTTCTGCCCGGCTTCGACGCTGCCGTCGCGGACGGTGAGTTCCATCTGAT
The DNA here is from genome assembly GCF_024721175.1 of Rhizobium sp. Pop5. NCBI lineage: Bacteria > Pseudomonadati > Pseudomonadota > Alphaproteobacteria > Hyphomicrobiales > Rhizobiaceae > Rhizobium > Rhizobium sp. Pop5. The sequence continues at coordinate 183,908 of NZ_CP099401.1, read as the reverse complement.
AGCTGCGGGTCGATCCGTCCCGTCGTGTCGTCACGACGGAGATATTCGTCACCGGCTGGTTTTCCCTGGGCTTCAGGAACAGGATGTTGCCGGCGGGCGCCACTTCCCACGCAACGCTGTTGCCGAGAGCGACATGCGCAATTTCCTCGTCGGCGGCGAATTCGATCTGCACCGAAGACCGCAGCGTGCCGACGACTTTGGTGATGTTGTAGGGTTGGTAATCAACGAAACGGATGCGGCTATCCTGCGCCGCGCCGCGGGGCGTTTCGAGGGCGAGCGCCGGCAAAGAAATGGTGCCGGCCAGGATAAGCGGAAGGAGAATGTGCGGTCTCAATTGATGGCCTCCGGATCGGCGCGATATTCGCTGACGACGAAGCCGAGCGGATTGATCAGCCGATCGGTCGAGGACATCGGGGCGTTGGCATAAGAAAAGGTCAGGGTCGCAACCCAATGCGTGGTGCGCACCTCGTCACCACCGGTCACGGTTCTGATATAGCGGACGGATGCCACATTGGCGTTGATCAGCGAGATGGAAACGATGTTGATCCGCGAGGTCGCGCTGCGGCCATAAATGTTCTGCGGCGAATCCGGATTGCTGCCGCGGTAGAGCGCTGCAAACCGCGTCTGCTCGGGCTGCGTCGACAGCAAGGCGACGGTGCGAAAATTCTCCTCGCCCTCGCTCCAGACGTAACCTTCGCGGGCGCGAATATATTTGGCGGCAAAATATTTGGTGACGGCCTCGTCGTAGGTGCCGGCCGTCGATGTCAACGCCGAGACGACATCGACGATGCCGGTGGAATTATCGACCCGCACGACGAAGGGTTCGACGGTTTTCAGAGGGGTAAGGCCGGCGACTGCAAATACGGAGACGGCAGCAAGGGTGCCGGCACAAATGGCGACGAACCAGGCAATGCGGGCGGAACGCTCGACTTGGATCATGCGGTCCTGATCGAACCGGCGGGCCTTGTCGAAATAACTCTTCAAATTATGTGTGGTCACCATATCACTTGCCCTCGCATGGACGGTAGGAGCCCGCGACATCGAAATGTGCGAAGGCGGCCGACATAGCAGCGGGCGGATCCTGCACATAGGCGGCGGCGTGAATGGTCGGCTCCGCGGGAACAGCGCCGGTCGTCGGCTGCTTTGTTGCCCCATTATCTCGGTCTTGCCACTGCCACATCGAGCGGTTCAACTGCCGGCGGGAATAACCATCACATTTGGGCAGAGGGTGGGAAATCGAGCCGCAGCCTACGAGGCCAGCGGTCAGCAAAAGCGATAAAACGATACGGATCATTCGGAAATAACCTGTCCAATTGTCTTGAGCGTTGTGGCCGTCATTCACTCCGGCCCGGAGTCATGCGACGGCCGACGGAACGCGCTCCACGGCCGACCGCTCTGGCCGTGTGGGATGTCGCCCAGGCGAGCGTGCTTTCATGTGCATCACGAGCAGCGCCATAGCCGTAGGTGAGCGACGCCCCGCCCGCCGCAAGTGCGGAAGCGATGCCGGGCAGCTGATAGAAGACGTAAAGGGCGGCAAGGCAGATGGCGCAGAGCGCGATCGGGCGCATCAGCACGTCGCTATAGCCTTCGATCGCCGTAAACGTCGTATCGATGCAGGTGATCAGCAGCGATCCGATGGCAACGACCAAGACCTGCAGGATGACGAAATTGACAAGCTGGCCGATCCAGGATTCGGTGAAACGGCGGGTCGATTGGAACATAGCGAGCGCGATGAAGATCGGGCCGATCGCCAGGACGATGGCTAGCGCCAGCCGTGCATAGAGCGAAACGATGTAGCCGATCGCTGCCACGATGAAACTGGCACCAATGACCATCATGCCGCCGATGCCGGTGACGATATCGACCGGCCAGGAGGCACGGGACCATATCTCGTAAGCGCATTTCTGGCCCTTATCGAGCAGACTGTCGAAGGTCGATGCGCTCGGCGCCGCGCCGGAGTTCAGCGCCTGCGAAATCTCCTTTGGCAGCGCGTCGAAAAAGATATTGGTGACGTAGGTCTGATAGTCGCCGGCATTCCTGACGAGCATGACGATGATGGCGAGCTTCATCGCCCGGAAGGCGAATTCGAGGATCGGTTCCTGCACGGAGCCGCGCAGAACGAGGTAGCCATAGAGCACGACATAGAGCGTAAGCGCCGCCGTCAGCGGGCCGCTGACCCAGCTGGCGATATTCGATGTACCGGAGGAAATGAAGTTTTCCAACGGTGTCTTGAACTGCCCATCGACGAAGCTGAAGACCTGATACATCGCTCAGCCCCCGAGCGACTTGCGCATGCGCTCCAGCCGCAACTTGCTGTCCGCGGCCTCGGCATTGCGGCAATTGGGCATGTCGCGGAGTTCGCCGGGATTGTTGCGGCATTCCCCGATGATTTTTGCGAGCAGAGCATCGTTGGCCGCAAGTTCATCGACGGTGTAAACCCTATCGGCCTGCGGGGAACAGGCCGCCAGGAGAAGCATGGCAGCGCCAGAAAGAAACCGCTCATTTGAGCGTCGCTCCCATCGTGTCCATGCGCTTGCGCCAGTCTTCGGCCTTGCGCTGGTCGTCGACCTGCACCTGGGCCTGCTGGACCATCTGCAGGCCCTGAATGCGCAGGACGTCAGTCTGCAGGAAGGCGGTCTCGGCCTGCAGACGCGCTTGAAGATCGGCGATGTCCTTGGCGTCGACCGCGCTTGAGATCTTCTCGCGAAGCTCATCGATGCCATCGATACGCTTGGTGGCGGCATCGTAGATCTGCTGGCCGAGGCTCATCTGCCCGGCGTTCTGGTTCTGGATGCGCGACAACTCCTGCGCATAGAAATCGTCGGCATCGGTGCGATAGCTGGAGTTGTCCTGAAGGAATTTCGAGGCGGAACTGCCGAAGACGCCGCTGCCAGACCCTTTGAACAGCCCCTCGATCGCGTTGAAATCCTGCGGCAGCGCCTTGCGGATCGACGGATCGTTCAGCAGGTTGGCGACATCAGCCATGTTGGTGATCTTGTTCAGCGATCCGTAGAGCTGTTGGGCCTGCTGCAGCTGCTGGTTCAAGGTGTCGAGCTGGGACTTGAGCTGCGTGATGCTCTCAATCTGCTTGGCGATCGAGGTCTGATCGATGACCGGGATACCCTGGGCATAGGTCAGCACCGCTGAAGCCACAAAGGCGGCCGATGCAAGCAACGGCCTCAATCTGCCTGTATGGATCATGCTGTCCTCCTTTTCTGGTGAAACACGGCAAGCCAGTCCTCCGGTCCCTCGCCGATCTCAGATCGGATCGTGTCGGCCAGTTCCACATTGGCCGCCCGGCCGGAGAGGATGGCGAGCTCGTCGTCGAAACCGTTGAGGTTCAGTTCGGCGACAACACTGTTGTGCCCTTGTTTGACGATGAACCGGCGGCTCTCGACGGACAGCTCGCGCGAGACGAGCTCGAATTCGCGCTCGGTCAGCTTGAATCCGTCGACATAGTCGGCCCCGTCGCCGCGTGGGTTCGGGAGGAAGATCTGCGTCGGGCACTGTTCGATGATCGTATGAGCGATCGGCGAGACGATAGCGTCGCGCGGGCTCTGGGTCGCAAAGAGCATCAGGCCGTTCTGCTTGCGGATCGTCTTGAGCTTGTTCTGGGCGAGATCGCGGAAACCTTCGTCCTGCAGCGCCTTCCAGAACTCGTCGATGACGATGATGATGCGGCGGCCATCGATCAGTTGCTCGATGCGATAGAACAGGTAGGCCATCAACGGCGTGCGGATTTCCTCGTTGTCGAGGAAATCGGTCATGTCGTAACCGATGAACTTGGCGCCGATGCCGATATCGTCGGCCTGATTGTCGAAGACCCAGCCAAGTGGCCCGCCCCTCTCCCACCGTCGGAGACGTGCAGCAATGCCCTCGGGATCGGTATTGTTGAGGAAGGTGCGCAGGGCGCCGATGGAGCGACGCTCCACCGGCAGGTCCGCCACCCCGTCGACCGCCAAGGCGATGTCGCGCAACTCGGTGATCGATAGTTCGCCGGATGCGGATCCGACCAGCCTGGCGATCCACCCGGTGAGGAATACCTTGTTTTCCGCAGTAAGTTCCAGGGCTTTCAACGGCGCGCAGCCGGTGGCAACGCCATTCTTCAGCGGCAGATAGGTGCCGCCGGCCGCGCGTACGAAAAGATCGGCGCCGCGGTCCTTGTCGAAGAAAACCATATGCGGATCATGCTTTTCGAGCTGAGACAGCATGAAGTTCAACAGCACCGTCTTGCCGGCACCCGACGGGCCGCAGACGAAGGTGTTGCCGAGATCGCCGTGATGGAAATTGAAATAGAAGGGCGAGCCGGACGCGGTCTTGAGCATGGCGACCGCCGGTCCCCATTCATTGCCGTCCTTCTGGCCGGTGGGATAGGAATGATAGGGAGCAAGGGCTGCGAAGTTGCGGGAGGTGATTGCCCCTGAGCGCGCCCGATAGCGAAAATTGCCCGGCAGTTGCGCCCACCAGGCCGCCTCGAGCCCAAGATCCTCGCGGGCGACGACCGCGCCGCCGCTGGTGAGATAGGCGCGGGCCTTCGCCATGTGGTCGACCAGTTCCTTGACCGACGGGGCGAAGACGGCAAGCGCCAGATGATGTTCCCCGAGAACGAAGCGATTGGATTCGAGATCGTCCATCGCCTCGCCGAGTTCGGCGATCTGCGAGGCCGCCTTGTCGCCGGCGCTCACCATCTGGTTCTGCTTGCGGCCCATGATCGTGCGGGCATCGGCCTTTGAGGCGAAAGCGAAGGATTGCGTCAGGATGAGTTCGAAAGGTGCCGTCAGAATGCCGTCGAGCATGCCGCTGCGCGTGGTGGCCGGATATTCCTTGAAGCCGAACATGCCGGCATAGCGGCTGTCAGCCTCGTGACGGATCTCGACGGTTTCGCGCCCGAAAATGACCCGGTCGGAATAGATCGCCGAGGAAATCCGTCCCTCCGTCAACGGGATCGGCTCCCGCCGGCCGCCGACGATCTGGTGAAGAACTTCGCTCGGCTCGGAGAACAGGATGCCGTCCTGCTCATGAAGGGTCAGCAGCCGCGGCTCGAAGCGCTGCAGGCCGGCGACAACGTCCGCCACGCGGTCGCGCAGATGCTTCAGGGCATGCTCGTCGAGTTCGATGCCCGATCGGCGCGCCTTGCGCAGCTGGGAGAGAAGGTTGGCCGCCTTTTTGGCAGGATCCCGGCCGGGGTGCCAGACGAGGTTGAGGTAGAGATCGTTGCGAAACAGGTCTTCGCGCACCATCCGCTCGCGATATCTGGCGTTCAGGTCGTGGGAGAAGGCATTGGCGAAGCGTCCCTCGGGATAGTCTTTGTCACGGCGGCGCACGACATGCGTCCAGAGCGCCAGCCGCTCGTCGGCGATATTGCGATAAAGCGTGTTCAGACTGCGGTGCAGGCCGTTGAGGTCCCTGATGTCTGATGTTTCGAAGGAAACACCGTCGAGCGCGATCATCGTCATCAACGCTCGGGAATCGAGCGCGATGGTCGTCTCGTCGACATGCCTGACATAGGGAATGAAGGTCTCCGGCCCGAGCTCGCGCGACCGGAGCGTCGCGAAATTAGCCAAGGCTCAAATCCCTTTCGTCGTAGCGCCGGGTGAGCGTCAGGGGCGAGAGCGTGGCGCCGCCCCAATAGGCGACGTTGCGGGAGCGGCCACGGGTTTCGACCCACGCGACCAGGATGCGGAACATGTTGTGGTCGTACTTGACGAGGGTGCGAAACAGGAAATGGAAAACGATCCCAACCAGCGCATAGGCAATCGATCCCGCGGTGATATAGAGGACAGTCGTCAGCATGATGTTGACGCCCATCGCCTCCATGGTCACGCCGGCAATCATCGCTGGGCGGGTGCAGGCGAGAAACAGCGTATCGTCTTCAAGGCTCGGAATGATCGTCATGACACGCTCAGCTGCCGACGATGGTGTTGACCAACTCGGTGGCGCCGAAAATCCCGCCGATCCCGATTATCCAGAAGCCGGCGCGCCTGAGGTCCATGTAACCGAACATCCAGGCGATGCAGATGATGATGACGGCGATGACCGCCAGCAGACGGGCGATATTGCCGGTCAGCATGTCGACGATGTTCTGCAGCACGGTTTCGATACCGGCAGCCTGGGCGAAGGCCGGTTCGACTAGGCAGGCGAGGATAGCAGTCGCCATGAGGATGGATGCGGCAAGGGGTCGAAGACTGGTTTTGGAGATCATTCGCTTTGCTCCGATCGATCATTCTGAAAAACGAGAACCGAGGATTGCCGCCTTGAGCTGAAAACATTCCAGGATGCGGCCGCGGCAGTTTGGGAGGATTGTTTCGCAAGCGCCGGCGGCGCCTCATCTTGCGGCTGCTTGCCAGGCCGAACCGGACCATCCGGCTCGCCAATGGCAAGGGAGGCAAGCATCGGCGATAGCCGCTTCGTTTCTCGGCGCACCTGCTCGTCGTATTTGATCATGGCGCCGAGGGATGGATCATCACGACCGTAGTAGGACTGGAGCATCACCGTCTCGGCCTGAGCCGGATCGTTCCCCGCGCGCAAAGCGACGCGATAATATCCGTCAAGAAGCGTGGCTGTGGCCTTGAGGTTCAGGCAGGGATCGAAGGCGTCGGCGACAGAGAGCTTCAGTTTCTGAAGCTGCTCGATCCCGATACCGCCAAGGCCGATCTGGATATCCTGATGATCGGCGATCAGAGACGTGGCGACCTCGATCGCCTCCGCCTTCGATGCGGGTTGGGCGGCAAGCGGCGGGCCGCTGTTGATGCGAATGGCAAACGGCTGAAACCGGCTCTCAAGGCTTATGATGCCTGCAAGCGTCTCAACCTGCACTATCGGCGCGCAGGTTTGCGCAATGTCAACGAATGCCGCGGCCATGGATCAATACCAGACGCGCTGTTTACCGGCGCCGTCGATGGTAACGTCGATATAATGCGGCTGCGATCGCACATTGGGGCGCACTATCGGATAGCCCATGCATTGGCGGCGCCCGTCCTGGCGTTGCCAATGCGGTGACAGGACCGAGTTGTTGCTGGCATTGTACCCATCGCCGTCATTGGAGCAGAGGGCATTGCTTACCGGCTGCGGTGACGTCGAAACGCAGGTCGTTTCCTGCCTGCGCGGGCCATAGTTGCTCGTCAGCCTGTATCCTGCATCGCAGTAATAGGGGTCATAACCCGGTCGCGAGCTCTGAAAACCGACACCGCTGCAGGTCGGGAACGAATGCCCCTCGGCAAGCTCCCGCCACAGTTTCTGGATCGGCGGCCGGCATTCGGCATATTGGGTTGGCCCGCCGGGATTGGAAAGGCATAGGATAACCTGGCATCCCCATTCTTCGGCCCGCGCATTATCGCCGGAAATGAGATAGGGTGGCACCGTGCAGCAGATGGCAAGCAGTGAATTCAGCAGAAGGCTTTTCATGGACAGGACCCTTCGAGACGACGACGCCCTTTTTGCATTCGGGGAGGTCAACTTTGACTGCCCGTGCTTATACTGACTTATATAACACAGTTAAATCACATGACAAGCGCGATTAAAACTCAATGGCACAACCTTGCGTTTTCCGGCCTCATTCTCCATGAGATTCTTGACCATCCGCTGGAGGACGAGACGCCGCAGGCGCGGCTGAAGCAGATCGGCATGATGACGATCCTCTATGCGATGACCCAAGCCCACCAAAAGCTAACCCTTTCGAATATCATCGAGATTACCGAACTGACGCGAAGCGGCGTGAAAGAGACGGTCGATCTTCTGGTAAAGCGGGGAATGCTGGTGGAGACGATGGGGAAGAACTCCATGGGCCGGGGGACGGCGCGGCAGTTCGAGATCTCACAGGAGCTGCTGAACAAGTTGAGCTCCTTCCGTGCCAGCGAGGGCGCAGGGTTAAACTGACTGATTTTCGACGCCAATGAGGCGGGATGGCGAATCGCGCCGGTCCAGCTCATACGGCCGGCGGCAATTGCCAGGGGCTATGGGGCAACCCGCCTGCAGGGCGGGTTCCAATCAAACAATGAAGAGTATTGGAGAAATCAGCATAGCGGCGCCGTAAGGCGGATTTCGGGAATTCTCGCCACGCTAAGGGCGGAACAAGGGCAGCCGCAGGAGCCTCAGCATAGCGGCCGTCAGGGAGGCGGAACCGACTGCCCCCGCCCGTGCGTTCCATATCTCTTTAGGCGGCCGTCCGACGCCTGAACGAGGCTCGCCGGATTTTGCCGGCGTTTGATACTTACAAGCTTACGGGCGGCCATTGAGATGCCACCCTGAAAGGTGGCATCAACACAAACGCTCAAGGAGCAAGCAATGCTTATATCTCTTCTTTTGTGGGCCGCCCTCGTCGTCCCCTGCTGCTACGCAAGTGACATTGATGATTACCTTCGGCGGCACAACTGGCCCTGACCACGCCGCGCATTGAGCGCGGCCATCGCCACGACCGGCCGATCAATTCGGCCGCTCGTTTGGGAAACTGACGATGCTGTCGATCAGGTTCGGACAGTCAACGGCATCGCGTTGGATGGGCTTGCGCGTGATCAGGCTGCGCTTTCGAGAAGTTTCTTCGCCTTGCCCTCCAGCTCAAGGCGGGTGTCCTGGTTGGTCTTGGTGCGCGCCAGCGCCGTGATCCCCTGCACGAAGTCGAAGATCGATTCCGGCGGTCGGCCCTCTTCCGACAAGACCATTTCGATCACCTTGCCGGTTTCGCCCTTCGAGAAGCCGCGCCGGCGCAGGAAGGTTTCGCGATCCTCGTCCTTACGGGCGACGATCCGCTCGCGCACCGCCTTGATGCCAGCGATGAATGGTGCCGGTGAGGAATTGGCAAAGCTGATCAATGAAGGCGCTGCTTCCTGCGCGAACCGCTGCGCGGCAAACTTCGAATGTCGGATGGTAATCTCTTCGAAGTTTTCTGTGCCCCAAAGATGCCGGTTGGCACAAACGGCGCGCAGGTAGAAGGAGGCAATGCCAAGCGTCTTCGATCCAACCTCGCTATTCCAGGCGTAAAAGCCCCGGAAATAAAGGTCCGGTTCGCCGTTCGGCAGCCGTCCGGCTTCGATCGGATGGGTATCGTCGACCAGAAACAGGAATACGTCGCGGTCACTGGCGTAGAGCGTGGTCGTATCCTTGGTGATGTCGACAAACGGGTTGTGCGTCATCGTCGCCCAGTCGAGCACGCCAGGTACCTTCCACATCGTATCGCCGGTGCCATTACCGGCGATCTTCATCACCGCTGAGACCAGTTCGTGGTCCCAGATGCGGCCGTATCCCGGCCCGGTGACGGCCCTGAGTTCGAGCCGGCCGTCGTCCATCTCGAGCGTTTTCACCAGTTCGGCACGGTGATTGAGCAAGCCGTGCTGAAGGTTGATGGCGGCAAGCGGCGCCGGCAGCTGGCGCATATAGGTGGCGGGCGCGCCGACCACGCTGCAGAGCTGACCGTAGCTCCAATGGGTCGGCGCAATCGGCTGGCGCTGACCGGGAACAAGGAGCTCGAGCCGCTCAGCGTTGTCGCGCGTGGCCTCGACGCGGATAGCGGCACTCTCGATCGTTCGCGCCTGAGCCCGGTCGGCACGGGACCGAACGGTATCGTAGAGCTCGGTCAATGAGAGGAATCGTTCGTCGTCGGGGCGCGTAAACCATTCCGACGAAACGCGGCCGATCCGTTCGCCGCGGGAAATATCGACCTTGAAGCCGGATGCCGCGGGCCGGGTGTTGGTGCTGAGCGTGTTCATTGAATTATCTCCTGAAAAACAAGAACCCGGCGCAACGTCCGGGCTGGGGGTTAAGGGATATAAAGGCTGATGGGGATCACTCTCGGTGGAGGCGTCGGTGCGCTGCCCGGATCGCCGTCAATGCCGCCTGGAATTCGGCGTTGCTGATGACGTCCGAGAAGTCGGTCGTCGTTGCGATGGTCACGCACGCTTCATGGATCTCGTCATCGCTCACCGCCGCAGCCGAAAGCCCACCGAAACTGTGATCGACCTCAAGGATGGCGACGATAGCCTCGCGAACCCTATCTTCCTGCAGCCGGGCGAGAACATGGACGGGTTTTGGCGGGTCGGCAGGCTCGTCAGGATCCGGGTCTCCCGCGAGAATGGCTTCTCCTCGGGCAATCTCCCAAGCCGAACGGGCAAGCCAATCGACCGATGGTTCACTGCCGCATGCGCATCGTCGAAGAAGATCTTCAAGAGACCAAGCAAAATTTCGAAATGGCGGGCTCGACGCTGGACCGCTTCATCGAATTGCGGCGGCACCGGGATCGAAGGGCCGGTATAGGCAGCGTGCGTTCCTTCCCAGACGCCAGTGACGTGGATTTCGCGGGAGGAATCCTGGTCCTTCTCGGAGATTTCCCAGTTGCCATCTTCGATTGCAGCACGGCAAGCTGCCTCCAGCGTCTCGGCGGCATAGCTGCGATGCCGGAACACTGGCAGATGATAGGTGGTTTCGATCGTAAAATCGGGCATTGAACTCTCCTGAAAACGGATGCGGCCCGGTCTCCTTTCGGAGCCGGGCCTTCGGTTGAGTTTCGTGAAACGGGATTATTCGGCCGCGTCGAGATGCTGGTGTTCGTCGATCTCGTCAGTCGGCGCGGAAGCATCATCCCCATCGTCAGTCAGGAAAGCCGGGAGATCGGGCGCCGGTGCCTCGACTGTCCCCCCATCAGCAATCTCACTGGTTTCGACGATCGCCCGCTCGACCGAGGCGCTATCTGTGACAAGCCGAAGCGGTTCCGGCAGCCAGCCGCTTCCGCTCATCAGCCGTTCAGCCTCGCGGGCCATGTCGGCCTTCTTGAGATGGCCGATCAGTTCCGCCGACTGGGCCCCCTTCGCCTCCCGGACCGCCTGCAGGATACGGGCCTTGGTGACGCGGCCGAGGTAGTTGTCAGCCGTTGGCACCCAACCGGCTTCGACCATCCCAAAGCCGATCGATCGGGCCAGTTGATCGGCGTGCGAGATCGCCCGCGTCCGCTTGTTCCATGGCTCGATCACCGCATTGACCGACAGCGAGGCACAATGGGCGAACAACGCCTGCCGGCTCACATCGTCGAGTGCGATCAGAAACGCCCAGAGATCGTTCGGATCCTTGGGAAGATCCTGACCCCAGGCTTCCTGCCGTTGGTCGATTTCCTTCGCCCATATCGTATCGGCCAGCCCGTCAGTTTGGCTGAATTTCGCGTTCTGCAACGTTATCTCCAGGCATGAGTCCAAGCCGTAGAAATAGAACGTCTTCAGCACGAAGGCGTGCAGCACAGCGATGAAGGCCATGACCGGATCGTTGGCGAGCGCATTGCGGAGCGCAACAGTCCGCACGGCCGTCAGATCAAGAACCAGGCGATCGGGGAGCGACTTGATCGTCTCGTCCTCGTCCTCCGATTGATCGCCGCCAGCGGCCGATCCGTCCGTGACCGATGAACCGTCATCGAGATCGACACTACCGTTGCCGTCAGCATCGGAGGGGTCGGCGTCCACGTTTTGCTCATCTTCGGGCCGTACGAAACCCCGTTGGATCTTGAGCTCGCCGCCGGCGCCCAGCGAAACAAAGACGCCGCCGCGAGCAACGTCCTCGGCGTCGAAGACATAAGGTCGATCATTGAGCCGGTCGATCTCCGTGCCGAGTTCCTCGAGCTTCTGTTCTGTCGCCTCCGAATATTCGCTCGCATTGGCATGCTCTGCATCGAGCTTTTCGTACTCGGCTCGTATGGCATCGTAACGGGCGAGCTCCTCCTCGGTCATCTCGGTCTGCTCACCGTAGAAGCGACGAAGCCCGGATGTGTGGCCATAGGGGAAATCAAAAGCGGTATCGATCCACTTCCAGCCCTCGGCCTCCTGGATCGCATCTGCGTCGGCCTTGAGTTTTTCGAGCGCGAGTTGCTCCAGCAGCGCCGGATCCCGCAGCCATCCGCCCTGATCCTGCTCGAACAGATCGCGCATCACCACGCCGCCGGCAGCTTCATAAACATCAACGCCGACATAGACGGCGCGGCGGTCACTGGCACGGATCGCGGTTTCGGTCAGCAGGCGGCGGATGTAATAGGGCTCGCGGCTATGGGATCGCGAGACCGTATCCCAGACCTGCTCCTGGCGAACACGGTCGTTGGTGATCGAGAATGCCATGATCTGTTCGAGCGTCATCTCGTCCTCGGCATAAAGATCGAGAAGCCGCGGCGAGACAGAGGCCAGCCGCAGGCGCTGCCTGACGGTGGCAACCGAGACGAAGAAGCGCGCCGCGATCTCCTCCTCGCTGAGGCCCTGCTCGCGCAAGGTCTGGAAAGCCCGGAACTGATCGAGCGGATGCAGGGATACGCGCTGGACGTTTTCGGCGAGCGAGTCCTCAACCTCAAGGGTTTCGCCCTTGCTGACGATGCAGGGAACGCCGGCGGTCTTGGCCAGCCGCTTCTGCGCCACAAGACGCTCGAGAGCGCGATAGCGGCGTCCGCCGGCCGGGATGCGATAGATGCCCGTCTCGTTGCCATCGCCGTCCAATTCCGGACGGACGTTGAGGCTTGTCAGCAGCCCGCGATGGGCGATGTCTTCCGCAAGGTCCTCGATCGAGATGCCAGCCTTGATCTTGCGGACGTTCTGCTGGCTAAGCACCAGCTTGTTGAAGGGAATATCCCGGGCTGCACTGAGGATGATTTTCTGCATAGCCTGAGCCATGTCGTTTCTCCGTGGCGGACCGGCTGGAGCCTCTCTCCAAATCTCTCAATCCGTCACAGCCTCCCCCTTCCCTCCTCCTCCTCTTTTCTCCTCCTCACTATTCGCCAGCAACGGTCTCGCCGACCGCAGCCTCCTCTCCGACTAGGAGAGCCCCTCGCTGCTCAATCCTATTGAGAGCAGGCCCTCCCGGGTTTGCTAACGACTGGACAGGTTGCTCGCCTTGATGGGATACGAACTGGCGACCTGCACGTTTCTCGCGCGTAAGTGCGCCTGATGTCGTGCAACAGCACCATAGTCGCTTTCTTCCGCAGGACAAGTCAGCATTGGCCGCCATGATTTCGAACTAAGTCCAGAAAGCGTGAAGAGCTGAGTCAGACAAAACTTAGGCCCAGCGGGCCAATGGGCGTTGTCATATGGCCTGCCTTTTCAAGCGGGCCTAACCTTTATCTCTTGAGAATGCCAACCATTCGATTGATAGCGCCCCAATATTCCTTGTGCATGGTTTCGGCTGCTTCCGAGATCGCCAGCTTCCACGCAGGTCCGCGATCCCATGCCTCTTCCAGAGCGTAAACCAGTGAAGGTCCATGGCCCGTGACCGGCAGGGCGTCGAATAGCATTCCTGCCTGTCTGAGGTCTTTATCCCGTTTGGCCTGGCCGCCGGCGTCATTTTGACGGCGACCGGCAATGATAAGCTTGTGCACCGCGTACCGGCAAGGATCAGGGATAACAACTGAGATACCGGCACCATGTAGCAAGATCGAACGAACGGGATCGCGGATCAGGAAATCCATGAATCTTAGCGGTTCGGCTGACGCACCACCGAGAGCGGGCATGTTGGCGGGTTTGTCCGAATATTCTTCGGCTCCCCTGTTAGTCGTCATGAACTCGACCCTGTAACCGGTTTGATTCCGGAAGGCATGAGATCGAGAGCTGCCGCTGATATGCGGCACGGCGCGGAACGTTGGATCAAGCCCTTTTAGGAGATCGAGGATCGGCGGCAGCGAATCCGCCACCTCAGCGGAGATCGCGAAATCCTGGGCTATGTCTGCATCACCTGTTAGGATCGCCGCCGAAGGCAGACGGATGCCAAGATATGCCGAGTAGCATTGAAAAGCGACGGTGCCGATAAGAACACCGCGCAGCCGGAAAAGACCGGCCTTGGCAAGCGCCTGCACTATATCGCCGGTAAAGTGATCAGCGGCAATCAAACCGGCTTCGCGCGTTAGCGTGGAAACGAACTTGCGGCGAACCTTATAATCTGACTTCTCACCCTTGAAGGTTTCGACCCGTTCCGAAATCAAGGGATCGTCGGCAGGTCCGACATACCGGCGCTTCTGCCCACCCCCACCATCTGGTTGGTCGAAATACCAATAACGCCGACCATCGACTGCCACCGGCACGAATCTACCCGATGGGGGAAAATCTTCCGCCCAATCATCGTCAAATGCCCGCTGCTGGAGTTCCGCAACCATAGTGCGGAACATGAGATCAATCTGCTTAATCACGGCGGCCTCTATATCATTTTCACAAATATAGTATAGGTACCAGCTGCAAGCAAGCTCGGCGGCTTTTACCCGTGGGCGCTGCCCCGCCCTCTCCTCGAATAACAGTCATTCCCGCCCCGATCCTAATTATACTAATATTCAAAATCTAGTATAGCGCTGCTGTTGAGATGCCCGCCTTTGATGGGAGCAGAATCGATAGCCCTGCATTTGCCGCAATCAGCGAGAGCAAATCTTGAGAAAATTCCGGCTCTTGATCTTTGACGAACCGAAGTGAAGAGCCGGCACGAGCAAATCTCTCGCTTGGACGGAGGCACTGTTTCGCGTGACTGAACGGCCGCTACAGAAGTGCCCACCAAGCAGAAGCGAGATCGAAAAGCTCGGTCGATCTTTACGCGAGCCTCGTCTGACTTTTATATTCTCCGCAAGGAGAATGATTATGACCAACACCCCACACGCCTACACGCCTGCCGAGGCTGCGGCTGTCAGCGAGATCGCTGTGAAGTCAGTGCACAATGCGATCGACAAGCGCATCATTGAGACTCATCTCGTTGGCAGCAGGGGTCGAGCACTCACCGATGAGGATCTGCTTCGGTTGAAGCTCTGGTATGGCGTCGGATCGATCTTGTCTGCCGAGCGCCGCAAGCGCTTGTTCGATACGATCGACCAGAACCCGGATGCCGAAACTGTTAGGGCAGACGACTATCTCATTATCGACGTTGCGCGGGCACGAGAACAATTGGCCGCGCGGGCCGAGGCGCTTCGAGAAGCCGAACGAATGATTGAAAGCGTGAAAGGGGTCGTGGGCGGTGAGCCGGTATTCGAGAAAACCCGTGTTCCCGTGCGAACAATTGCCGCGATGAAGACCCAAGGCGCAAGTACAGCGGAAATCGTCGAGGGCTATCCCTCGCTCACCGAGCGCATGGTGGAACTTGCCGAGATCTGGGTTGCGGCCCATCCCGCCAGAGGACGTCCGAGGAAGCTTTCGGAGCAGGGCCTGAAGGTGAAATCCGTAAAGCGCCTGATCCTTCGGAACGAGAACGTCCCCAAAACGTCTGGCTCGTCCTCGTGAAGTTCCTTATCGATGAAACCCTTCATGGAATCGACACCCGCCCGACCTCAAGCAGTAGACTCTCGAGTTTCTGATCAAGCATTTCGGAAAGTCGGTGGCGATTTCGGATGATCGCACGGCTGAACTTTTGATGACACTCATCGGGGCATAGACCGCCTCAAAAAGGGATCCGACCAGCGGACATTCGGCCAAGTGGTGGGCGCGGCACCGTTCAAGGGCACCGCGCCAGCGTTTACTTCATCTTCTTCATCTCGGCGAAATCGCCAGACGCCTTGATGGCCACCGTGACGTTGTCCCCAGTGCGGTTCCGCCAGAACCAACCATGCAAGCCATCGAAGGCGGCCTCGAACTCACCCTCATCACCCGGTTGGGCGCGGCCCTTCTTGTAACTAGTGGTCGAACCGCCTTCACCGTCGGCATGAAGATCGAAGTTCAGACGCCGCCTTCAGCCGTCCAGGAATAGGTCGCCTTGGCCCCCTGCTTCATCGAAAGCTTGATTTCGGTGGACTCGCCCGGTGCGAGCGTGGCCGACATCTGGTCCTGTTTCATTTCCTGGGCTTGCGCCGACGACACGAAGAAGCTGCCAAGTATGAGCGGATCGAAAAGCTGGAGAAGCTCGGCGCTGCTAAACGAGGCTCAGAACCCGTCCTCATCAAGGCTAGGTGACTGCTGCCCGTCGTGGCTCCAGCGCTCGACGCACCAGCATGCCCAAGGTTGTGATTTAAGGTGAGCAGTGTAGAATCGAGCCTAGCCGATTTTTATTAACCGCTTTCAGCCGTCCGCGATCATTGCTCTCCATGATGAAATCGTCCTTCAACCATATGCCACTTCGCAAGCAACGCGAGATCAGCCGCGTTCTGGAGATCCTGCATGAGGAATTCGAGGACGCGCTGAAGGACGGCACGGCGGAATTCAAGAAGCGCGGCCGGATTGTGAAGATTATCCTCTTTGGTTCGTACGCGAAGGGTGGATGGGTCGATGAGCCTTTTACGATGAAGGGATATCGCTCCGATTTCGACCTCTTGATCATCGTCAACAATCGCAAGCTCACCGATTTCGCTGAGTACTGGCACAAGGCCGCAGATCGGCTGATCCATGACAAATCGATCGAAACGCCGGTAAGCTTCGTCGTCCACTCCAGGCGTGAGGTGAACACTTATCTGAAGGAAGGGCAATACTTCTTCTCCGATATCCGGAGGGAAGGCATCGTTCTCTATGAACTCGACGACGAGCCGCTTGCAGAAGCCAAGCCGCTCTCGCTGGCGGATCTTTTTAAGGTTGCGGACGAACATTTCGAACAAAGGTTTCGAGCCGCGACCCGCTTTCTGCAGATGGCAACATTAGCGATTGAGCGTCATTATGTTGAGAACGCAGCCTTCGAGCTCCATCAATCGATCGAGCAGGCCTATTCCTGTGTTCTGTTGACGCTCACGAACTACGGCCCGCCGTCTCACAACATCAAATTCCTTCGCTCCCTTGCCGAGGAACAGGATCGGCGCCTGGCCGATGCCTTTCCTCGCGATCAGCATCGTGAGCGCGCCTGGTTCAACACGCTGAACGAAGCCTACGTTAAGGCTCGCTATTCCAAGCATTTCGAGATCAGCGAGGAGGCTCTCGGCTGGCTTGCAGAACAAACTGCCCTGTTGCTCCAACTGGTTGAGACGGTATGCTCCGAGCATCTGGCGATGCTTGAGGCGAATGGCGGGTAGCTGGGTCGCGCGACATTCGGACTGGCGAAAACAAGAACACAGCGTCCTTACGGATAGCACCTGGATCAGTGGTCAGGCATTTGCGCCGCTTTCTGCCCCTCGCCCCACTTCGTCTTATTTGTTCCGTTCGATCCATTATGCGATCTTCTTGGACTAAAAGGTGAATCCCATAGCAACAAGCGGGCTGCAGGGAACTGGACAATCGAACTCTGCTATCGGGATGACTCGTTTCATGGACGCATCGTGCCGTAGTTTTCAACAACGGCCGCTTTGTAATCGACCGCCTGGAAGAGCCGCGTTTATCCCGCTCAGGTGCTGCATAGCACCACTATTCCTCCTTAAACGCCCGAACTACCTGATCGGCCAGAGGCTTCGTAAGATAAGCGAGTGCGGTCCTCTCCCCAGTCTGAACGAACGCTTCGACTGGCATGCCGGCCACAGGCGTCAGATCATCAAGACGAGCCCATTCAGCGACAGGAATGGAAACTCTGAGGCGATAATAACTTTGGCCGGTCCGTTGATCGACAATCAAGTCTGCTGCGATCTTGGTCACACGGCCGTTCAATTCCGGAGTGGTTCGCTGGCTGAACGCGGAAAAGCGGAGTGTCACATCCTGCCCAACTGCAACCTGATCAATGTCCTGAGGCGCAAGCCGAAGCTCCGGTGTCAGGGCATCATTGATGGGCACGATCTGCATGATCGCTTCGCCTGGTGTGACAACTGCCCCCGGCGCATGAATAGCTAGTTCGTGGACTATACCAGCCTGTGGCGATCGAATATCGATGTGCCGCAACTCATCCTCGGCTGCGATAAGCCGCTCGGAATATTCTCCAATCTCGCTTTCCGCCTGGCGGAGTTGGTCCGATACCTCGGTTCTCTGATCATCATCGACCTGAATGATCTGCAGCTCGGTTTCGGCTATTCTTCCCTTTGTTTGCGCCTCGGACGCAACGAGATTTCCAAGTTCGCCGGAGAGGTCGGCAGCTTCTCGCTGCAACGCATAGACGCGGGTCGCCGGAATGATCCCCTGATCGAGCAGCGGCTGCAAGCTGGCGAGTTCCTTGTTGATGATGGAGATCGCCGCCTGCTTGCCCTGTTGCTGCGCAGTCAGCCCATCCGTCTCCTTCGAGAGTTGCCGAACGCGTTCGGTGAGCTGCGCCTTGCGTCCCCTCGCCGACGACCGTCGATCATTGAACAGGCGCTGTTCGCCATCGAGCATCGCAGCAACCTCCGGATCTTGCTGATGTGTGAGGAGCGTCTCCGGGAAAGAAATGGCCTCTCTCCCGTCCCGTTCGGCCATCAGGCGGGCCGTTCGCGCGGCCAGCTCTTTCAGCCGCTTCGAGACGATCGCCAGACTGGCACGCGTCTGCGTGTCATCGAGATGTACGAGTATCTGGCCGGCTTCGACGATGTCGCCATTTTTAATGAATACCTCTCCAACAGTACCACCCTTCTGATGCTGAACGGGTTTTACGTAGCTGTCGACTACAAGCGTTCCGGCGGCGATGACGGCACCCTGGAGCCGGATCGTGGCTGCAAGCCCCCCAAGGACGCCAACCAACATCACGATTGCTGCGAGAGCGACTAGCGTCAGATGGCGGATGGCTCGCTCTGCCAATGGCGCATTGCTGGAAATCATTGTGCCATTCCCTCGCCTGATACCATCAGCCGAACAGGGGCAGGTACTGTCGTCGGCGGTGGCGCAACCTTTTTCAAGACCTCGTCTTTCGGACCGAACGCCGAAGCCTGACCATTTGCGAGAATGAGAACCAAATCGACCCCCGCGAGGGCGCTGGGACGATGGGCGATGACTATCGCGATGCCGCCACGTGCCCGGATACCGCTGACGGCCCTCGTCAGTGCTGCCTCCCCTTCCGCATCGAGGTTGGAATTGGGCTCATCGAGAACCACTAGGAAGGGATTGCCGTACAGGGCTCTTGCCAGGGCAATGCGCTGACGCTGCCCCCCCGAAAGGGTGGCCCCTTGCTCACCAATTTTCGTGTCGAAACCATCGGGAAATTGAACGATCATTTCATAGACGCCTGCGGCCTTGGCCGCCGCAATGATCTTTTCGGATGACGCTTCAGGATCGAAGCGCGCGATGTTTTCGGCAATCGATCCGCCGAAGAGGGAAACATCCTGGGGCAGATATCCGACATGCTCACCAAGTGCCGTTGGATCCCATTGCGACAGCATCGCGCCGTCCAGACGAACCGCACCCGCAAGCGGCTGCCACAGACCGACTAGGCTCCGGGCGAGCGATGATTTTCCCGAGGCGCTGGGGCCGATGACGCCGACCGCGTCACCGGCTCGCAGCTCGAACGAGATGCCCCGCAAGATCGGGTTCTTTGAACCGGGCGCGGCGAGGTGCAAGTTCTCGACTTTCAGCCCGTCAGTCGGAGCAGGCAGAGATACTTCGCGTTCGTTGCTCGGCATGAGTTGCGAAAGCTGCAACAGGCGAGACCAACTATTTCGCGCCGCAACAAATCCTTTCCATTGTCCAATAGCCAGTTCAACGGGCGCCAGCGCACGGCTGACGAGGATGGAACTGGCAATCATGATCCCGCCGGATGCTTCCTGACGGATCACAAGCACTGCCCCCACGGCCAGCACCGCGGACTGCAGCATCATTCGAAGGATCTTCGAAAGTGTTCCGAGTGTGCCGGTCACGTTCGATGCGCGCAGATGATTGTTAAGATAGCGATGATTGACTTCGTGCCATTTCCGGCCAAGACGGTGGCCGAAGCCCATTGCCAGAACAGCCTCGGAATTTCGCCGCGTCGCTTCCGCAAGTGCAGTTCGTTCGGAGGCGATTTTAGCGGCCTCCTTTGCAGGCTCACGGGATTTCTGTTCCGCCAGGATCGTGAGGCCGATGAGCATCACAGCACCGGCGAGAGCAGTCCATCCGATCCAGACATGGAAGAAAAAGCAAAGGCCCAGATAAAACGGCATCCAGGGAATATCGAACAAGGCCGTTGGCCCAGGACCCGACAGGAAACCTCGCACCGTGTCCATGTCGCGCACCGATTGGAGGCCATCGCCGGACATCTGCATGCGCGAAGGAAGAAGCACAAGGGAGTTGTGAACCGTCTCTTCGAAACGCTCGTCCACGGAAAGCCCGATACGCACCAGGAGCATCGAGCGGACGAGTTCAAGAACACCCTGAAAGACATACAGAGTGGCAGCGATGATGGCCAGGCCAGCCAGGGTCGGGAGACTTCGGCCGGGAATGACGCGGTCATAGACCTGGAGCATAAAGAATGAACCGGTCAGTGCGAGGATATTGACGATGGCACTCGTCGCCCCGATGCCGAGAACGGCCTTCTTCAGCGAAAAAAGCACCGCCACAAGAAACACCTGTGGCGGCTTGGTATTACCTGTCGACAAACTCAGACTCCGCTCATGCTGCGGCCACGAAACGGAAGTCGTCCTGGTGCAGCGTGGTCAGGGCAACGTTTTTCAGCAGGATGGAATTGTCGCCGTCCTGCGTGATCAGCGTGTCCGAACCCGATTGCGTGGCAGAGGCGATCACCGATGCGAAGTCTGCGAAGACATCGGTCTCCATATCGATGACATCCATCGAGCCGGCGCCTGCCGAAAAATCGACAATGGTATCGTGGCCGAACTTGCCCCGGAAGATGAAGGTGTCATCGGCCTCGGTACCTACAAGGACGTTGTCGCTGCTGGCCGCGGATGCCGGGCTGACCGAAGCGACCATTGCGCCCGGCGAACCGATACCCATGATCGAATCGCGATCCCAGACAGTACCGTCTGCGAACTCGATCTTCTCGAAGCCCCAATAATCGGTGTCAGCATAGTACTGCTCATCAAGCGTAATCGTATCCCCGGTGCCAACCACTGTCAGCTTCAGGTTGATCCCCTCACGTTCGGCAACGATGTCCGACTGGTTCAGATCAGTGAACTTCAGGACATCGATTTGATTGGCGGCATTAGCCTCGTCGTCAATGTAGTCAGTTCCGTCTCCCGCCGCGTAAAGGTAGGTGTCACTGCCATAGCCACCCAAGAGAAAATCATTTCCAAGGCCGCCATTGAAGACGTCATGATCTCGACGTTCCATAGAGGGTATCGTCACCACTTGTTCCAACCACCGTAATCTTGTCGATGGCGTTCAGGGCAAATGCTGTGATGGCTTCGCGGCTCCACGAACTGCCGTCAGCAAAATCAAACTTGTCGATACCCCAATAGCCGGGGTCTTCGAGTAGTTGTCCTTTGAGGGTAATGACAGCGCCCGTGGGAACGATCGTCAGCTCGACATCGTCTCCGTGACGAGCAGCCGACAAATCGGATGCGTTCAAGTCGGTAAAACGTAGGACGTCCAGGGCATCAGTGAAGCCGACCTCGTCGTTCAGCAGGTCACTTCCATCCCCTTGGCGATAAAAATAGACATCACCGCCGGCACTGCCGTTGATCACATCGTCGCCCTGACCTCCGAAGAAGTAGTCCTTGCCCCAGTTGCCATCGATCGTTTCAGCAGAATTGGTGCCATAGATCCAACTGGTATCCGGTAGATGATCCAGGGCAAGCGAAGTGCCGTCGGCGAACTCTAAGGTCTCAAGCGACCATCCCTGGGCAGCGTTATAATACTGCGTGTTGACTGTGATGACGTGACCGGTCGCATTGACCGTAATGAACATGTCTTCACCAGTGCGCGATATCGTCAAGTCGCCGATATTGAGATCGGTGAAGCGAAGTACGTCGGTATCGCCGAGTGCAATGGCCACGTCCGATATTGTGTCGTTGCCGTCGCCAGAAGCGTAGGAATAGGAATCGTTGCCTTCCAAACCATCGAGAAGATCGTCGCCTGCGCCGCCATACAGGGAATCGTCGCCAAGAAGACCGTTGACGGTATCGTTGCCAGCCGATCCCTTGATCGTATCGTTACCTACCGATCCGGTGATGGTGTCATCGCCGGCCGTACCGGTGTAGGTCAGTGAGGCACCAGCGCCGACGGAAATACTCAGATCGTTGAACTGCAGCTTCTCAATGTTGGTGATGACATCCGTGAACGAGCCATCGACGACCACGACACGGCCATCAACCGCCGAGATTGTGTAGGCGCTGAGATCGTACTCGAAGACCGCTACGTCCGATCCCACACCGCCATCCATCCGGTCGCTACCATTGCCGCCCCGAATCTGGTCGTCGCCCGCGAGGCCTGCGATTACATCATCTCCTCCCGTACCGAGCAGAGTGTCGCCTCCGCTCGTACCAGTCGTGGGTGCAACGGTATTCGTGATGTTCATAAGAACTTCGCGATTCCACGAGGATCCATCGGCGAAATCGATTTTCTCGAAGCCCCAATAGGCAGCGTCGCTGTACCACTGCTCATCGAGTGTGATGACATCGCCGGTTGCCAGAACCGTTATGTCGAGATTGACACCGTTGCGGGTTACAGAAATGCCCGATGCGTTGATATCGGTAAAGCGTAGCGTGTCGATCGAATCGGACTCATTAGCCTCATCGTCAATGTAGTCGGTTCCATCACCCGACGTGTAGACGTAGACGTCTGCACCCAGGCCGCCGAGCATTCGATCGTTGCCCTGCCCACCGATGAAGGTGTCAGCGCCATCTGTTCCCGTAAGCGTGTCATTTCCTGCCGTTCCAGTGATCGGCCCCTGCGGAGTGGCTCCGATAGCCATAATGTCGGAACGGTTCCACGAACTGCCGTCCGCGAACTCGATCTTCTCGAATCCCCAGTAGCCATTTACGTTGTACCACTGCTCATCGATCGTGATGACATCGCCGGTCGCCAGCACCGTTATGTCCAGATTGACCCCATTGCGCGCCACGGAAATGTCGGATGCGTTGATATCCGTGAAACGAAGGGTGTCGACCGAGTTCGGCTCGGTCGCTTCGTCGTCGATGTAATCGGAGCCATCGCCGGACGAGTATATGTAAACGTCCGTTCCGCCCGCCCCGTACAAACGGTCATCGCCCAGTCCGCCATTAAAGACGTCGTCGCCGGAGGTACCATTCAGGATGTCGTTTCCACTCGTGCCGGTAATCTCACCGCCGCTTTCAGCCGCCATGATGACGGACCGATCCCAGGAGCTTCCGTCGGCAAATTCGATCCGCTCGAGGCCGGCGAAGTCGGACTGGCTCGAAAATTGCTGCCAGACCGTGATTGCGCTCCCGGTACTCAGAATTCTGACCTGGAGATCGGCGCCACTTCGGACCAGGACGACGTCGGATGGGTTGAGATCAGTCAGACGAAGAACATCGACATCGCTCAGCCGGTCATCTTTCCGGTCCGTGATGTTGTCATTCCCATCGCCTGCCGCGTAGATATAGACGTCGGATCCGGCGGCGCCGTCCAGCCAATCATCCCCTCCTTTGCCCTCAAGGGTATCGTTTGCCGATGCGCCAGTCAAAAAATCGACGGCGCTTGTTCCGACAAGCGTCTGGCTGGATTCGTTGATCGCCAGCAAGTCAGCGCGGGACAAATAGCTGCCATCGGCGAACTCGACTTTCTCGAGTCCGTAAGACCCGGCTGGATCGAACTGGTCGTCGATCGTTATTATCTCGCCGGTCGCCAGTATCGTAATCTTGAGGTCCAGACCGCTTCGAGCCAATGAGATACCGACAGCGTTGACATCCGCCAGCCGCAGAACATCGTTGTCTGAGGAAGAAGAGTAAAAATCGTCGATGCGATCGTTACCGTCTCCTGAGTTGTAGACGTACGTGTCGCCGCCGGAGCCTCCCCTCAGCAAGTCGTCACCCAGGCCGCCGCTGATCGTTTCGTTGAACCAAATGCCGTCCAGCGTGTCGTTTGCCGACGTTCCGACGATATTTGGGATCCGACCCAACTCCATGAGAGCGTCTCGGTTCCAGGAGCTTCCATCGGCGAATTCGATCTCCTCGAAGCCATAGTAGTCGTTCTGAGATGAATACTGCTGCTCGATTGTGATGACGGCGTTCGTGCTGATGACCCGGAGCGTGAGCGCGAAGCCGTCACGCGTGGCAACGATGTCAGCGGCGTTTATATTGGTCAGGCGAAGGATGTCGACACCCCCGACGTCACTTCCCTTGTCATCAAGTACGTCGTTACCATCTCCCGAGGCGTAGACATAGACATCGCTGCCAGTTCTACCGCTCAGATGATCGTCACCGAGGCCACCGGTGATATTGTCGTCATCTGTCGTTCCTTCGATCGTGTCATTGCCGCCGGTTCCAACGATTGGAATGGCTTCAATCGCCATGATCGTTTCACGGTCCCATGTTCCGTCGGAAAACTCGATCGACTCGAGACCGGCATTCCCCCAACTGGTGTACCATTGATTCTTAACGGTGATGATGTCGCCCGTGCTGGTAATGGTGATCTCGAGGTTTACCCCGTTGTGTACGGCGACGACGTCGCTCGATTTAATATTGATCAGTTTCAAAGTATCGACGTCGAACGGCCAGTCCAGGTCGTCGATAAGGTCGCTGCCATCGCCAAGACGGTAGAGGTAGGTATCGCTACCCCTGGCGCCAATTAGGACGTCATCTCCCTGCCCGCCCTGGAAAATGTCGTCATCGTATGCCCCATTCAGGGTGTCGTCCCCACCTGTCCCAACGATCGTTGGGACATCTCCGCTGTTTTCAGGGATTGCCAGCAGTGCCGCTCGATCCAAAACGATGCCGTCGGCAAACCGAACTTCCTCCAAACCAGCGCCATCTGGTGAGGCTAGGTATTGACCGGCGATCGTAACAACCTCTCCGCTTGCAATAATAGTTATCCGGAGATCGGCGCCGACGCGGTTCAACGCTATATCGGTCGACTTCAGACCGCACAGCCGGAGGACATCCGCGTCGCCGGCTTGGCCGGTTTGGTCGTCGATATTGTCCGAGCCGTCGCCCGCTGCGTATAGGTAATCGTCGGAACCAACTCCTCCAAGCAGCTGATCGTTACCAAGTCCGCCGTGCAGCACATCGTTCCCCGACGTTCCCTGCAACGTGTCATCGCCCGTTGTGCCGTTGATTAAGGGATTTGCGATCCTCTCAATTATTGCCGCTTTGTCCCAAACCGTACCGTTGGCGAAGACGATCGACTCGATACCAGTTGATCCAGTCTGAGATGCGAAATGCCCAGCAACCGTGACGGTCTCGCCACTGCTGCCGATGATAATGGCAAGGTCATCGTCTATTCGGCTGAGGGAGACATCGTATTCCATGAGATTCGCCAGATGAAGGACGTCCAGTTCATCCCCGTTGTCTCCTTCGCCTTCGATCACGTCATTTCCGTCACCAAGCTTGTAGACGTACGTGTCGGCACCTGTTCCGCCGGAGAGCAAATCATCCCCAACATCTCCACTCAACCGGTCGGCACCGTCATTGCCTTCAAGAATATCGTTTCCCAATCCTCCAGAAAGTGTGTCATTACCCTCGTTTCCGAAGAGTTGATCTACACCTTCGTCTCCTCGGATTTCGTCGTCACCGCCGCGCCCATAGGCTACGTCATTGCCCGCGCCCATGTGAATCCGCTGATTGGAATCCGGATCAGCGTCGGATATGATATCGTTGTAGATAGTCGTGCTTTCTGCCTGACTCAGGAAGGCAGCGCGGTTTCCGCTGCCGCCATCTCCTTGATAACGATCATCGTCATCCGTTCCTTCTTTGCGTCCGACGAAACCTTCGAGATGGATTCCGAAATCGCCCTGCCTAAAGTCGCGAATGGCGGCGATTGGTTCTTCGGAATAAGGATACGCCTGCATGATGAAGACATATGGAATATCCTTGCCGCCTTCAGACCTGACGAAGCTCGTTAGGTAATACGCTTCGTCATTGCCGTAATACGTGAACATAGGCTCGTTTGCGCCCACGCTTTCATCGCCCGGCTCGAGCCTGTATTTAACATATTTCCCTTCAATTCTAAGCTGTAATACATCGACTCCCATACCGAAGTCTGTAACTATCTGCACGTCTAATCGACCACGCCCATCCCCATCGTGTTCATTGATGATATCGATTTTGGATAAGACTGAGTCGAGGTCGTTTACCCACCCGCTCGTGGATCCATTCAGGTGCGAGATGAGATAGGTGTCGAAGCCTGTGCCACCGTCCAAGACATCCTGCTTTCCGTCGTCCCATGTTCTATGGGGCACAGTAAGATCTGATGTTCCGGAGAGCGATTCACCCGTACTTCCCCCTACCAGAGTATCCTCGCCGCTTCCGCCCAATAATAGATCTGCATAGTTCGAGCCGACAACGTAGTCGTTGCCCTTCCCGGCTACGATCGCGACGCCGTTTACGAGGTAAGGCTCCATCAAAGAACTGACGCGGCCTTCGAAATCCACGGAAAAATCGTCAAAATTGTTCGTTCCATAGATGACCGGCCGATCGTCGGCATCGTCTGCCGTTCCCTTATAGTCCACAAGCAACTTGGTGACGCCGTCGTCCCAGAGCTGTTGCGAGACATCCAGCAACTTCTGAATGTCGCTCGGTCCCGGCGACAGCGCCCAGGAAGAGACAGTCGCCTGATCATCTGTATAGTCTTGAATCGTGTATGTTCGATCCGGGACAGTGCCGACAAACTTGATATCGACCGTGCGTCCAATGCCCGATGGATCTATTTCAGGCTCCCAAATGTCGTTGCCGACGTCTGCCGCAATACCGCCGCCTTCAAAGTCAAAATTATCGTCTTCGCGTGGGACTATACTAAAGTTTAGTATCTCTCGGGTTCCATCCGGGTGAATGATAAACTGCGCGTTATCACTGATCTTAAATCGTCCACTATTGAAAACATAAGTTCGTTCGGCATAGTCGTCGACGCCATCGAGATAGTAAAACTGTCGAATGTCCAATCCAAAGCTGCTCAACGAATAAGCGGCAGCCAGTTCTTCCTTGGTGTAGGTTCCCGAAGGAACTGCCGTGCTGTTTTCGAAAAATATTTGAATCAATTCGAACTGAGACGCATTTGCAAAACGACCCCCCCCCTGCCTGCATGTACGACGCGACGTCAACAGAGATTTCCCCTCGCTCATTAGCGTTTCGGATTAAGTTCTCATCGAGCAAATCTGTCGGAAAATCGGAGGAGTTAAACAGATAGTTCATTGTTACATCGTTGCGATAAGAGGTCATTTTAGGTCCCTAATCCAGTTGATTTGCGCACGCATCGAGTTTCACATAATGCGAAGCAGGATTTCCTACGTATACCCCATTAGATAGATTCTCTTTTGTGAAGTTTATCTTCACGACCCTCGCAACAGTTCTCGTAAGAAACTGCTCAAATGTCTCTGGAGAGAAGTAATCTTGAGGATCTCCGCGGTATATGCTGCAGCACCCAGGGTTTTCAGCGATAAACTTATCTGCGAAATTATAATTAGATTTCAACTTTGACGACTGCAGATAGTAGGGTGAACGTGCAGAGGGCTTGATGCTCTGCGCAACCGCTGCTCTGATATATTCGTTGTCGCTGAGTGGACCGCGATCGTCGCAGTCATACGCAGCCTCCCACGTGTTACCAGCCGTCTTGAACCTGATGAACGTCCAGGCTCCTGTGATGAGCGCGATTGCCGCCAACATGATCAGAAAAATTCTCAATACCGTGCTCTCTAAAATCCTACTGCGGCAATTGAGCAATCAAGTTACTCACGTGGCAGAGCCGAACGATGCCCGAGACTGTGAGCAAAATTGGTCGCCTCTATGCTCCGTTAATATTGATGACGTGCAATGGGTGCAAAACGAGGGTAGCTTTTATCACTAGAGGTTGTTTTATCGACCAAGTCAAGCATAATTGCATATGCCTACAAATGCTTCTTAGGCGTGCGTAAATTGACCCCAGTTGAATGTGAGCGGATGTGATCGGCTACCGCGTCAAGTCAAACTCGGAGAAGAAAAACGTTACCGCCGATTAGGCGTGAGTAACCCCAGAGGCTTCTTGCTTCGGGCAAGCTGCCACGCTGATCATCTCTGTTCGCCTTGAACCAGTTCGAACCACCGTTGATCTCAACATCCAAAACCAAGCCTACCCGTGGTTATGCCCGGCCACGCACCACATTCGATCTTTGGGATGAATTCAAGATGATGTTGAGTTTTTGCTTGCATAATCAGCAAGCGTCTCTATATTTGCTAGCATGAACAGCAAGCAGAGAAAGACCCTTGCGGCCGTATTCAAGGACCCGGTCTCGGGAACCATTGAATGGGCCGCTATAGAGAATCTGCTTGCGGCTGCCGGAGCCGACGTCATTGAGGGGAACGGTTCCCGCGTTAAGTTTGAAAAAGACGGGATCATTGCGAGCTTCCATCGACCTCATCCGGACAAGGAAGCCAAGCGTTATCAGGTGCGTGATGCTCGCGAGTTCCTGATGCAGATTGGAGTAACGCCATGAACACCATGACCTACAACGGGTATCACGCTCGCATCGAATTCGACGCTGAGGACGATGTGTTTTTCGGCAAGATTGCAGGTATCTCCGATATAATCGGCTTTCACGGTGACAGTGTCGCTGAACTCAAGAAAGCCTTCCATGAGGCAGTCGATGACTACCTCGAGACCTGCAGGAGAATCGGCAAAGAGCCTCAGCGACCCTATTCTGGGAAGATGATGTTTCGTGTCGCTCCCGAAGTCCATCGCCGAGCAGCTCTTGCTGCTGAGCTTTCGGGAAAGAGTCTGAACCAGTGGGCAGAAGAGGTGCTGGAAGAAGCCGCCGACCATTTTGCCGAGGCGCGCCTGCCGGCGTAGTGCCGTTGCGGCCACCATAGTTCCCTTCACCGTACCGCCCATCGGCGTGTCCGATGAATTGGCGTTCCATTCGATCCATTATGCGATCTTTCTGGCCTAAAACGCGAACTCTATGGCAACAAGCCGGTCGCCGGCCTCGAAAGCTCTCGCCGTGCCAGCGACGTCCTCGAAGCGGATGTCGAACGACCGCTACAACTACGCCGAGGCGCGAAGTGTCAGCGTGACGCTAGACGCCCTGCTTTGGCAGCGGGCGCCTTCCTCGATTTTCCCAGCAAGAATACGAAAGCGGCGAAAAATACCAGTATGACACGCGTCGTCTCCCCTCTCATTGCAAACTGTCAGAAACTTGCATATATTTCTAACAGGAGACATGCCATGCAAAAGCTGACATCGCAAATCATGGGACATGCTGAACGACTGCCGGAAGGATCCGCGCTTTCGGCAAAGAGCTTTTTGCATCTCGGAAATCGTGCCGCCCTGGACCAGGCTCTGTCGCGCCTGGCCGAGCGCGGCGAGCTCGTCCGGGCCGGCCGCGGCATCTATATGCGGCCTGTCAAAAGCCGTTTCGGCAGCCGGCCGCCGACGATCGAACAGGCGGTGGAGGCAGTGGCGCAGCAGCGCGGCGAGGTGATCGTCTCAAACGGCGCCGCCGCTGCGAATGCCCTGGGCCTGACCACCCAGGTCCCGGTCCGCTCCGTCTACCTGACATCCGGCCGAAGCCGGACGATGAACCTTGGACAGCAGACGGTCGAGCTCAGACATGTGCCTCGCTGGCAACTGGCCTTGGCCGACCGGCCCGCCGGCGTGGCGGTCCGCGCGCTTGCATGGCTTGGGCCGGAGAAGGCCGATGAAGCACTGTCGCGGATCAAGCGAAAGCTGCCGCCGGACGCGTTCGGCGAGCTGGTGGCGGCGGCTCCGCAGTTCCCGACCTGGCTTGCGAGAAGCGTGGGAAAGGCTGCGCATGGCTGATCAGTTCCTGGCCTTGTCGAAGGATGACCGCCGCGAAGCCTTGGCTGTGGCGGCCGACCGCACCGGACGGCCCCATTCATCTGCTCGAAAAGGATGTCTGGGTCGTCTGGACGCTGCAGACGCTCTCTGCGTCCAAGCTCGGTGAGCATCTCGTCTTCAAGGGCGGCACCTCGCTTTCGAAAGCCTATGGGGTCATCAAAAGGTTCTCTGAGGATGTGGATCTGACCTACGATATCCGCGCGCTGGCGCCGGACTTGGTCGGCGACAACGATGAGGCGCTGCCGAAAACCCGCAGTGAGGAGAAGCGCTGGACCAGCGAAGTGCGAAAGCGGCTTCCGGTCTGGGTCTCGGCCTCGGTGGAGCCGGTGATCGCCGGCGCGCTATGCGATCAATCTCTTCCGGCGGCAATTCGCCTCGAGGATGATACGCTCTATCTGGACTATCACGCGGTGAGCAGCGGATCCGGTTATGTCGCCCCGAGCGTCATGCTCGAATTCGGAGCACGGTCGACCGGCGAGCCAGCCAGTATCCGCGATATCGACTGCGACGCCGCGGGTCAGGTCGATGGTGTCGAATTTCCGAAAGCGAGCCCCCGCGCCATGCACGCGGAGCGGACGTTCTGGGAGAAAGCAATCGCAAGCCATGTCTTCTGCCTGCAGGAGCGCCTCCGCAGTGATCGTTTTGCTCGTCATTGGCATGACGTCGTCCGGTTGAACAATGCTGGTTTCGCCGACGAGGGCTCGTCAATAAGCCTCGACCGTAATCGTCTACGAAGGTCAAAATCGCGGCCTGCAGCGCGTCCCGGAAGACAATCTTGCGAGCAGAAATCGATCTGCTGCGCGCTGCTCCACGAGGCGAGAACACGCAATGGCTGGCGAATTTGGGTTTCAGGCCCGAAGCCGATAGATTTGATAGAAGTCCTTGGCAGAATCAGCGTCGAATGCTGTCGAAAATGGCGCGACGCCCGAAAGAAAATCCTGAAAGAGAGCACTGCTGCCGCTATAATCGTGGGATCCAAGAACGTCGCCCTTTCTCAGGAACCTGTAGTTCTTCCCGGACAAGATCGCAGCAAGGAATTCGATCAACGCGCATTGAATTGAAACGATCGAAATTCTGCTGCGCGCACGCTGCTGCGACTTCTTGCGTTGCTCGACGCGCCTGCGGACATCACGGCGCTCGCGCCGATGGCCGAACGCGAATTGCTCTATCGTCTCCTGCAAGGTCCGCAGGGGCGGCTTTTGCGTCATATCGCCCGCCCGGGCGATTGGCCGTATCCGCCGGGCTGTCGAATGGATTCGCGACGGCAACACGCGGCTGCGGATCGAGGCGCTGTGTGAAGCCGCCGGCATGAGCCGCGCGAACCTGCATCGGCACTTCGTCGCGCTGACTGGCCTGAGCCCGATCCAGTATCACAAGCAGCTACGCCTTCAGGAAGCACGCCAATTGCTGCTCGCCGGCGACCTTAGCGCCTCCGACGTTGCCTACGCGGTCGGCCACGAAAGCCCCTCCCAGTTCAGCCGCGAATATCTGCGGCAGTTCGGGGCTCCGCCCGCACGCGACGTGCGCAAGCTCAGGCATTCAATCGACATTCAAGTGATCAATTAGTCGGCCGTCAGTTCGAAGCTGTTGGCTCCAGGCTATCCAAGATTCCGGTGGCCATCGCACTGTGGTGAGCCATCAAAGGGTACTTCGCGGCGTGCCATCTTTTCCAGTCCATCAGGGTGATGTTCCCAATAAATCGATCCGGTCGGTCTTCAGTCGCCGCAGGCTCACCTCGACCGAGGCAGTCGTGGTCTTGCGGCTATTGCCCGTCACCAGCCGGTCGGCGTTCGGTGCCGCCCCATTGGTGAACTTGGTCGCAAGCGCGAAATCCTTGCGCCGCCCTCCCGCGCATTACCCAGTATTTCTTCCGACTGGCCGAAATGATAGACGTCAGCCGTGGCGATGAAATTGCCGCCCGCCCCCGTATAGGCGTTCAGAATGGCGACCGCCGTTCCGGATCGTCGCCTTAGCCTCAACCCGCGCCGAAATTACCGGCGCCCAGGCCAGCCGGAAAAATGAAAGCCCTTACGGCCGAATGTCACATAATCCATGGCGTATATATCCTCATCGGTAGGCGCTGGCGATCAGGCCCCCAGGAAGGCTTTGGCCTTTGTCAGGAAGGCGTCGTGATACTGGAAGATGCCGCCATGGCCTGCGTCGGGGTACAGGACGAGCTGCGCGCCAGGGATGCGACGTGCCAGATCGGAGGAGTTCTCGCTTGGCACCATGATGTCATGATCGCCGTTCGCCACGAGGACGGGCTTGTCAACGACGTCCAGCGGTTGAGGGGCCTGCTGGCCCCAAGCCTTAATGGCCTTCAACTGTCGCAGAAAGGCTTTCAGCGGGACCGCCTTGTCACGATCTCTCGTACGCTCCTTCAATCGAGCGAGAAACGCCTTGGCCGCACGCTTACCCGCCGCGCTTGACGTGAAGAAGAGATAGAATTTAGGATCACGGAAGGTGATAAGGCCCTTGATGATTAGCGGCCACGAAACGGGACCGACCCGTTCGATACCCTTTCCGCCCGCAGGGCCTGTTCCGGCGAGGATGGCGCGGCGGACGAGATCAGGCGCGTCGAGAAGGATTTGCTGCGCAACGAAGCCACCGAGCGAGAAGCCGATCAGATCGACCGACGTCAGTCCCAGCGCGCGGACTGTGGAGATGGTGTCTCTCGCCATTTCGGCGACGCTCAGAGGGGCTGCGCCGCCAGACGCGCCGATGCCACGATAGTCGAGGGCATAGACCGGCCGATCGGCAGCGAGCCCCTCGACGATGGGAGGGTCGAAATTGTCGAGGTTCGCGCCCCAGTGATTGAGCAGCACCACCGGCACGCCGGCGTCAGGCCCGAGACGCCGATAGACGAAACGCGTGCCGGCGGCTTCGACGTGGCGGGTGGGTGCCGTCTTCCAATCTGCGCTATGAATACCGGTAGTCATAGTGGAATCCTTGTTTTGGGATCGCGTCACTTGAGCGTGACGACAACCTTGCCCTTGGCGCGCCCGGTGTCGACGTACGCGAGAGCTTCTTTCAGTTTCGCGAAGGCGAAGACTCGGTCGACCACGGGGCGAATTGTGCCGTCTTCGATTAGCTTGGAGATCCGGCTCAACTGCTCTCCGTCCGCGTGCATGAACAGGAACGAATAGTCGACGCCCGCGCGCTTCGCCTTGCGCCGGATGCCCAGGCTGAGCAGGCGCAGCACGATCCGAAGCACCACATTCAATCCTTGAGCCTGCGCGAAGGCGGGGTCGGGGGGGCCGGAGATTGAGATGAGCTTGCCGCCAGGCTTCAAGACCTTCAGCGACTTTTCGAGCGTCGCGGCGTCGAGACTGTTGAGAACGACGTCGTAGCCCGACAGCTCTTCCTCGAACTTCTGGCTGCGGTAGTCGATGACGACATCCGCACCCAGCTCCTTCACCATTGCGGTGTTGGTGGCACTCGCGGTCGTTGCGACGGTGGCGCCGAGATGCTTGGCGAGCTGGATGGCGAAAGTGCCGACGCCGCCTGATCCGGCATGGATCAGCACCTTCTGTCCCGGCTTAATCTGCGCTCGCTCGACCAGCACCTGCCAGGCGGTCAGCCCGACCAGCGGGATCGACGCGGCCTCCGCCATCGACAGGCTAAGAGGCTTGGGCGCCAGATCGGCTTCCTCGACGGCGATGCGTTCGGAAAAAGCGCCGATCTGCCCGTCACGCGGTCGCGCAAAGACGGCATCTCCCGGCTTGAAGCGCCGTACATTTGCGCCGACCGCGATGACCGTGCCCGCAAGCTCATGGCCGAGGACGAGCGGCGGCTTGTACGGAAGGATCGGCTTGAATGCGCCGTCCCTGATCTTGGAGTCGAGCGGGTTGAGCCCTGCTGCCTCAACCTCGACTAGCACGTCGTTGGGGCCAGGCACGGGTTCGGGCATGTCGCCCAGTCGTAACTGCTGTTTCTTGCCGTAGCGGTCGAGAATGAAGGCCTTCATGATACTCTCCTCCCGATCAGGCGTCGGCTGAAACGATCGCGGCGGGATAATCGGTGTAGCCCTCAGCGCCGCCACCGTAGATCGTGGCCGGATTCATTTGGGCGAGCGCCACACCGCTTTTGAAACGCTCGACGAGGTCGGGATTGGCAATGAAATGATGCCCAAAGGCAAATAGGTCGGCCTTGCCCTCGCTGAGGCGCGACTTCGCCAGTTCAAAGTCATAGCCATTGTTGGCGATGTAGGTGTTGCGGAAGCGCTGCCTCAGTGCGTCGAAATCGAAGGGCGTCACATCACGCGGTCCGCCGGTCGCGCCCTCGACGACGTGGATATAGGCGATGCCAAGACCGTCGAGCGCTTCCACGACATGGTTGAACTGCGTTTGCTCGCCACTCGACGGGACGATGCCGCTTGCCGGAGACACCGGCGAGAGGCGAACGCCCGTACGCTGCGCACCGATCTCGCTCGCCACGGCGGCGGTCACTTCGATCAGCAACCGGGCGCGGTTCTCGACCGAACCGCCATAGACGTCCGTGCGGACATTGGCAGTTTCGCGCAGGAACTGGTCAAGCAGATAGCCATTCGCACCGTGGACCTCGACGCCGTCGAAACCGGCCTCGATCGCATTGGCCGCGGCCTTGCGGAAATCCTCGACGATGTCGCAGATCTCGTCCACTTCAAGCGCGCGGGGCTCGGATACATCGACGAAACCATTGTTCACGAACGTCTTGGTCTCGGCACGGATCGCCGATGGCGCGACCGGCGCCTCTCCGTCATGAAGATCGACATGGCTGACACGACCGACGTGCCAGAGCTGCACGAAGATGCGGCCGCCCTTGGCATGGACCGCGTCGGTCACCTGGCGCCAACCTGCGATCTGTTCGGGCGTGTAGAGGCCGGGCGTATCCTGATAACCCTGAGCCTGCCGCGAGACCTGCGTGGCCTCGGTAATAATGAGCCCGGCGCTCGCGCGCTGCGCATAATAGTTCGCCGCGAATCGGCTCGGCACGAGGCCCGCCGCCGCGCGGTTGCGGGTCAAGGGCGCCATGACGATGCGGTTCGCAAGCGCGAGGCCGCGGAGGTCGTAAGGGCTAAACAAATCGGTATCGGTCATCGTCTCAGTTTCCGTTCGAATGCGTTGATGCGTTTGCGTAATTCTGTGGCTTCTCACGCGCTCGCCAGATAGCGATCGGCGGGCCGGGACTGCGCGAAGCCGGGGATCATGGCCTGACGCGCGGCCTCGAAATCTGACCATTGTCCCCCGTCATGAAGTGGCGGGATGGTGACGGGCTCGCGCCGGTCGAAGCCGACCAAGGCCGCGTCCACCAGATCGTCCACCTCCATCACACCTGAAAGGGTGTCGACATCGACGCCCGCATGGCCCCAGATCTCGGTGCGCGTCGCAGCCGGAAGCACGGCCTGGACGTAGACGCCCTGGGAAGCGAGCTGGAGGCTCAACGCCTGGGAGAGATGCAGCACGAAGGCCTTGGTCGCGCCATAGACCGGCATGCCGAATTCCGGAGCGAGGCCAACTGCGGAACCGATATTTACGATCGCGCCTTCACCCGCTTGCGCAAGGCGGGGAGCGATGGCGTGCGCAAGGCGCACGAGCGCGGTCGTGTTGAGCGTCACCAGCCTGTCGATATCGTCAACAGCTTGCTCGATAAAGGTGCCCGCCAGGCTCGCCCCGGCATTGTTGATGAGGATTCCGATCTGTGCGTCGTCACGCAGCCGCGCCTCGACCGCTACACGCTCCGCTGGATTGACCAGATCCGCCTTCATGATGTCGATCGTAACGCCGGTGTCGCGTCGCAGACGATCGGCCAGCGCCTCCATCCGCGCCGTGTTACGGGCGACCAGCACCAGGTCATGGCCACGGCGCGCGAAGCGTTCGGCGTAGGCGGCACCAATGCCTGTGGAGGCCCCGGTAATAAGGACGGTTGGCTTGTCGGTCATGGCATTGCCCTTTCTTGAAATCAACACTATATTCATGATGACTGTCATCATTGCTGAGTAAATATGATGACTATCATCAAAATGTCAATACCGTGCGGAGGCGAAGTGAAATGAAGGTGAGCCAGGAGCAGAAAGCGGAGAACCGCAGCCGCATTCTGACAGAGGCGGGACGTCTGTTTCGCGAGAAGGGTTTCGATGCGGTTAGTGTCGCCGAAGTGATGAAGGCTGCCGGGATGACCCATGGCGGCTTCTACGGACATTTTCAGTCAAAGGACGATCTGGTCGCCCAGACCATCGCTCATGCGGTCGGCAGCCAATCCGTGATCGATGACCTTGGCGTCTGGATCGACACCTATCTCTCGGAGCCCCATCGTGCGCATCCGGAGCTGGGCTGCCCGATGGCTGCCCTCG
The DNA here is from genome assembly GCF_024721175.1 of Rhizobium sp. Pop5. Lineage (NCBI taxonomy): Bacteria > Pseudomonadati > Pseudomonadota > Alphaproteobacteria > Hyphomicrobiales > Rhizobiaceae > Rhizobium > Rhizobium sp. Pop5. Next base: position 147,977 of record NZ_CP099401.1, on the reverse strand, counting down.
CGGGATTCATGCGGCAGCAGGCCCCGGAGGCACGCGCGTCGATGGCAAAGGTCCTTGCCTCGCAAATCACCACCCTCACCGACATCATGCCGGGTGAGGATCTCTCCAAGCGTCGCAGATCTGCGATCGGCAGTTGGGCGGCGATGGTCGGCGCGCTCATCCTGTCCCGATCAATCGATGACCCCGCGCTGTCAGCCGAACTCTTGTCTGAGACCCAGGCATGGATCGGCGAAAAAACAATTCCCGTCCAGGGGGGATGACTTCACACCTCACGCTCGCCGGAGAGCATCGCGGACGCAGACGTCAACAAGGGCTAATCATTTCGGGATGACGACCGGTGTCTTGACAGCGTTGCAGCCGATAGCTTCGAGCTGACAGCCCTTTGACAGATCATCAGTTCGCCGATTGATTGCCTGAACCTGCGCACGTCTCGAACGGAGCTGCGAACTGCCGCAGGTATTCGCGGCTGGAGAGAGCCGCCTGCGGAACGCCGAGGCTGTAATCGTAGCCGGATAAAACCTCCGTGACATCAGGTCAAATGCGAGGAATTCGCATCAATCAGCTTAAGAAAGCTGTACAATCTCTTAGAGCGCCAAGTCTTCGCCAAATTGGGATCAGTCAGCCTGCAGCGACCGTCAATCGCTGCCAGTCCCCTCCCAATCGCCCGTTGGGATCGAGGGTGAATGCACGTCCCCAGGCCAGATGCGCCTGCATACTCTTGCGCGACTTGTCGATCTCACCTTCACGAATTGCATCTACGATCGCCCTATGCTGTTGCGCGTTCAAACTCAGTCGATCGGGATGAAGTCGGTGTAGGCGTCGCGAAAGCCTGTACATTTTGTCGCGCATCTGTTGCAGGGTCCGAACCATCTCGGAATTTCCGTGCAACTCTGCAAGCGTTGTATGAAAGTCCAGATCAAGCTGGTGGTAGCGGTTCGTATTACGAATTTCTGCGCAGATATCCTGCTCGTCCAGTATCTGGTACAGTTGTTGTAATTGATCATCCGAAAGCTTGCCTGTGAGCGAGGCGACGACGTGCACCTCGATCACCATCCGCATCTCGTAGAAGTCCAAGATTTCGCGTGCGGTGATTTCCGGGAGACGGAGGCCGCTGTTCATCATCGCCGTAAGTAGTCCCTCCGCTCTTAGACGTTCGACTGCAGATCGCACGGGCGCGAGACCCAGCTTGAACCGCGATGCAAGCGTTCGTTCGGAGAGGACCTCTTCGGACTCTTCGGTGAGCAGGAACTCCTTGATCGTCTGGTATGCCTCATCACGCAGCAGGACACGCTTCGGGCCGACATATTCTTGACCGGGACTAGAATCGTGTTTCATGCAGCTTCTCCTTCACAATCAGTGAAGCAATATCAGGTTCGATTGCAGATCGCGAATGTTAACCCATAAATTGAACGAGCGCGCGTTCAAGACAAGCTGAATTGCTGACTTTAATAAGAGCAAGTTTCACGGCTCACAGAAAGCAACGGGACGAATTGGCGATCCCGAACCGTCCTTGATTTTCATAGGAGTGGCAACAAAGAGGCTGCGCAGAGAAAGCTGATGGAGGTTGGTGAGCATCTCAATAATCAAAATACCGTTTGGCAACCAATGTGTAGTATGCCCGGTTGTCTCCTGACCGACACCATCGATCACGGCCATATCGCAAGCAACGGTATCGCAGCCGATCGCTCGGATGCCTCTCTCCTTGAAATAGATGATCGCATCCTCCTGGATACCCGGGGCGTTCTTGACAAACCAGGTGCTCTGATCGTCGGTCCGCCAGAAGCGCTGCATCCAACCAAAGTTAATCAGCGGAATTTCGCCCTCTCCGACCTGCACACCTTTTTCCGCCTCGTAGGTTTTCACCATGTCCAGGGAAATCAAATCTCCTGGCTGGAGATGCCTGTCCGAAAAATCGTAGAGCACTGCGGGCGCAATCAACTTGTCTGGTGGGACTGTGTCGATTGTCATGTGCATGAGGTCATCGTGGAAATGGGCGGGCGCATCGACGTGGGTCCCTGTATGCTCTGAAATCATGAGCAACTGGCTATAATAGCCGTCGCGTGCCTTCAGTCTCGCCTTGTCGATCACAAGCGGCGGATGCATCGGCCAGTTCGGAATGCCTCTTTCCAGCATCGGCGACAGATCCACCACCCGCATGCCTCGAAGCACGGCGCCAAGCCGTGTCGCAAGATCGTGCTGATGTCCCGCAGGTTCCATTAAAAATTCATCGGTCACGATGTTCTCCTGATACTAATGTCGGTCAGGCTTCGCGGCCCTCGGCGTCTTGGGTCCCGAGGGCCGCTATCTCGATCAGGCCTTGGCGAACCACCAGGGGGAAGTCCTTGGTCGCCTGGTCGAGATTATCCTTGGTGACGTTGAAATTCAGGATCTTGATCCACGGCACGTCTTTCAGGCCGTTGTTGACCGTGGCGGAAGCTTCGATCGGCTTGCCATTCCCGATAGCAAACGCCGCCTTGGCTGCCTCGACGCCCATCTGGTCGAAGGCCGTGAAGTTGGACAGCGCCATCAGACCCTGTTTGATAAGTTCCTGCGCACGTGGCTCCGCATCGACGCCGGTAACGAAGACCTTGCCGCCGAGCCCCTGCGCCTGCAGGGCCTGGATGGCTCCGTAAGCGGTGCCGTCATTGCCGCAAAGAACAGCGACCACGTCGTTGTTGTTCTTCGTCAAAGCGTTCTCAACCTGGGCACGCGCGCTGTCGGTTGACCAGTTCTTGTTGAATTGATCGGACACCAGCTTGATGTCCCCCTTATCCAGAAACGGCTTCAGCACGTTGAGAAAACCCTGACGTGTCTCTTTGGCAACGCTGGTCGATTCCTCGCCGGCGGCGATCACATAGTTGCCCTTCGGATGGGCCGCGACTGCAGCCTGAGCAATCTTCTCGCCCATCTCCACCGCGTCGCGACCGAGGAAGCAGACGACGTCGCCCTTGTTGATCAGGAAGTTGTAGTTGATCACTGGCACGTTCGCCTGCTTGGCCTTGCGGATCAGCGCATTGGCCGCATTCGCGTTGACTGGCGTAAGGACGAGAACGTCGATCCCTTGCGTGAGCATATTCTCAACCTGGCTCGCCTGCAGCGATTCCGACGCGTTAGAGGCTTGGGCAAGGACTTCGATACCCAGTTCGGCAGCCTGCTTTTCGAAGAATGCCTGGTCGGCGTTCTTCCAGCGAAGCTGATCGTAATTCGGCATGATCAAGCCGACCTTCAGTTTCTTGTCTTGCGCATGAACGGCCTTGAAGTTCACCAGCGCTGCCAGCAAACCTGCCCCGGCGATGCCGAGCGTATGCCGGCGTGTGATGCCCGACTTCTTCACTTTGTCTGTCATGTTTCTCTCTCCCAGTTTCTGTCGCACTCCATCGGCGACAATTCGATAGACAGTATGTGGTCGAAGACTGCTTCAATCAGTCTCCAAATCTTCCGCCGCGTCCGCGCATATCTGCATAGACTGCAAAAAGGAGGACGAGACCGACCGTGATGGACTGGTAGGCCGACGGCAGGTTCATGAGGCTCATTCCGTTGGACAGGCTTTCCATCAGGATTGCGCCGATGACGGCACCAGCCACGGTTCCCCTGCCACCCATGAGGCTGGTTCCGCCGATCACGGCGGCGGCGATGACGTTAAGTTCGAGCCCCTGCATTGCGCCTGGCGGCGCGCTGTCGAGACGGGCAACCAATACAAGCCCGGCCAAACCGTAGAGCAGCCCCATGAACGCGAACACCATGGAGACATGTGCACGAATATTGATCCCGGCGAGCAAGGCCGCCTGGCGATTGCCGCCGATGGCGTAGAGCCGACGGCCGAAAGCGGTGTAACGCAGCAGCCAGCCGGTCAGGGCGACAACCGCCAGAACGAAAACCACTGGCAGAGGCAAACCCCTGTAGCTGACGGCCACGACCATGACACCACATGCAAAGATGCCCACAGACACCGCCGGTATACCGACGACGGAAAAAAATGACGACTTGATGCCGGCTTGCTTCCGAGCCCTCCACTCCCGCAACTGCAGCAGTGCAAAGGCGAGCCAGAAGGCCATCAAGACGACAATGCTCAGCGTTGCCGACAAGGACGTGTCCGAGATCACCAGGATATCCGGGCTCGGCGATATCGTCTCGGCATTGGTGATGACAAGCGATAGACCGCGTATGGCCAGCAGACTGCCCAGGGTCACGATAAAGGAAGGCACTTTCATCCACGCGATCCAAAAAGCGTGCCAAAGACCGATCACCAAGCCGAAGCCCAAGGTGACCACGATGGTCTGCCAAAGCGGAAGCTCGAACTGTGCCCCAGCCATTGCGGCGATCACGGCGGCGGCAGCAACGGTCGCGCCCAGCGAAAGGTCGATGAAGCCCGGGATCATTATCAAGACGGCGCCGGATGTCAGCAGCGCGGTGATGGCGACCTGGCCACTCAGATTGGTAAGATTGCGGGCACTGAGAAAGAGCCCGCCGGTGAGATACTGCATCACCATCCAGACCACCATCAGAACGATGATCAGCGGCAGCAGCCGAAGCTCGCCATGTGACATCATTTCTGGCAGATTCCGGAATGTCCCTCCCTTGTTCGTTGTCGTTTGTGCCGTCACTGTCGTCCTCGCGCTCATGTTCATTGCCTGGATCCACATGCAGCTGCTGTCATCACGTCCTCCTCCGTTGCCTCGCCCCGGGACCATTCCCGCACGATTTTCCCTTCGAGCATGGCCAGCACACGGTCGGACATGCCCAGTACCTCCGGCAAATCAGTGGAAACGATGATGATTGCCTTAGCCGCCGCCGCGAGGTCGTTGATAAGCGCGTAGAAATCGAGGCGTGCATTGATGTCCACGCCTCTCGTCGGCTCTTCGAGGATGAAAACCTCCGGTGCGGTGAGCAGCCATTTCGCAGCTACAACCTTCTGCTGATTTCCGCCCGAAAGTTGCGAAATCGACTGCTCCACAGATCCGCACTTGACCTTGAGGCTCGTCACATATTGCTGCACGCTCTTAAGTTCGGCATAGCGGTCAAGAAAACCGAAATGCGTGAGACGACCGAGTGCGGCCAGAGTCATATTGCTCGTGATTGAGTGAGCTTCTATCAGACCGTCGCGCTTTCGCTCGGCGGGAACGTAGGCAATGCCGCTGCGAATGGCGTCGCGCGGGCTTACAACGGTGACGGCCCGACCGCCGACTTCCATCCTACCCCGCACCTTTGCCTCGTGGGCTCCGAAAAGCGAGCGCGTCAGGTCGAAGGCTCCCGAGCCGAGCAGGCCGAATATCCCCAGGACCTCGCCTGCCCGGACATCGAGATTGAGATTTTCAACGAGATTGGCACGCCCCGGCCCGCGATTTGGAATGGTCCATCCCCGCAGGGATAGTTTGGGCTTGCCAGCTACGACAGCGACCTTGGGGTACATCTCCGTGAGGTCTCGCCCAACCATGGCCTGAACGACTCGACGCGGTGTGTCGGACTGCCCCAAAAGGCGGAACTGATCAACGACTGCGCCGTCGCGCATGACCGTCACCGCGTTTGCGATGCGCTCGAACTCATGGAGCCGGTGAGAGATGTAGATGGTAGTCACACCGTGCTTGTGCAGATTGGAAATCTGCTCGAACATCAGTTCGGTCTCACGCTCGGTCAGGTTCGATGTCGGCTCATCGAGGATCAGCAGTTTTACGCCCTGCGTCATCGCGCGGGCGATGCTGACGAGTTGCTGCTGGTGCGTGCTCAGGTCGCCCATGCGCAATAACGGAGACAGATCGAGCTTGAAGACTGCCAGCCAGCGGACCGCGTCAGCCCACAGCATCCTTGTATCCACCATGCCCCAACGGCGAGGTTCCCGGTTGAGGAACAGGTATTCACCAACCCGCAGTTCCGGCACCACATTGAGTTCCTGTGGAACCAGAAACACGCCGTGCCTTTCAGCATCGCGAATGCTGTCAAATCGACAGCGTTCGCCTTCAATCTCGATATGTCCGTCGTAGCCGCCGATCACGCCCGACAAAATCTTCATGAGCGTAGACTTGCCAGCACCGTTTTCGCCCGCGATCGCGTGAACATCGCCGCGGTTAAACGAAATGGAAACACCTTTGAGCGCGTGCACGACGCCGTATTTTTTATCGATGCTGGAGACTCTGGCGGCGAAATTTTCGCCGTTCAAATCATCAGGCCGCAAACCTGTTGCACTTATCTCAGCACTCATGTCGCGGCTCCTCCTCCAACGAATGATGTACATTTGTTTGGGCATGGCCGCGAAATCGGCGTTGCCGTTTTGTCAGGCTTTTCTCAGGCGAGTACGACTAGCCGGTCGGTGGCGACCGCAGTGCCATCAACGGCGCTTGGGCAACCTCTCACGATGTCGTCTTTCGGTCTAAGCTTACCAGGCTGCGCCACATCCAGATGTGCCAGTGTAGCGACCTCTTTTATTGTCTCAGACTTTAAGCCGGACCGAACGACTTCCTGCCCCGTCCGCAAAATCTCCCTATAAAATCATAGTGAAATTCCACTGACATGTCAATGAAATGTCATAAGGCTCTGACTTAAGCCCCCGCTTCTTGCTTCTCCTGATTAGGATCCCAGACCTGAAGATCGTTCTCTCAAACCCGCTGGCTAGCAGCGCGTTGACTGGTGCGATGACGTGGGTTCAGGAGGGGAACCGGGCACCCCCTTCCTTCCTCAGGAGGCCCGTTACGCCACACCCGCGGCCAGCGGATCGTGCACAGTAAGCCCGCCGGAGCGCTTGAGAACCCAAGACGCGACGATTGGTGCCAGGATGGCGGTAACCAGAACTGCTGTCGCAGTTTGCGCGGTGGCGGATTCGACAAACGGCAGGAAGCGGGGGTCGGCCACGGCCACAGCCATAGGGACGGCGACAGCGTTACCAGCCGTGGTCCCTGCCGCGAAGCCAATGCCGCTCTTCGAACCACGGCGTAACAAAAACCGATAGCCGAGGTAATTGAGCCCACCTGTAAAAACGACGACCGCAACGCCTAGGAACAGGCCCTGAACGCCACCCGTCAGCACTGTGCCCAGGCTGATGCCGGTTCCAACGGCAAAGGACATAAACGGGATCGTGATGCTCGGCACGCTATCGAGCACACGGGTCCACTCGCGATCGACAGCGCCGACGATCAGGCCCAGAGCGAAAGGAACGATTGCTGCAACGAGAGCCATGAACGGGATCTGACCAAGGCCGGAAGCGCCCAAAAAGATCAAGGCGAGGAACGGACCATCATCGAAGGCGCTGGCGACATAGGCGCCTGTGTCTCGCTCATCGCCATACTCGCCCGCAAAAGCCAACCATAGCGCGCCATTGCTATTGCCCATGATAGCGAGGAGCGCAAGTATCGAGATTCCCCAGAAGCCTTCGAGCCCGAATATAAGGCCCAAAATAACCGCAATCGCTGCAGGTATGAGGGTCTTGCACAGCAGCACCACGCCGGTGGTGGCAGCGGCTGCCTTGCCGCTATGGCTGCCGGTGATCTGCGCGCCGGTTGCAAAAATCAGCAGGCCGATCAGAGCCAGCGCACCGTCCTTGAACAAGGCTTGGGTGAAGCCGCCAATTCGCAGCGCGTCTGGTGCAAATGTGTTGATAAGGACCCCAAGTATAAGCGGGATCAACATCATGCCGGCAGGCACTTTTTGCATCGTCTTGAAGAACGGAACTGACGAAGGACTTTCTCTGAATTGCATTTCCATGAGGCACACCCCTTTTGCGCGCCCTACCTCCCAGGTATTGCACGTCGCTTTAGGTTGAATGTTGAATTCATGCGTATTCGTCGTTGACGATGTGCCGGAAACCGCGGGCTCCTCTCCCGAAATGGCGGCACATCACCCAAATGCTCGTTCCAAAGCTGCCCGTAGTTTCTCCTGAGGCGATCCGCGCCTAAGTTGGCAGCGCCCCGGCGGCGAGAAAGCCACCGTCTACGGGAATAACCGCACCATTAATGTAGCTCGCGCCGTCGGACGCTAGAAACGATACGGTCGACGCAATCTCGCTCGGCTTGCCGTAACGCTTGGCCGGAATGGCTGCCGTGTATGTCGCCCTGAACTCGGCAGAGTGGAGAACCTCGGTCAGCGGTGTGTCCACGGGACCGGGCGCAACGGCATTGCTGGTGATGCCGTAAGTCGCAAGTTCGGCAGCCATCTGCCTGGTCAGGCCGATAACAGCCGCCTTTGACACGCCGTATGCGGTCCGGCCATGACCCACGGCACGTTCGCCCGCCACAGATGCAATATTGATGATCCTGCCCCAACCGAATCGCTGCATAAGCCGCGCGGCATGCTGACTACACAGCAGTGACCCAGTTACGTTGATGTTGAGCGTTGCAGCCCAGTTGTCATAAGGAAAGTCGATAAATGGAAATGTCTTGGCGATGCCGGCATTATTGACGAGAACATCGCAGCGACCATGTTCTGCCTCAACAGCTTTGAACGCCTCCGCGATCGAAGCTGGACTGCCGACATCCATCACGACTGACTGCGCGTTAAGCCTAGCGGCTCTCAGTTCGTCCGAAGCTTTTTCCGCGGCTTCCTTGTTGATGTCGGCAATGATAATCGCAAAGCCATCCAAGGCGAGTTGATTCGCAATCGCGAACCCGATGCCCATTGCGGAACCGGTGACGAGTGCAACTCTTGTTTCATTCTGTTCTGGCATGCCATTCCTCCCTAACTCCGAAATTTACCGGCAATACACCGGCACACGCTCCGTCCTTACGGATCTGAGCGAGGCAAAACTTTCACTGTCCGTCTCTTGCCGCCGCGAAATAGCCGACAGATCCCACCTGTCCGCCCTTCATCGCGATCTCGATTCCGTCTCTGGACGGGTCTGCAGAATGAGCTCGGCATAGGGGACCGCCTGGAGCAAGCTTCGCCACACTGGTTAAGGCGTCGATCTTGAGCCTCAACGCAGCATGGCTAGACGTGTCTCCTCCCGACAGAACCACGCGGTTTAATCCTGCTTCCTCGATCAGCCTGTCGAGTATCTGTCCAAGGCTGCTTCCAATGAGATCGTTGGCGGCCTCCGCGGTCGTCCGGTCATGGTAGAATTTTGCTTTGAACTGCTTGACGGCGGGGTCTTCGGGACCCTTCGCTGTAAACACGAGGGGGTCGCGACCCTCGGACAGAGCGGCCTTGGATTTATGCACGGCAAGATCAATTTCGGCATTCCACGCATCCTGGTCTGACACCCGACTTAGATCGAGACGGATTGCCTCGAAACCATGAGACGTCGCGTGCTCGATCTGCGCGGCAGTCATGGGCGAAACCGAACCAGACACGACAGCAATTCTGTTGACCGCCTGCACCGTGGTTTCCACCGGAAGTTCATCCAAGAGACCCTCCGAACGCCAATAAGCCGCCAGCGCCGCTTCCACACCTTGTGAGCCAAGAACAAACTTCTGCGCCCTGCCCATGGTCCAGATGGCCTGTCCTGCGGCACGCAACGTCTCCTGATCGAGCAGATCGATCGAGTAAATTTGCGACTTATCTGGGGAGTTCAGGCGGATGATCTCTGCCGGATCGCCCGCCTTCAGCTGGAGAAAATCTATATTCGATATAGGCAGACTGGTCTGTGACGCCAGGTGTCGGGCGAGGTCCGATTCTTGCATTGGTGTCGAGGGATGGGTGGCCATTGTTGGATGACGATCCAGCCGATAATACTGGCCATTGGCTTGAGCGAAGAGATGGCCGAAAACCTGAATCCGTCCCATGCCGAGATCGCCGACCAACATCGGGATTGGACCCGGGAACAGCTCCGCACCCAGCTCAGCCGCTTTCCCTATGGAGCCAATCTGAGGCGAGGAATCGAAGGTCGAACAAACCTTGTAGTGCACGATGGGAGAGCCCGTTTTTTCCAAACGTTCGAAGATCGCGGGTAATTGGGCTTCCATCCAGGCCGGGCTCTTGGAGCGCGCTATCCCGGCGATACCGATGCATCTGTAATCGGAAAATTCTGCCAAACGTTCCGCCGATGGAACATCGAGAAAAAGGACCGTCTTGATGCCTTGCCAGGCAAATGCTTCCATCGCAGCAGACGATCCCGTGAAATCGTCGCCGTAGAAGGAAACCAAAGGGCCGGGAGGCAGAGGCGATACGGCGCTGGTCATGCGCGCGGTCCCATGGCTTGCCTCAAGACATCGCTATGTCCTGCAGCCGATTCGAGGCTTTCTCCCGAGATTGCTGCCTGGTAGGCATCCCGTAGAGCTTGAACGCCTGCTGCGGGGCCGTTCGGATGAGCGACGATACCACCGCCGGCTGTGACGATCAGATCGTCCGACTGCAAGCCCGCATACGTGGCGTGAGCCTGGCGCACGGTCTGCCCGCTCGAAAACACCGGCATGACCAGGCAGGGCTTGTCTGCCGACATCGGAGTCAGGCATTCACGCGCCGACCGGATGACGGAGTCATTGTCTTCGGAAAACTTGTTGTCGACACCGTTGACGTGCATGTGGTCCACGCCGGCCAGCCGCCAAATCTTCTGCCATGCAACATAAGACCAGCCCAGTGAATGATGACGCGTCAGGTAACCCCAGCCGTTTCTATGGGCATGGATCGGCAGCTCACTGAACGATCTGAGACCTAAAAAACCCGCCATACCGACCGAGTTCAGGCTCACCATCAGGCATGTTGCACCAGCTGAGACGAGCTTGTCATGACGTCGGCGCATCTCATCCATGTCGCCGGTCAAGTTGAACGCGTACATGGTCTTCTTGCCCGTGCGGTCTGCGGCCTGGTTGATAACCTTCATCACGTGATCGACGCGGTCTTCAAACGGGCAGACTGAGGAATCGCTTTGCAGCTCGTCATCCTTGATGAAATCGATACCGCCAGCGACAAGATCTTGGACCAGAGAAGCGGTTTGCTCAGCTGTCAGGCCGACACTCGGCTTGATAATCGTTCCGATCATCGGTCCGGTCTGAACGCCGGTTAGTTCACGAGTGCCTTTGATCCCGAAGGCAGGACCTTTGTATTTCTGGAAATACGGTGGCGGAAACCGAATGTCGACAATCCTGAGGCCAGTCACACAGGCAAGTTCAAAAAGATTGCCGGCGACTGTGGCCAGAAGGTTGGGAAGGGATGTTCCAACCGTTGCAATAGGCCAGGACAGCGTCATCCTCACCTGGTGCAAAGGCATTGCGGCGTCAGTGGGATATCGACCATCGAGAGCTGGAACTGCATTGTACGTTGCGATGGTCTCGAGGGATTCAACTTTTGCGGCCGACAACGCCTTTAATTCGGGCGTTTCGCCGGGAACCGCGACGAACGTACCGCTCGACTGTTCGCCGGCAATTATTTCCGCAGCTTGTTCCGGTGGCATGTATGTCTCAAGGATATAGTCAGCCTCGAGGCGCATTGCATTGGTCACGATATCTCCTCCTCGATCGAAAGCGTACCGGACCCTCCTCCGTACGCCGATGATCGTTCTGACGATGATACACACGCAGCCCCCTAAAAATAGGCACAATGCAAGCCGCCTGGTGTGAGTTTGAATCACATCATTACACAAAAATGGACCGGTGAGTTGCTTTTCCACGCTAGCCGATCCCTGTGCCGGTGGCGTATTCCCGTGTAAAACGTCGAGCGGTCTGCAATTCACACCATCATTGATGTGCATCAAGCTGACATCGTCTTGGGATCCTGCTTAGTGCAGTATGTAAGGAGGCTATCAATGTCCTATGCAAATCTTCCCTTGCATGCTCTTCGCGCGTTGGAAGCGACGATACGGCTGGGAAGTATGACGAAAGCCGCACAAGAACTCGATGTGAGCCATGGCGCCATAAGCCGTCACGTTCGCGAGTTGGAACGCCTGTACGCGACGACGTTAGTCCGGCGCCTTTCGAAATCATCCGAGCCCACGCCGGCGGGGGCCGAGATGGCGCAGACACTCAGCGAAGGGTTCCGGTCCCTTAAGTTGGCGGTAGCGCGTCTTTCGGCTGGCCCTTTGACCTTGTCGTGCTCGGCAACGATCATGCAGTACTGGCTGATTCCGAGATTGCCCGAATTCCGCGGACTCAACCCGGATGTCCATTTCCGTCTCAACGTGAACTACGGAGAAGTAGATTTTGCAGGGGACGGCATCAGCGTCGCGATCCGAAACACTATGTATGCCCCCCCGACGATGTCGTAATCCACGATATGATCGGAGAGGAAATAGGGCCGGTTTGTAGCCCAGAATATCTCCTGCGGAATCCCATGAAATCCACTTCGGATTTAAAATCCTCAAGAATTCTGGGCACTGCGACGCGGAAAGGAGCGTGGGAAGAATGGTTTCTAGCCGTTGGAGATAAAATTCCGGAAATCCAGATTGCGGAGGAATATGAGCATTTTTATCTCATGCTTCAAGCGGCTACCTTCGGCGCGGGTGTTGCCATGGCGCCTCACTATCTGGTTCAGCGCGAGGTTAACGCAGGACATCTTGTCGCTCCGTTCGGGTTCGCTCCCGGGCCGCACAGATTGCAGTTATGGATTGCTCATCACCTCAGGCAAAATCCCGGCGTTAAAACCCTTGCCGGATGGATTGAAGCGAAAATGGTAGAGGCTGTTTAATCATCTATTGAGTACCAGTTTTTGTTGCATGCACTAAGGAAAATTCGCCGCCTTGAACCGATACGAACCAGCGACCCGACTATCCTCAGCATAGAAAAAAGCCTATCCCGTTGGCAAAGTATCTGGCCATTCCTGCGCACCGTGGAGAACGCGAAGAATTCGGACCGCTGTTTCATTAAATGAATACGCCGCGACGTAGGGCGTGCCGTTGATCACCAGTTCTCGGGTGCCAGCGATTCTGCCAACACGGCCGCTCGCTGGAAAATCTATCAACCGACGGACGGCAGCAGCGATCCGTTCGTCGACCAGAATGGCGGCGGCCGGATTTTCTGCTTCTATGTATGTGAAGATGGCGTCGCGATCCGATAACGCGAACGCAGACCAGGTGAGCTTCACGATTTGCGCGCGCCCGCGTTAAGGCGAGCGGCCGCTCTACGTTCAGCAAAATGGGTCTCGACTTCATCGTCCGAAACGTCCGGTCGCGTATCGTTCAGCGCTTCAAGTACCTTGGCGCGAAACCAAGCGTCATGGGCCTCGCTGCCTGAAAGAAGCTCCAGCGGCAGCGCACCCTCGTTGGCTGTCCGGGTGAGCAAGATACGAACCGCGTCCGATACCGTAAGCCCCATATTTCCAAGCACTGCGGAGGCACGATCCCGAATCTCGGCGTCAATACGAGTTTGTACCAGTGCATTTGCAGCCATTGCGATCTCCGACTTTCAGATGAGATGTTAATGCAAATGAATGACAAATGCCATAGCGCTGTTGAGCTGCCTTTGCCGGTTCTCGTTTCCTGTAGTTGCTCCTGAATGTGTCCGAACCGCCGAACGTCATCTCAATCATGTGGCATATCGGGTATTTATGGAACTAAAGCCGTACCCGATACAATTCACACGTCGTCGCAGCAAGCGCAGACAGCGAATTTGTCGGCACGGGCAAGTCCTTTAAATTCAATCTTGACGACCAGAGATTTTGCTTCGACTTCAAATCCTTAACACAAATGGTCTTCACGTCACCTGACGGCAAAACACCACAATTCACGCAGCCGGTGTGCCGTTCGCGGAAACGCGGACGAGCTTGTCCGGATTGCGGATAAGATAGATGCCGGCGATCCGTCCTCCGGAATCAAGATCAACGGCCATAAAGCTGTCGAGACCGGCTTCGGAACCAATCAGCACCCCCGCGCCGCCATTCGCTTGTACCGGCGTGAAATGCCAGCCGCCGGCGCGCGGCTTGCGCGCGATGTGCATGAGGAAGGCCGCCACCTCAGGCGGGCCTGAGAGCATCCGCAGCGCCGCGACCACCTTGCCGCCGCCGTCGGAGACCAGCTCTATGTCCTCGGTCAGCATGGCCGCGAGCCCGTCGATAGTTTCCGTTTCGACGGCTTGACCGATTGCGATCAGCAGCCGCTCGATGTCGGTCTGGCTCGCTAAAAAACGTGGCGGCCTCTCCTTTACCGCCTGCCGGGCGCGCGAGGCGAGCTTGCGGACCGCCGCCGGCGAGCGACCGAGTGTGGCGGCGACCGTCTCGAAATCCATGCCGAACAGGTCGTGCAAGAAAAAGGCGGCGCGCTCGAGCGGCGAAAGCGTCTCAAGTGTCCGCATGACAGCGAAGGATATGTCGAGCTCCCTGTCGCCGGGGCTTTCTTCGATCTCGACGATCGGCTCGGGGAGCCAAGGGCCGATATAGGTCTCGCGCCGCGCTTTCAGATGCCTCAGCCGGTCGAGCGAAGCATTCGTGACGACGCGCGCAAGCCACGCATCGCGATCCCGTACATCGTCGCTGGCCAGCAACTTGATGGCGGCGTCCTGGACGATGTCCTCCGCATCGCTGACGGAGCCGAGATAGCGATAGGCAAGCCGCACCAGTCGCCGGCGCAGCGCCGGCGGCATCGCTTTATCCCTGTCATGGTCCATCATCATGCAGTTTCCCGGAACTCGGCGGGCAATATCTCGCAGCTCAAGGCCGCGCCGACGCCGCGCTTCAATGTCGGGTACAATTGTCCGGCCGTCACCGCCGAGGCAAGGCCATAAAGCCCCTTTTCCCCAAACCGCTCCCTTGCGGTTTCGATAAGAGCGGGAAGCTCGCCCGTATTCGTGATGACCGCCATGGCGTAGTCGGCCGCAAGCCGCATGTCGGCATCAGCCGGGCCCCGCCTAGCGATGGCCGCCAGGGCATCCGGTCGGACACCCGCCTCTTCCGCCATGCGGATGATCAGCATCGCGCAGGAACCGCAATCCATGGCGCGGGCGGCAATGAATTTTGCCGCATAGTAGGGCGCGGCCGGCAGGCCGAAACGCTCCTGGGTGAAGGGCGTGAGAAGGGCGAGCTTGAGGAAGCCGCGCTCGCTGAGCGCCACCATCGCTTCCAAATAGCCGATATCGTAATCATAACGCGCGCCGAAATTACGGGCCGCGTTGACAAGCAGTTGCCTAAACATGGCACCGCCTCCGTGCGAAAATCATGAGCGGCAACAGCGCCGGGACCACGATCAATGCGAGATCGCGCGCGATATGGCCGAGTTCGGGGCCATGCATGGCGATCTCGGCGAGATGCAGCAGCGCATGGCCGACCAGGAAAACGCTCGCCAACGTGACCAGCAACCGGGCACTCAGCGGGTATATGGCCGCCAGCCAAAGGGCAAATCCGGCACTGAGGAAACCGAGGCCGGCGTCACGAACGAAATGAGCGTTGAACGGTCCGGTCTCGTCGACACCGGGTACGGCACCGTACCAGAATGGTGGGGTGAGCAGCATCAACAGGCCGTTGAGGAGCTGTAAGGCGGAGAGGGCACAGAGCAATGATCGCATAAAAATCTCCTTTCGCTGACAAGGACGAAAGGAGGTGCCGTTTGTGACACGTCTTATGGCGATTTCGAAACTTTGTCTGCCTGCTGCCCCCTTGCCTTGCACTCTCCGAATGCTATGCCAATCCCATTACGATTGCTGAAGCCGCCATGAACGCCATGAGCTCGACCCCCGTCCGAAAAATCATCCATGTCGATCAAGATGCCTTTTATGCGACGGAAGAGCAGCGCGATAATCCGGACTTGCGCGGCAAGCCCGTTGCCGTCAGCGGATCGGCTGCCCACAGCGTGGTGGCAGCGGCAAGCTACGAGGCGCGTGCCTATGGTGTCCACTCGGCGATGCCGTCGGTGACCGCCAAGCACAAATGTCCGAATCTGATCTTCGTGCCGCTCCGTTTCGATGTCTATAAGGCGGTGTCGCAGCAGATCCGCGCGATCTTCGCGGAATACACACCGCTGATCGAGCCGCTGTCGCTTGATGAGGCCTATCTCGATTTCACGCATGATCTCAAGGGAATGGAGATCGCTACCGAGATCGCGCGGGAGATCCGCGCCAGGATGAAGCAAGTCACCGGCCTCAACGCCTCGGCTGGGATTTGCTACAACAAATTCCTTGCCAAGATGGCGAGCGACCTGAACAAGCCCACGGCCAGGCCGTGATTACGCCGAAGAACGGGCCTGCCTTCGTCGAGGCCCTCCCCGTCAAGAGATTCCATGGGGTCGGCCCCGCGACGGCGGAAAAGATGCATCGACACGGGATCGACGCCGGCGCCGACCTCAAGGAGAGGACCCTTCCCTTCCTGCAGCAGCATTTTGGAAAATCGGGACCATGGTTCTATTGGATCGCTCGCGGAATCAATGAGCGTCAGGTGAAACCTGATCGCATTCGCAAATCGATTGGCGCCGAGGATACCTTCGGCGAAGACCTCCATACTTTGATGCCGCCCGCGCCGGCCCGCGGCCTTTCGTCGACAAGGTCTGGCGGTATTGCGAAGCCAATGGCATTCGCGGCAAGACCGTGACGCTCAAAGTGAAGAGGGCCGATTTCACCCAGATCACCAGGAGCAAGACTACGGTTGCGCCGGTGGCGAATGCATTGGAGATCGCCGAGATCATCGATCTGCTGCTGTCTCCGATTTTCCGGTCTCCAAGGGAATTCGATTGCACGGCGTAACGCTGTCCTCCCTCGATGCTGCAGACTATGACGCTGGCCCCCTCTCGGATTGGGATCTGGCGAAGCAAAAGGGTATGGTTGGCGTAGTCTTGAAGCGCGGCGATCACGTCCCTCAACTGCCCTCTTGGTTCGTCGATCCGGTTGACCAAGAGGATGCAAGGCGTCCCCGAGGCTTCGACTATCCGCAGATAGGGCGCGGCGAGCACAGCCTCCTCGGGTGCCGATCCATGTGACCCTCTGACGCTATGCGGGCATCACCGCCTGTCATAAATCTGTCATAAACCGAAATTCGGCCCTATCTCCTCAAGCAGATAATGGTTACGACACGGCTGCACGATGACGGCCATCCAACATCGACTTTTTAGGCGCACGAAAATCGCGAGGTACACATGCTGGGTTGGTTTCGAAGGTTGATGCCGCGCGAAGATCGGTTTTTCGATCTCTTCGAACAGCATTCCAAGACGATCGTCGGAGCCGCACAAGCGCTGGACCGGCTACTGTCGGGGATAGAGATCGAGAAGCAATGCGAAACGATCGTGCGATTGGAAGACCAGGCCGACAATATCACCCGCGAGGTCATGCAGGCCGTGCGGCGAAGCTTCATCACACCCTTCGATCGCGGAGACATCAAGGATCTCATCCAGTCCATGGATGACGCGATCGACATGATGCACAAAACGGTGAAGACCATCCGCCTCTTCGAGCAGACCAGCTTTGATCCCGGAACGCAGGAGATGGGCAAGACAGTCGTAGAGGCGGCCAACCTTATTGCCGAGGCAATCCCATTGCTCGATCGTATGAATGCCAATGCGTCACGACTCTCGGCCATTGCCGAGCAGGTCACGCGCGTGGAAGGACGATCCGACGAACTGCACGAGCAGGGTCTCAAGGATCTGTTTCGCCGGCACGGCGCGAGCAACCCGATGGCTTATATCATCGGCAGCGAGATCTACGGCGAGTTGGAAAAGGTGGTCGACCGTTTCGAGGACGTTGCCAACGAGATCAGCGGCATCGTGATCGAGAATGTCTGATGGATGCCACCCTCGCTCTTCCGCTCCTCGTCGGCCTTATCTGCGTCGCGCTAGTATTCGATTTCTTGAACGGCCTGCATGATGCGGCCAATTCGATCGCGACGATTGTCTCGACCCGGGTCCTGAGGCCGCAATATGCAGTCTTCTGGGCGGCCTTCTTCAATTTCATCGCGTTCCTGTTCTTCGGGCTCCATGTGGCCGAGACGCTCGGGACCGGCATCATCGATCCGGCGATCGTCACCCCGCAAGTCATATTCGCGGCTCTCATCGGCGCCATCGTCTGGAATGTCCTGACCTGGATATTCGGCATTCCCTCCAGTTCCTCCCATGCGTTAGTCGGAGGGCTGGTGGGAGCGGGTCTCGCCAAGTCAGGACTGACCTCGATCGTTTGGAGCGGCCTGCTGAAGACTGCATCGGCGATCTTCATGTCGCCAATGATCGGTTTCCTTCTGGCACTGTTCCTCATCCTGGCGGTGACATGGTTATTCATCCGACAGACGCCCTTTGCCGTCGATCGATCGTTTCGCTTCCTGCAATTCGTGTCTGCGTCCCTCTATTCGCTCGGCCACGGGGGCAACGACGCACAGAAGACCATGGGCATCATCGCCGCACTGCTCTATTCGCAGGGCTATCTCGGGGGCAGCTTTCACGTGCCGCTCTGGGTGGTGCTTTCATGCCAGGCGGCAATGGCCCTCGGCACGCTCTTCGGTGGCTGGCGCATCGTTCATACGATGGGCTCGAAGATCACCAAGCTGAACCCGATGCAAGGCTTCTGTGCCGAAACGGGTGGCGCTTTGACACTCTTCGGCGCCACATGGCTCGGCATACCTGTTTCGACCACCCACACCATAACCGGAGCCATCATCGGCGTCGGCGCCGCAAAGCGCGCCTCCGCAGTCCGGTGGGGGTTGGCGGGCAACATCGTGGTCGCGTGGGTCATCACCCTGCCGGCGGCGGCGGTGATATCAGCACTTTCGTTTTGGCTGGTCACGGTATTGAACCACGTCCTTTTTCTGTGATGTCGTTCAGGGCCGGTCCGGCAGCAGCATCGCTGCCGACAGCCTAATTTGCGGGGATAAGGACGGGGCATGTCGGGCCTAGTGAACAGTCGCGCTCGCATTGATTGCCTGCGACGCACGTGTGCAGGTTGATCTTCGTTGCGTTGACGTTTTCCTTCAGTTCGCGTCGCACAAAAGCGTAATGTAAATTGGGTTTTCCTGTTTCCTGCGGCTCTGATGAAACCCTATACCACGCAGCAGAATGCTGCTCGAGGAAGCATTGCCAAAAGCGAAAAGACATCTTTCCAAACTCGCGAAGGCAGGCACCGGGTTGTTTGGTGAACGGTGGCTCGAGCAATATGCGGCGATCTGCTACCGGCAGGATCCTGAACAAGGATACCAGGCGCTCCTCATCACCTCGCGGGGAACTGGGCGGTGGGTGATCCCCAAGGGCGGTCCGATGAAAGGGAAGAGCCCGCGACAGGTCGCGGCGCGAGAGGCGTTCGAGGAGGCCGGCGTCAACGGCAAGATCAGCAAGAAAGCCATCGGGCGCTACAGCTATTTGAAGCGATTGGATGATGGACAAAGCGTTCCCTGCCTCGTGGAAGTGTTCACGCTGGAAATCGGGTCGATCGCGGAGACGTTCAAGGAGCAAGATCAACGCCAGATGTCGTGGGTGCGCCTGGTCGATGCCGCCCGATTGGTTGAGGAACCGGAACTGCGTGGCTTGTTCACGAAGCTCGAAAATGCGCTGAGGGCCAAATCGGAAAAGGTTCAAAAGAGTGACAGATCACCCCCCTGATTGCCACCCAAGACTGGCTGGCGTCCTCTTCTGGTGAGATGTCCGCGAGATGCGGAAGCAAGGCCGGATAGACTGCAGCGGGGGGCTGCCGAGATTGCCGGCCTCTGTCGGAGCGCAGCCGCTCTCTCGCCGTGAGCTTTTGAATGGTACCGGTGGTGGCGAAGTACCTGGGGAAGGTCGGGGAGGCATTCGGAGAGGGACATGCGGCAGGCGGTCAAACACGGCTTTAGAGCCGGAATGCCGCTCATCACCCTCCCCATTTTTGACCTATGCCCTTCACGGAAGTTGATGGATGGCCAATAGCTCCTCGTAAACCGAAACGTTGCTCGCCAGAACGGGATGCCCCTTGTGCAGATCCTCCCCCTCGGTCGGAAACGGCAGGTAGGCGCCACCAGCTTCTTTCACCAGGCAATAACCGGCCATGCAGTCCCAGGCCCGCATATGCGGCTCGTAGTAGCCGACCAGGCGGCCAGCAGCCACATAGGCCAGCATCAGCGCTCCCGAGCCGTTGCGAATGAAGTTGCCGCCAGCGGCGAGCAGTGCCGTTATGATGGAGCCGACACGCTCTGGTGACACATAGCTGTTGCAGCCGATGCCCGTCATCGCGTTCTGTATCGTGCGGGACGGATCGAGCCCGAGCATCGTCCCGTTGAGGCTTGCGCCGCGGCCCTGAGCGGCAGCATACAGCTCATCGACGCAGGGCACCTTGATCACCCCGATCACAGGGATGCCGCCATGCAGGACAGCGATCGAAACGCACCAGGTCGGCATGCCGTTGACGAAGGGCGAGGTTCCGTCGATCGGATCGACGACCCAGGTAAAGCCCGAACTTCCCTCCTGATGGCCGAACTCCTCTCCGAGGAAGCCGTCCTCGGGAATTGCCGCGGCAACCCGCTCACGCAAGAAGGTCTCGACGTTGCGGTCCGCAATCGACACGACATCCTGGAGGTCGCGCTTCGTCTCGATCACGAGGCTCTCGCGCTTGTTGAAATAATCGAGCGCAAGCGCGCCGGCTTCCTCGGCAAGGGATTTTGCCAAACTGAAGCGCCGCTCGAGATCCGTGTCACGCACAGTCATACTTCTATCCTTTTATTTGCATTCCAATAGTTCAGGCAGCGATCAGTGCAATGCCGCGGTTTTCGAATCCGAGTGTGACATCGCTGGCTGGCGGAAGGTTTCTTTCGACGGCATGGTCGATGATGAAGAGCGTTCCGACATCGGTTTCGATCTCATATTCGACATGCCCTCCGAGATAGGCGCTATGGAGAACCCGCCCCGCCAGACCCTGCTGACCGGGTGCCGCGATCGCGATCGAACCGGGCCTGACGGCAAGTTTCGCCATGCCGGGTTTTGCGCCGCGCCCCGGCAGCCGGTGGTGCACCCCCGCCACGCGGATGAGCGCCTCCGTACCTTCGATGCCGATCACCTCGCAAGGGATGACATTGGCTTCTCCCATGAAGTCGGCGATGAAGGACGATGCCGGCGCTTCGTAAAGCTCGCGCGGCGTGCCGGATTGGGCGATCTCGCCATCCTTCATGACGATGATGCGGTCGGACACGGCCAGAGCCTCATCCTGATCGTGCGTGACATAAACGGCCGTGAAGCCGAGCCGTTGCTGCAGCGCGCGGATATCCGTGCGCACCTTGCGGCGCAGGCGCGCATCGAGGTTGGAGAGCGGTTCGTCGAGCAGCAGCACCTGCGGCTCCAGCACCAGCGCGCGGGCGACAGCGACGCGCTGCTGCTGACCGCCGGAGAGTTCGGCCGGAAGGCGATGGCCCATGCCGGCAAGGCCGACGAGCGCCAGCCCCTCCTCTGCTTTCTCGCGCGCCTCCTTGCGGCTGAGACCGGAGGATTCCAGGCCATAGGCAACATTGTCGCCCGCATTCATATGCGGAAACAGCGCATAGGACTGGAAGACCATCGAGACATCGCGCTCATTGGCCGGCAGCATGGTGACGTCCTTGCCGCCAATGACGATCTTTCCAGCCGAGGGATGTTCGAGGCCGGCGAGCATGCGCAGCGTCGTCGTCTTGCCGCAGCCGGAGGGGCCAAGCAGGGTGACGAGCGTGCCGGGCTCGATGGTGAGCGAGAGGTCCGGGATGGCCGTGAAGGCGCCAAAGGTCTTGCGCACGTTTTGGAAGACGACGGAACCGGCTTTCTGGTTGATCATGCGATTTTCTCCTGACGAGAGGTGGCGAGGCCGGCGACGCGGTTTTCGCGGCGCAGACGCCGCTCGCCGACGATGAGCTGGAGGCCGGCGATGACGGTGAGCATCACGACGATCAGCATGGAGGAATAGGCGATCGCCACGCCGTATTCGCCATTCTCGACGAGGCCGACGATGTAGGAGGTCGCCATGTTGTATTCGGCGCTGACGAGGAAGATGACGGCGCTGATGGAAGTGATGGCGCGCACGAAGGAATAGACGAGCGCGGCGGTGATGGCGGGGCGCAAGAGCGGCAGAATGACCTTACGGATCGTGCGGAAGCTGTTGGCCCGGAGCGTCAGCGAGGCCTCGTCCAGGCTCTTGTCGAGCTGGCTCATCGCCGCAATGCCGCCGCGCACGCCGACCGGCATGTTGCGGAAAACGAAGCAGGCGATCAGGATCAGCGCCGAGCCGGTCATTTCGAGCGGCGGCAGGTTGAAGGCCATGATATAGCTGACGCCGATGACCGTGCCGGGAATGGCAAAGCTCATCATCAGGGCGAATTCGAAGGCATTCTTGCCGGAAAATTTCTGGCGCACGATGATGTAGGCGGTGAGCAGACCGACGGCGGCGGTCAGGGGGGCGGAGATCAGTGCGATCTCCATCGTTGTCCAGAACGAGTTCCAGGCGACGCCCGTCCAGGCAATCCCGTTTTCGAAGCTGATCGAAAAGGCCTTGGCGTAGTGGTCGAGCGTCAGCGAATTATCCAGCCCCCAGGTCTTCACGAAGCCGCCGATCAGGATCATGCCGTAGATAACGAGCGTGAAGACGATCCACGGGATGACCAGCGCGTGAACGCCGATCGCCAGCCCGCGCGGCAGGGCGATATGCGATCCGCTGTCGCCCTTGCCGGTGACGGTGGCAAAGTTCTTGCCCGACAGCCAGACGCGCTGGGCAAGGAAGGCCGAAAGCGTGAAGGCGAGCAGAACCATGGCGAGCACGGCGGCGCGTGAGGGGTCGTTCTGCGAACCGACGACGGCAAAGAAGATTTCCGTCGAGAGCACGCCATGGCTGCCGCCGAGCACCAGCGGATTGCCGAAATCGGCCATGCTTTCGATGAAGCCGATGAGGAAGGCGTTGGCGAGACCGGGCTTCATCAGCGGCAGCGACACCCGCCAGAACGTGCGCCAGCGGCCGGCGCGCAGCGTCGTGGACGCCTCCTCCATCGACGGGCTGACGCCCTCGACGACGCCGATCAGCACGAGGAAGGAGATCGGCGTGAAGGATAGAACCTGCGCGATCCAGATGCCCGTGAGGCCGTAAAGCCAGCGGCCGGGCTCGATGCCGAACAGGCTTGACAGGCCTTGAGTAACGACGCCGGCGCGGCCGAAGAGCAATGTAAGCGCCAGACCGATGACGAACGGCGGCGTGATGATCGGCAGGATCGTGAGCATTCGCAGCCCCTTCTTGAAGGGAAAGCGCGTGCGGGTGGCGACGAGCGCGAAGGCAAGGCCGAGCAGGGTCGAGCCGAGGCCGGTCATGATGGCGAGCCACAGCGTGCGCCAGGCGACACCGCAGCGACCGGCGCCGATCACGCAGTTGAGGCTCCAGATGCTCGGATCCTGAATATTGCGGATGAAGTTGGCCGCATTGAACGAACCGTCGAAATCCTGCACCGAACCGACGAACATGCTGCCGATCGGGTAGAAGACGAAGACCGCGACAAGGAAGACGAGCAGCGCAATCGCGCTGACCACGAAGGCATCTCCCTTCATGACGCCGCGCTCGGCAAGGCCGAAGGCGAAGAGCAGCACGAAGGTGATGGCGGAGAGCACCGCGCCCGCCCCCATGGAGGGCTGGCCATTCGAAAGCGGGCCGAAGAGAGTGTCGCTCACCGTCCAGGTCCAGCCGGAAAAGCCGATGGCAAGGCCCTGAATCGAGAGGAAGAGGACGCCGATCGCGCCGGTCGAGGCCAGCACGGCGCTGCGGCGCATCGGATCCGCCATGCCGCGGGCGGCGAGCGCTAGGAGGAGCAGCACGAGCGCACCGGAAAGCCACGGCCGGCCATGCGCGAATATCTGCACGAGACCCGGGGCAGCCTCCGAGGAAAAGGGGAAACCGGCCAGCCAACCGAATCCGAAGAAGCCGTTCTCGATCCGATACCAGGGCAATAGGGTCAATGCGACCGCGCCCAGGATCAGGACCATGTCCAGCCTGCGATTGCCATGTTTCATGGCTGACCTCGCTGTCTTTGAGTTTAGGGAGCGGCGCGCCTGGGAGACAGGCGCCGCCGGTCAGGACATCAGTTAGCGGCGGCGCCGATCTCGCGATCCCATCGTTCCAGCAGTTCCTTGCGCTTTGCCGGGTCGCCATAGGTCTTGAAGTCGTAGTCGATCAGCTTGATGTCCTCGAAGCGCGGCGCCTCCTTCGGGATGGTCGCACTCTTGTTGGAAGGCAGCTGGAAGGATTTGGCATCCTTCATGCGGGACTGGACCTCTGCCGTCAGCGCCCAGTCGTACCAGATCTTCGCATTGTCGAGGTTGCGCGCGCCTTTGATGATGGACATGGAGCCGATCTCATAGCCGGTGCCTTCGCACGGCGTGATCGACTTGACCGGAAAGCCTTCCGCCGTCTGCGCCACCGCGTCGTGCACGAAGACGATGCCGAGCGCCGTCTCGCCGCGTGCAGCCGCCTTGACGGGGGCCGAGCCAGACTTGGTATATTGCGAGATGTTGCCGTTCAGCTTCTTCAGGTAGTCGAAGGCCTGATCCTCGCCCATGATCTGCACCAGCGAGGCAAGCGCCGTGTATGCGGTGCCGGAAGAATTGGGATTGGCGATCTGGATTTCGCCCTTCAGTTCCGGCGCCAGAAGGTCGGCCCAGCAGACCGGCTCCTTGTAGCCCTTGGACTTGAAGATTTCCGTGTTGTAGCCCCAGCCGAGCGCGCCGGCATAGACGCCGACCGTCTTGTAGCCGGAGCTTTCAGCCTGCTTCTTCGCCCAGTCGTTGAGTTCATCGAGCTTCGCAGACTTATATTCCAGCGTCAGATTTTCCGCCGCCGCCTGAAGATGGGGGTCGCCCGTGCCGGCCCACCAGATGTCGGTCTTCGGGTTGCGGGCCTCGGCGCGCACCTTAGCATAGGTCTCGCCGGACGAGAGGCGAACCATGTTCACCTTGATGTCGTTATGCGCCTTCTCGAAATCACCCTTCATCTGCTCGCAGATGACGACGTCGGCCGAGCAGATGAGGTTGAGTTCGCCAGCCGCCTGTGCGGGCAGCGCACCGAGCGCCGAGCCGGCGAAGAGCATGAGGGTAAGGGACTTGATTTTCATGTTGGCATCCTCCTGTTGCCTGAGTTTGAACTTTCGCGTGAACAAGACACAGCGGGGCCATCGGCCTGCCGCGGCAGCGCGTTCACGGTTTCGGATTGCGTTTTGTTTAAAGGGCTCGATCAGTTCGTTGCGGCGATTTCCGCATCGAACCTGTGGAGCAATCGACTTCGTTCTTCCGGCGAGCCGAAGGTGGCGAAGTCATAATCCACCATCTTGATCATCGAAATATCAGGGGCTGCCAGCGGCAGCGTGGATTTCGCGTTGGATGGCACCTGGTTCTGGCCAGACGCTGCACCCGTACCCTGCCCTTCCGGGCTCAGCGCGAAGTCGACGAAGCGCTTTGCTTCTTCGATGTTCCTGGCGCCTTTGACGATGCTTACGGCGCCGATCTCGTAGCCGGTTCCCTCGCAGGGGGCGACGATGACAAGAGGAGAGCCCGTTTGCTTCTGCGTGACGGCGTCATGCATGAAGGAAATGCCGATGAGCGTTTCTCCGCGCGCCGCCGCCTTTATAGGCGCAGATCCCGATGGGGTGTAACGTTCGATATTGCGGTTGAGCGCAGCGAGATAACGGAAAGCCTCGTCCTCGCCGAAGAGCTGCACCAGCGTCGCAAGCGTGGTGAAGGCTGTCCCGGACGAATTCGGATTGCCGCTCTGTATGCGGCCGCGATAGGCATTGTCCGTGAGGTCCTTCCAGCAGCTCGGCGCCGGCAGCTTCAGCTCGCGCAGCAAATCGGCATTGTAGGCAAAGCCGAGCGCCCCGGCATAGATGCCGGCCGAGCGGCCACCGGACATGGCGAAGAAGTTCTGAGCCCAGGGCAGCATGTCGCGCTCATGGGCCGGCTGGTAAGGTTCGAGAAGATTTTCAGAACCGGCCTGCAGATGCGTGTCGCCCGTGCCGCCCCACCAGACATCGACGGTAGGCGCTGCTTTCTCCGCGCGGATCTGATTGAGGATATCGCCGGTGCTCTTTCGGGTCATCGAGATTTCGAGGCCGGTCTTCGCCTCATACGCCGTCTTCATCGCGGCACACCACATCTCGTCCACACCGCACAGAACGGTGAGTGACGGGGCAGCTGTGCCGGTACCGGCGCTCGCCAGCCACAAAGCTGCCATCGCGCTGAAAGCGATGATGCCTCTCACGATTTCCTCCCATTGGACCTTGCGTCCCAATCTCCGCAGTCAGGATGTCAGATCTGCCGCCTAGCGCAACCTGAGAATGGTTACGGTTCTTACAGCGGCAGCGGATCCGCCATCGCAAAAATGACAAAGGTTACAAATGTGACAAAGCGCATAACACGAGCCCGCTTTGAAGATCGTGACGGCCCTGCCTATAATGGATGCGGGAGGACGTGCATGTGTTGAATGAGAGGATAAGCATTCTGATCGTCGAGGACGATCCAGACATGTCGGAGCTTATCTCCGACCTCGTGGAGGCGGAGGGCTGGACGCCGCTCACTGCGCGCTCGGCGGAAGACGCTGCAATCGTGCTTTCGCGCGAAACCGTGCATCTCGTGCTCGTCGACCATAATCTGCCCGGCACCTCCGGCCGCACCTTCGCGCAGCGCTTGCGCGCGCGGACCAACATCGGCATCGTCATGGTGACGGCTGCCGGCAGCGCCGCGGACCGGGTGCTCGGGCTCGAAACGGCCGCCGACGACTACGTCGTCAAACCCTTCGAGCCAATCGAATTGACAGCCCGCATCAAGGCCGTGCTGCGCCGGACAATCCCCTCGCTGAAGCCCGAGCGGGAAGGCGAGCGGGAGCACGAACCCACATCGTTGAAGCTCGGCGACTGGTCGGTGGACCTCAAGAGCCGCCGCGCCGTCTGCCGCATCGACCCCGCCAAATCGCTCACGAGCGCCGAGTTCGCGCTGCTCGAAATCCTCGCCGAAACGCCCAACGTGCCTATTAGCCGCGCCCATATCCTCGACCGCCTGGGCGCCGAAAGCGAGCGCTTTATCGACCGCAATGTCGATGTGCTCGTGCTGCGTCTGCGTCGCAAGATCGAGCGCAATCCGGACCTGCCACGCCATATCAAGACGCGCCGCGGCAAGGGCTATGTTCTCGACACCGACGAGGGCGAGATCGTATCGTGATCAGCCGTCCGTTTCTCTCCTCCATCGCCTTTCGCCTGCCCTTCGCCATCGTCTTTATCTGCGTTCTCGTCTTCAGCCTGGCGACGATTGCCGTTTACGGCTTGCAGCGGGCGCGCGAAGAGATGACCGCCTACGGTCTGCAGGCGTTCTCGAGTCTCGCCAAAGCCTCGCTGGTCTCTCGCCAGGTTTCCGATCTCGTCTCCAGCGCGCCCTTCCTGATGAATGCGACCTCACCCTACCGCGTCTCCAGTGAAAGCCGCTCGGTCGTGCTGCAGGTCGATAGCCTGCTGCGCGCCATGCAGCCGGAAAACGACGAGGCCGTCGTGAAGGGTTTTGCCAGCCGCCGCATAGTCGAGTTCCTGGAAACGATCCGCACGCAGACAACCGCACTTGCAGGTGATGCGGATTCCGCGCAGCAGCACAAGGCGGAGGCGGCAGCAGCGCTCGGTGAGATCGCCACCGGCAGCCGCGTTGCGGATGCAGATTTCCGCGTTCGGCTGAACGCCATCGTTCAATCCGCCTCCAATTCGGATAGTCTCTTCCAACTGGGTGAATTGCGTCGGCGCTATGTTTCCGAAACCGCTCCGCGACTCGAACGTGCCGCGCCGGACATCCGAATTTCTGCGGCCGAGCTTGCGCCGTACGAACGGGTCTTTGAGGCGCAGACGCGCTATCTCCTCGAAATGTTCGCCATCCGCGCTGCCGTCTCACGTCTTCATAGTGTCTCGCGTGATCTGTCGCACGCGACTGAAACGCAAAGCGAGGCAGTGGCGCGCAGCCTCAGCGACGATCTCGTCTCGACCTCCGACGCTTTGAGCCGCATCCTCGTAATAGTCGCCATCGCCTCGCTGCTGGTGCTGGCAATGGCCTTCCTGTCCATCCGCTCCGTCATGCGCGTCTCCCGCGGCATCGTCGCGCTTTCGAACGGCATGAACGCGCTGGCGGAAGGGCGCAAGGATGTCGATGCGCCGCGCTATGACGGCACGGAAACCGAGTTGGTGCGCCTGCTCGAAGCCTTCCGCGCGTTTCGCGAGAGCGTCGAGCGCGTCACGCGGCTGCGGCGCACGGCGGAGGCCGCCGCCCGCACCATCCGCTCCACCTTCCGCAGCATGAACGAAGGCATCGCGCTGTTCGATCCGCGCGGCCGGCCGATCACTATGAACCGCCGTGTCATCGAGCTGGTCGGCTGGTCTGGTTCGGCCAGGAAATTGCCGCTCCGCAGTTTCGTGACGCCACTGCCGGAGATCGATCCCGCACTCCTGCCGGCCGAGAACGACACCGGCCTGCTCTCCGACCGGTCGGTGCTACGCCACCGCTCCGAAGCAGGGCGGGTGACGGAAGTGTCGCTATCGCGCCAACCCGACGGCGGCATCGTGCTGCTGGCGCGCGATATTACCGACATGGACCGGCAGGAGGCGGAGGCAGCAAAGATTCAACGCCTCGACGGCATCATGCGCATGACCCATCAGGTGAGCCATGAGGTGGGTAATATGATCGGCATCATCACCGGCAGCCTCGGCCTGCTGGAACGGGAAACCGGCTTCAATGAGCGGCAAAAGCGGCATCTCGCTCGCATCCGCAAAGCTGCCGACCGCGGCAGGTCACTGGCCGGGAGCATGCTTTCCATCGGCAGCCAGCAACCGATCCACCCTAGCGAGGTAGAACTCGGCTCGGTGCTGCGCGGCATGGGCGACGTGCTGGAAATTGCCGTCGGCGAAAAATGCCGGCTTGCTTTCGAGACATCCGACGGCCTGCCTACCGTTCTCATTGACACTGCGCTCTTCGAACAATCGATCCTCAATCTCTGCCTCAACGCCTCCGCGGCCATGCCGGAGGGCGGAACGATCCTCATCCGCTGCTCCCGTAGCGAGGCAGGTGTGATCGTCAGCGTCAGGGACGATGGTATAGGCATGACACCCGAAGCCGTCGACAAGGCCTTCGAACCCTATTTTACAACCCGAGATGCCGAAGGCGGCGCAGGTCTCGGCCTAGCCGTGGTGTATGGCTTCGTCCGCCAGAGCGGCGGCGACGCTCGCATTGCCTCGGCGCCGGGCAAGGGAACAGTCGTCGAACTCATGTTTCTGGCATGAATTGCGTTCCGCGCCAGCTTGCTGGCAATCGAAATACGCCCCAACTTCTCAACGTCAAGAAGGTCAAAATTCAATTGAACCGGCTGGTTGACCACGCCAAGACGATCCTCGATGGTGGTCGGGCAGCAGTACGGCGCTTTGTATTTTCGCGCGATGGTCGACGACGGCGCCGAAGTTCTCCTGGTCACGAGCCCCGCGATACTTGGCGCTGGACGATACCCAAAGGACGAGCGCATGATTGTCTGGATGCGGCCCGGTGAAGCTGCGTCTCTCGTCAATGGGCCCGAATTGCGAGGCCTATTGCGCTGCATGGAGAAGCACTCAGCTTGAGAGCTTGCCGGATGCACTAGATGGAGGGACCGCGTTGTGATTCAAACGAAGGCAGACACGTTATGGCTGAGGCAGTGCTGCGCTTTTCATTTACAGTATTTTCCCGAGACCACCTTGCTATCAAAGCTCGGTGACGTGCAGGACCGCATCGAGCGGCACATTACTGCCCCGCTTTTGCGCCTTCCCATCGCGAGCCTGCACATGACGGTCGTGACCTTGATAGACGCGATAGCCCACTTCACAGTTCCAAACCATGAGGTTTGGAAGCTGAGAGGGGAGAATGGAAGGAGATCATCGATAAACTTGTGGAGAAGACACCGCCATTTGATCTCGAATTCAGTGAGGTCGCTACTTCAGAGGCCGCTGTCTTCATAAAGGCAGCGGAACCGCCAGGACTGCATGAACTGCGTTCGGCCATATCAGATGCCATCTGCTTCGAGGATCGTCGTCCAAGACCGCCCCAGATCGCCCACATAACGCTGTTCAGGTTTTCTGCTGCGGAACGGATATCAAAGGTCAATTTGGATATCGGTTTTACCCCGATAGGGATCACTGTTCGATCTCTTCAATTGTTGGAAGAAAGAGTGTATCCGAGTATCGAGATCAATAAGCTGAGTGCGCCGCTACTGCAGGGGCGGGCCGGTGAAACATCGCGGGCTCCCGGCAGGACTGCCGTTGAATTGTGATCGCCGGCGCAGCGGCACGCCTGACGTAGGATTTGGTCGCACAAAGGAATGCGACAATTGAACCGCCCCAGGATTCTGGACCATCGGAGGCTAGAGTTTTCTGGCTTCGTGAACCGCCCCCATTTTGTGGTCTTCCCCTCCGATGATGACAAAGTCCGTTGTACCCTCACCGGGTTGCAGGCGCACTAGTGATACGGATCTTCCATGTCCCAATAGAGCCCATCCGCAATGGTCCCACGCTCGATTTCGTATGATATCGCGTAAGTCCGAGGCGGTGCTTGTTTGGTGTGAAGGGCGACACGATCGTTTATCGGAGAATTGGTTGCCACGACCACCCATTTGCCAGTGACGTTTGATGCCGCGGCCGTCGTTACCGGCCCGGCTCTTCATGCCACTCAACCGTGGCTTCTACCGCCAAAGAAGCGATTTCCACCACTTCCTCCAGGGTGCGACGGTCGGGGGTGCCTAGCCAGCCCGCAACGAACTGGAGATCCGGAAGTTTGGGAGAGATATCAAGATCCACCAATCTTCCGGCCGCCAATTCAGCCGTAACGATCGAAGGCGGTATGACTGCAATTCCAAGGCTGTCCAACGCCATGCGTATTAACGTCGCCAGCGACGAACTCGCATATATTCTCGGTGTCGGCAGGGCTGGATCGGAAAAGAGCTGGGAGACCTGGACATAAGGTTGCGTGTTGCGTGCAAAAGTGAGAATTGGCCAACGCGCGATTTCGGCCAGCGAACCGTCCTTGAGATCTGCTTTGACCTTTGGACTGGCGACAAAGCTCACTGGAAACCGACAAAGAGGCCGTTGAAGGACGGCGGGAGCGCTTAAGGGGCCGACGAGAAAGGCCAGATCGATCTTCTGTTGGAGCAACCGCTCGCGCAGATGGGTGGAAATATCCACCTCGATCTCAAGCGCAAGCTTAGGATAGGTGCTGCTCACCTGTTCCAGAAAGCGCGGGAGCCAGGTGTGGACGATCGTTTCTGCCACGCCGATCTTGAATGTACCACCGAGATGGGTTCGATCGGCAATAGCATGCAGCATTTCGGCTCGCAGCCGAAGGAGTCGATCGGCATAAGCCAGCACTTGGCGCCCGGAAGGCGTGACGGTCAATGTCCGGCTTGAGCGATCGAACAATTGCGTTCCAAGCTCGTCCTCCAACTGCGCCACTCTTACGGAAATGGCTGGCTGGGTCGTATTCAGCTTGTCTGCGGCAGCGCGGAAACTCTCCAGCTGCGCAATCCACAACACCGTTTCAAGAGCTTTGAAGTCTACCACACCCGCGCCTCCAATGATAAATTGAATTTATCAATGTTCATGAAAAACGACAATTTGCAATTATCAAGTTTTCGCGGATGCTGTATTCGAAGAAAGCGAGGTAACTCCATGAACATGTCTCCTACTCATCAGGGACAGGCCTTTTCCAATCCACTCGCAGTCCGGGCGGTCTGCAGGAACGGCAGTTGGGAGAAAGAAACCAGCGGTACCGCACCCGGCTATGTCCAAGCTAATCTCGCGATCCTGCCAAGCGCTCTCGCTGAGGATTTTCTTCGGTTCTGTATGCGCAATCCCAAACCATGTCCGCTGGTAGGCATCTCCGAAAAGGGATCGCCGCGTATTCCGGAGCTTGGCCTCGACCTCGACGTCCGGACGGATGTGCCGAGATATCGTGTCTGGAAAGATGGGGCGCTGGCGGCCGAGACGGGGGATATCAATGATCTGTGGAGCGATGATCTCGTCGCCTTCGCTATCGGGTGCTCCTTTTCATTCGAGGAAGCACTGGCCTCAAACGGCATAAAGCTTCGCCATGTTTCAGAAGGGCATAATGTCTCTATGTACCGGACGAATATTGAGTGCGTCCCGGCCGGACCGTTTTCAGGCCCGATGGTCGTGTCCATGCGACCGCTCGTTCCAGCCGACGCTATCCGTGCGGTCCAGATCACGTCGAGGATGCCCGCGGTGCACGGCGCCCCCATCCATATCGGCTTGCCGGGGTCAATTGGCATTGCGAACATGGATCAGCCGGACTACGGCGACCCGACACGCATCATGCCCGACGAACTGCCCGTTTTCTGGGCATGCGGGGTAACGCCGCAAGCCATCATCGAGGCTGCGCGGCTGAAATTTGCGATCACCCACGCACCCGGCTGCATGCTGGTGACGGACAAACCGAACGCCGCTCTCGTCGCCTTCTAAATGGAGCGATGGCACCCGCCAATAAAAACTGGGAAAACCGCGGGAAAATGACAGACTCAAGAACGAAAAGGGGAATAGCATGACAGACAATTACGCAGTCTCCACGCACCACGAGCAGCGAGGTTGGTATGGTGAACTGACGCAACCGGGGAAGCGCACGTTTTGGGCTTGCTTCTCCGGATACGCGCTGGATGCCTTCGACGTCCAGATATACAGTCTCGCAATACCGGCGATCATTGCCACGCTGGCGATTTCCAACACTGATGTCGGGATCATCGCCACGGTAACGCTCCTTGCGTCCGCACTGGGTGGATGGTTTGCCGGCATTCTCGCCGACCGGTTCGGGCGGGTGCGCACATTGCAGATCACCGTGATCTGGTTCGCCGTGTTCACCTTCCTCAGCGGTTTTGCACAGAATTTCGAACAGCTTCTCGTATGCCGTGCGCTCATGGGGCTTGGTTTCGGTGGCGAATGGTCGGCCGGCGCGGTGCTGATGGCCGAAGTCATCGCTGCAAAGCATCGCGGCAAAGCGGTCGGCATGGTCCAGAGTGCCTGGTCTGTCGGCTGGGGCGCAGCCGTTTTGCTGTCCACCGTGCTGTTCAGCCTAATGCCGCAGGAGGAGGCTTGGCGCGGGCTGTTCTGGGCTGGGCTCGCACCGGCCATTCTCGCCATCATCATGCGCCGGTTCATCCAGGAGCCCGAGGTGTATATCTCCTCGCGGAAAAACCTGAAAGCCTCTGGCGAGGTTGTGCGCATCACCGAAATCTTCGCCCCCTCGATGATCGGCCGCACAATGCTGCTGTCGCTGATGACCACCGGTGCGCAGGGCGGCTATTATGCGATCGCTACTTGGCTCCCGAGCTTTCTGAAGTCAGAACGGCAATTGAGTGTCATCGGCAGCGGCGGCTATCTTGCCGTCATCATCGTCGGTTCATTCTTCGGCTATGTCACGGGCGCCTATTTGTCCGACATCATCGGCCGCCGCAAGAAGTTCATGTTGTTCGCCATCGGCGCGATGGTGACCGTCGTGGTCTACACCTACTTGCCGATCAACAATACGCTGATGCTGTTTCTCGGTTTTCCGCTAGGCTTCTTCGCTTCCGGCATCTTCGCCGGAATGGGAGCCTTTCTCACGGAGAATTTCCCAACCCGCACTCGCGCGGCGGGCCAGGGCTTCACCTATAATTTCGGTCGCGGCGTTGCCGCCTTAAATCCGACGCTGGTCGGCATTGCGACGGCTTCCATGCCGCTTGGCAAGGCGATCGCGATTTTCGCGGTCATCGCATACATGCTGGTCATCATCGCCGCTTTCGCGCTGCCCGAAACCAAGGGCAAGGAACTGGCGGCCGACTGATCCTTTCGATGAACTGCGGCAGCCGCCGCAGTTCATCCCTCTTCCACGATCAAAGAAACAAGGACCGTGCATTTCGCGCGGATGGATGAGTCATGAGTCAATCACATTGGGATTTCTGGATCGATCGCGGCGGCACGTTTACCGATGTCATCGGACGCGATCCCACAGGCCAGTTGCACGCCCGCAAGATGCTTCCGAAAATCCGACTGCCTACCGGGACGCAGCTGTTGCCGGCATCAGAGCTTTGATGAAGCTCGATTCCAATGAGCCGATACCAGTTGGTGCAATCGGCGAGGTCCGCATGGGAACCACGGTTGCGACCAATGCCCTGCTGGAGCGCAAAGGAGAGCCAACGGCTCTCATGACCACTCGCGGCTTCCGCGACGCGTTGGAGATCGGCTACCAGGCGCGGCCCGATATTTTCGCTAAGCATATCGTGAAACCCGACCTTCTCTATAGCTTCGTCGCCGAAATCGACGAGCGGGTTCTCGCCGATGGCGAGGTCGAGAAGGAGCTGAACGAAACGGAAGTCCGCAAAGCCCTCGAAGAGATCATCGCCCGCGGGTTCAAATCCCTCGCTATCGTCATGATGCATGCCTATCGCTACCCTTCCCATGAGCGGGTAATTGCCGCGCTCGCCCGCGGAATGGGTTTTTCGCAGATTTCGGTCAGTCATGAGGTTTCGCCGCTGGTCAAGTTCGTCGGTCGCGGAGACACGACGGTCGTCGACGCCTATTTGTCGCCGATCCTTCGCCGCTATGTGGCGCAGGTGGCGGAAGAACTGGATCTCGAGCGAACCGGAACACGGTTGATCTTCATGACATCCGCCGGCGGATTGACCGCCGCCAGTCTGTTCCAGGGCAAGGACGCCATTCTGTCGGGACCGGCCGGCGGCGTGGTCGCGCTTGCCCAGACCGGCGCGGAGGCTGGTTTCGCAAAAGTGATCGGCTTCGACATGGGCGGCACTTCGACGGACGTTGCGCATTTCGCCGGAGAATATGAGCGGACATTCGAAACCCAAGTCGCCGGCGTGCGGATGCGTGCACCGATGATGCAGATCCATACCGTCGCTGCGGGCGGCGGCTCGCTTCTGCGCTACGACGGTGCGCGTTTCCGCGTCGGCCCTGAATCCGCCGGCGCCAACCCAGGACCGAAAGGTTATCGCAAAGGAGGCCCGCTTGCCGTCACGGATGCCAATATCATGGTCGGCAAACTCATACCCGACATGTTCCCGGCGATCTTCGGCGAAAGCCAGGATCAACCCCTGGACTATCCCGCGGTCAAGGTGGCCTTCGATGAACTCGCCGCGGAAATCGGCGATGGGCGCAGCGGTGAGGAAGTGGCCGACGGCTTCCTCAAGATCGCCGTCGCGAACATGGCAGAAGCGGTGAAGAAGATCTCCATCGCGCGCGGATATGATGTCAGCGGCTATGCGTTGAATGCGTTTGGTGGAGCCAGCGGCCAGCATGCATGCCTGGTCGCCGATGCGCTCGGCATGACCAAGGTACTCGTCCACCCCTTTTCCGGCCTGCTTTCCGCCTACGGCATGGGGCTTGCCGAAATCCGCGCCATGCGCCAGGTCTCACTCGATCTCCCGCTGTCTGCAGACAACATCGAGGCAATCGCTGCGGCTGCTCAGCCCTTGTCCGAAGAAGCCATCCGGGAGATCGGCGAACAAGGGGTCGACGCCAAGGAAATCGCCGTCAATCTGCGGCTGCTTATCCGCTATGCCGGTGCGGACGCTGCGCTGGAAATTGGTGCTGCCCGCATCGAAGCGGGAAAAGGCGAGATCACCATTGGCGATTTCAACGGCGATACCCTGAAAACGGGCTTCGATGCCGCGCATAAATCTCGCTTCGGCTTTGTCGACCACAACAAGCCTCTGATCGTCGAAACGCTCGTCATCGAGGCAGTCGGAGGCGGACGGCAGGTCGAGTTGGCGCCAGACCTGGTCGAACACGCTGTCGATCCACACCCCTTAGCCCGAACACGTTTCTTTTCCGAGGGGGAATGGCACGACGCCCCAATCTATCGGCGTGAGAATCTTTCCTCTGGTCAGATGATCACCGGTCCGGCCCTGTTGATCGAACCCAATCAGACCATTACCGTCGAGAACGGATGGACAGCCACGCTGACACCGCGGGACCACATCGTGCTCGAACGCAGAGCCGCCAAATTGCGGTCGGCTGCTCTCGGGACGGGCGCCGATCCGGTTATGCTCGAGATATTCAACAACCTCTTCATGTCGATTGCCGAGCAGATGGGCTTCACGCTGCAAAACACGGCCTCCTCCGTCAACATCAAGGAGCGTCTCGACTTCTCCTGTGCCGTCTTCGATCGCCATGGCGCGCTTGTCGCCAATGCGCCTCACGTTCCGGTACATCTCGGATCGATGGACCGGTCGGTGGAAGCGATCATCGCGGGCAACCCGATCATCCACCCTGGAGACGTCTTTGCCATCAACGCGCCCTACAATGGCGGCACGCACCTGCCCGATATCACGGTCTGCACTCCGATCTTCGACGACGCGGTGCAGAACATCCTGTTCTGGGTGGCATCTCGTGGCCATCACGCCGACATTGGCGGCACCGCTCCTGGATCGATGTCGCCGAACGCCCGGACCATCGATGAGGAGGGCGTTTATATCGACAATTTCAAACTCGTCGACCAAGGTCGGTTTCGGGAGGCGGAACTGACGCAATTGCTCACAAAAGCACCCTACCCTGTTCGCAATCCCGATCAGAATGTCGCCGACCTCAGGGCCCAGATCGCCGCCAATCAGAAGGGTGCCGACGAATTGCGAAAGATGGTAGCGGAATTCGGCCTCGATGTCGTGGAAGCCTATATGGGACATGTGCAGGACAATGCCGCGGAAAGCGTCCGCCGGTTGATCGCCCGTCTCGATGATGCCGAGTTCAACTATACGATGGACCAGGGATGCCAGATCAAGGTCCGCGTCAGCATCGATCGCGCAAACCGCGAGGCCACAGTCGACTTCACCGGAACATCGGAGCAGCAGCCGGACAATTTCAACGCCCCCGAACCGATCACACGTGCGGCGGTCCTGTATGTCTTCCGTGTTCTGGTGGAAGACCATATCCCGATGAATGCCGGCTGCCTCCGCCCCATCAGGATCATTGTACCGGAAGGCTCGATGCTTTCTCCCCGCCGGCCCGCGGCAGTCGTCGCCGGAAACGTCGAGGTGAGCCAGGCCGTCACCAACTGTCTCTTTGGCGCGCTCGGCAAGCTGTCCTCCTCGCAAGGCACGATGAACAATCTGACCTTCGGTGATGAGGCGCACCAATATTACGAAACGCTTTGCTCCGGCGCTCCGGCGGGCGAAGGTTTTGCCGGCGCTGCCGGTGTCCATTCCCACATGACGAATTCACGTCTAACGGACCCGGAAATCCTCGAATTGCGCTTTCCCGTCGTGCTTGAGGATTTCCACATACGCGCAGGCTCCGGAGGCAGGGGGCGCTGGAATGGCGGCGACGGCACCAGCCGCACGATCCGCTTTCGGCGAGAGATGGACTGTGCGATCCTCTCAGGCCATCGTACCGTGAGGCCCTTCGGGCTCGCCGGCGGAGAAGCGGGAGAAACGGGCGAAAACCGTGTTCGCCGCTTCGACCGACAAATCGAAATCCTTCCGGGGTGCGCGCAAACGCGACTTTGCGAAGGAGAGGCAATCACGATCATCACTCCGACAGGGGGTGGCTATGGCACTCCGGGCAGCGGATGACAGGCTTGAGGGTAGCCTGTCTCGGCGGCGGATGGATCAAAACCTCTTCTGGATTTCGCCGATATTGCGCTCGTGCAGAGCTTGAAATCTGCATTTCGTGGGCGATCAGAACAATTAGATACGCACTGGCTGCATCCGCGACATCGGCTTTCGCGGAAGCGGCAGACGCCCAAACATGTTCGGGAAACAACCACAGCCGCAGCCATTCCCACGATGAGAAGGAGTCGGTGCATGATGGCTACTTCGATGAGGTTATCGGACTGGGAAAGGCGACTGGCAGTCCGTCTACCCCATTTTGGCGACGGAACGTTAGATCCGGTGATGGCCGACCAGGCGAAGCATGACGACAAGAGCGGCGAGGAATATTGCGCTTTCTCTCGCTCATCGCGACGGGATGAATGTGACCGTCACTTCGATCGTTGTCTACCTTTTCCAATGATCCAGGGGCCACTCGCAGTGGCTCCTCTCGACATCTTTACGGGTCGAATGAACGATGTCGCTGCAACCTTCGCGGCATTTGGATCGCCTTGAAGGGAATAGAATCGTTGACCCCGTGATTTTCAGTTCCATGGCAAAAACGTCATCCATGGAACTTGATTCACCGAGCAGCCTACTGGTGCGCCCTTACCGGCCTGAGGATGTATTGATCGCAAAGGCTTGTTTCCCGCCACTGAGCGGTCAACCGATGCGGGGACGTTCGGATTTCGGCGTCGCCAGCCCGTGTTTGGCAAGCTCCAGCGTCAGGATGCGGGTTTCGAGCAGATTGAAAATGCGCAAGACAGCCTCGATCGCGTCGAATGGCTTCGTCAGGAAATCCTTGGCGCCAAGCGAAAGCGCCCGCCTG
Source organism: Rhizobium sp. Pop5 (assembly GCF_024721175.1). Classification (NCBI taxonomy): domain Bacteria; kingdom Pseudomonadati; phylum Pseudomonadota; class Alphaproteobacteria; order Hyphomicrobiales; family Rhizobiaceae; genus Rhizobium; species Rhizobium sp. Pop5. Next base: position 109,811 of record NZ_CP099401.1, on the reverse strand, counting down.
CGCGTCGGCAGGGTCGCATCGGCAGTCAGGACCAAGATCGGCAGGTAGCTGTTATCGGGAATGAGCCTTGCGAAGGTTTCCAGCACAGCGAATCCGTCGAGATCGGGCATCATCAGGTCGAGGAGAACGAGATCGACCGGGTGCTCGCGAAAGAGCCGTAAGGCTTCGCGCGGCTCGGTGGTGCTGATCAGCGCCGTGAAGCCCTCGCGCTTGAGGATGCGCTCCAGCAGCGAAACATTGGCGGGCTCGTCATCGACGATCAGGATCGTCGAGCCTCGCACGATATCGGTGGATTCTGTCATGGACCAACTACGTCGAAAACGATGCTGAGTTCATATCAAACGGCGCGGCCAAATCAAAGATGACGGCTCACGGCGAGCTTTCGATGGCAAGGCCGCGCTCTTCGATCGCCACCGGTGCGCGCGGCAAATCGACGTGGAACGTGGCGCCGCCCTTCCGGTTGCTGAAGCCGAGCGTGCCGCCCATGGCGTCGATCAGATGTTTCGACAGCGCGAGCCCGAGGCCGGTTCCCTCTTGGCTGATGCGCTCGGCGCCCAGGCGGTCGAACGGGGTGAACAGCCGCGCGACGCGCTCGGCCGGAATGCCGGGGCCGGTGTCGCTGACCTCGATGCGGATGCGGTCGTCAAGCGCCCTGTAGCTGACGGTCACGCTGCCCTGCGGACGATTGTATTTCACCGCATTGGAGAGCAGGTTGAGCAACACCTGGAGGAGACGCCGGCGGTCGGCGAGCACCATCAGATCCGGCTCGGCCTCGATGACTTCGATGCGGATCTGCTGCTTGCCGCAGAGCGGCTTTGCGAGCGCCACGGCTTCCTCGATCACCTCGGCAACGGGCTGGGCTTCGACGGCAAGATCCATGCGCCCGGCCTCGATCCGCGCCATGTCGAGAACCTCGTCGATCAGGCTCAGCAGATGCCGGCCGGCCCGCAATATCTGCGCGACGCTCTCCCGGGATTCAGGATCGTCGACATCCATTTCCAGAAGTTGGGCGAAACCGAGCACCGAATTCAGCGGCGTGCGCAGCTCATGGCTCATGCGCGACAGGAACTCGCTTTTGGCGTTGCTGGCGCGGATCGCATCCTCGCGGGCGGCAAGCAGGGCCTCCTCGAATTGCTTGCGCTCGGTAATGTCGCGGGTGATCTTGGAAAAGCCGCGCAGCCGGCCCGTCTCGTCATGGAGCGCGGTAACGACGACATGCGACCAGAACCGCGATCCGTCCTTGCGCAGGCGCCAGCCTTCCGCTTCCGTGCGCCCATTGCCGGCTGCCTTGGAAAGCTCTTCCGCGGGAAAGCTGTCCCTGCTGTCTTCGGGATAAAAGCGGGAAAAATGCCGGCCGACGATCTCCTCAGCCCCGTAGCCGGTGATCCGCTCGGCGCCCACATTCCAGCTCACCACCTGCCCATGGGGATCGAGCCCGAAGATGCCGTAATCGCTGACGCCCTCGACCAGTTGCCGGAAGCGCTCCTCGCTCTCGGTCAGATCGGCCTCGCGCCTTTTCAGAAGGACGCTCGCATCTTCCAGCGCCTGTTCGAGCCTGCCGAGTTCATCGCGGAAGGGATCGGCCACCGTGACGACCTCGCCTTGCGACAGGAGATGCGCCTGGGTTTTCAACGCGTGCACGCGGCGCACGATACTTGCCGAAAACAGGAAGACGGCGGCGAGCGCACCGGCAAAACCGAGGAAGCCGGCTGATATCATCAGGCTGCGCGACAGGGTGCGGACCTGGTCGGCGGTCTCTGTCCTGGCGTGAAGGAGATCGGCCTCCCGCCGGTTCATCGCGTCGATCTCCTGCCTCAGCACGTCGAGGACCTGCTTGCCCTCGATGAGCTTGGCGGCAAGATCCTCGCGGCCGCCGGCGCGCAGGATGTCGGCCTGTTTCAACAGCTGGAGACGATCGACTTTGGCGTCGACCAGGGCGCGGATGCGGTCGAGGCGGGCCTTCTGCTCTTCATCCCGCAGCCGGCGGCCGACTTCGTCGAGCACCACGGGCAGTCTGTCCTCGGCCCGGTTGAAGGGGTCGAGAAAATCGGGCCTGCCGGTCAGGAGATATCCCCGCATCGCCGTCGCGGCCTCGGCGATCAAGGCGTGAATCTCCTGAATGCCCGACTGGATCTCCAGCGTCACCCGCACCTGATCTTCGGCGATCCGGCTCTGCCGGTCGGCGACGAAGACCGAGGCGAGGGCGGCCAGGAGCAGCGCCAGCGGCACCATGATGATGACGATGCCTTTCGCCCGCAGCGGAAGGTCGGCGAAGCGCAGCGCCCGCCGGCCCGCTGCTGCCGTCATAGTCCGGTTCATCACTGCTCTTCTCCGGCGGTTGCGACGAGTCCGCCGCGCACGGCCATGACGGCGGCCTGCGTCCGATCGCCGGCGCCGAGCTTGCCGATGATGCGTTCGACATGGATCTTGACGGTGCCCGGCGAAATCTTCAACGCCCGGCCGATCTCCTTATTGGTCAGGCCTTCGGCGACTTTCGCCAGCACCTCGCGTTCGCGCATCGTCAGCGTCTCCAGGGCGCTGCTGTTGGTCTGCGGCTTGGTGGCGGCGCGCCGCAGCAGCCTTGCGACGAGCGGCCCATCGAAAAAGGCGTCGCCCGCGAGCACGCGGCGGATGGTGCGCAGAATGTCGTCCCGGCTGGCGTCCTTCAGCAGATAGCCGGTGGCGCCGGCATCGATCGCTGCCTCCAGATAATCGAGACTGTCATGCATGGTGATGATCATCACGCGTGTGCCGGGTGACACGCGCCGGATCTCCCGTGTGGCAGCAAGGCCGTCCATGCGGGGCATGCGGATGTCGAGCAGTGCCAGATCCGGCTTGTGGTTCGCGCAGGCCTCTACCGCTTCCATACCATCGCGCACATCCAGGGCAACATGGAAATCGTCCTGGCCGCTGATCATGGCGATCAGCCCGGCGCGGGCGATGTCATGGTCGTCGGCAACGAGAATGGATGCGATCATGCCGATATCGTCTCCCCTTGAAGGGGCGCGACGGCGCGGACACAAGTGCCGCCCGAAGCCCCGGCGACGATCTCGATGCGGCCGCCGAGCAGCGCCAGCCGCTCGCGCATGCCGATGATGCCGAGCCGCGCTCCCCGCTCCTGAACCCGAGGCTGTCGCACCGAGCCCATTCCCTTTCCATCGTCGATCACTTCGAGATGGGCTTCGCCCGCTTTGTCCTCGAAGAGGCGCACGATGAGCCGGCGGGCCTCTGCATGCTTGATCACATTGGTGATCGCCTCCTGCGCGACACGGTAGAAGATGATACCCGCCGATGCCGGCCAGCGGTCGGCGCGGGCATCGAGATCGGCGATCACCTCCATGCCGTCGATCGCATCGAGACGGGTGCGCAGCGCCGCCGCGACGCCGAGGTCGTCGAGCTCGGGCGGCCGGAGATCGGCGATTGCGGCGCGAAGATCGGCGACGGAATGGCGTGCGAGGGCTGCGAGCTGGTCGATCTCCGGCTTCAGCGCATGCGCCTCGCCGATGCGGGCGGCCAGATCCTGCAGGCGGTAGCTGAGGCCGGCGGCAAGCTGCGCCGAGCCGTCGTGCAGATCGAGCGCCACCCGCTGCCGCTCCTGCTCCTGTGCCTGGATCAGCTGCGCGACGAGGGCCGCAAGCTCGCTGCGCTGCCGTTGGAGATCGCCGAGCAGCGCCTGCTTTTCCATGGCCTGCCGTTCGAGATTACAGGCGTCGGCGAGTTGGCCCGCCACCACCTCCAAAGTCTGCCGGTCGTCGGCATCGATGGCGCGCCCTCTCGGCGGGCCGATGAGCGTCAGATAGAGAGCGGAATCCTGCGAGGCAAACAGGATGTCGTCGCTTTCCCGGCTCCTCGATTGCCCCACAGTCAGTTGCACGGGCCCCTCTCCCCGCAAGGGAGGAAAGACGAGCGTGGCAAGCGAGGCTCCGGCAAAATCGGCAAGCCGGGATAAAACCTCCGGGGCTGATGTTTCGAATGTTTGCGCATCGAGCAGGTTTCGCACTTCGATGATGAAACGCAGCCGCGCCGCCCGTGCTTCCGCCGCCCTGTAAAGGGCTCTCATCTCCGCGACGTCAGGCGAATGCGCCGTATCTGTATTATGCTCCAGGCCCAAGGGGACTGCTCCTGATATGAATGACGCGGGCACGATAGTCATTCCAGTGCGATTGTCATCTATGCCGTTCGGCAGATCGGATTGGAGCCACCCGGCAGATGGGGCCGCAGCACCGGCCGCTTAGATATTGGTCATGCGGTTGACCGATGCGATGTCCGCCGGAACCGCGATAAAGGAAAGTCAAACATGCGTATGATCATTGCCGCCGCCCTCGTCCTCAGTGTCGTTCAGGTCCAGTCGGCCATGGCCGCCGGCGAAACGGCAACCTGCACCCCGGTGAGCGACGAGCAGGTCGCCAAGCTCTTCGACCGCTGGAACGGCTCGCTTGCGACGCTGAGCCCGGAGGAGGTCGCCAAGAACTACAGCGAGGACTCCGTGCTGCTCGCCACGCTCTCGAACAAACCTCGCCTGACCCAGGAAGAGCGGATCGATTACTTCAAGCACTTCCTCGCCAACGAGCCCAAAGGCCAGATCGACAGCCGCGACATCAAGACCGGCTGTAACTGGGCCGTCGATACCGGCACTTACACCTTCACCATGAAGGACGGCTCGAAGGTTCCCGCCCGCTATACCTATACCTACGAGTTCAAGGACGGGAACTGGCTAATCACCTCGCACCACTCGTCGATGATGCCGGAGAAGTAAAGGTCCGACCGATCCGGCAGGGAGATCCCGTGTTCACCCCACATGGGGTCTCCTGATTTGCTGGCCGGTCTATGTATACAGATCCGGCGTATAAGAGGTTCTGGCGGGACAATGAGATGATTTCCTCATTCCTGAGATCCGATAAATCGATCTCGCTCTTGCAGGACAGCGGGCTCTGCTTGGTCACCGCCAGCAGACAGCGCACGTGGGCGATCTGTCGAAGCTAACGACACCGATGATGAACCCGAAGAATATTATATCCCTATCCTTCATCGTAGAGGTGGTCTACCATTGTCATTGCATATTCTCGATCCATAGTTTGCTTCTTGTCCGAATAGAAGCTTTTCGGCGGCCCTCCGGCACCGCGAAACTCAGCGCTTATCCGGAAGAGTTTGAATATACTTTTCGGTTGGGCCGGAGGGGACGCCAGCAGTATCGCGTCGATTGACCACTCAATAAACGTAGAAAACGCCCTGTTCACCACTGTCCAGGTCGTCTTCTCGCCCTTGCAGAGGAACCCGCCATTGGTGCTGACACATGGGAGATCGCCCTTCTTTTACTTTCGGAGCTTGGCTCAATTGCTGGGCGGCGTCCTGATGATTGAATGCATGTCTGGCAATTGATCCGCCTGCGCCAAAAAATCGTGTGCGACTTGTACATTTGCGTTGTCGCCTAAACCTATCACGCCAAAACCAAAATCATCGTGCGGGTAAAAAGCCAGATTCCATTCGCGTGAGATTATGAAGCAATGACCGTACAGCCCATACACAACCATCTTTGCGATAAGTAAAGATCTTACACTTTCGATAGGGAAGCCATGCACTTTCATGAGGGCAATATTCGCCCATTCCCTTTCGACCGATTCAGCATATTCCTGCGAACTAGGATCACGCCCAAATCGTACTTTGTAACCAAATTCTTTGATAAGCCCAGTCCCCACAAGGCCCTTTATCAAATTGCCGTCTCGCTGGTCATCCGCAGCATTGCCGTAATGCCCAACCTCGTCAGAGTTTGCGTGCACCGAGGATGCAATCACAAAATACCCCAGATCGTTTCTGAAATATCGCATGAAGAAGTCGACGGCAGATTCTTCCCTGCCCGGCTTATATCGGCTGTCTTTTTCGAAAAAACCGAGGAAGCGAGCTGACGCTCCATATCCCGCGAGATTGGCTGATTGCAGTAGCAACTGAAGGGTATCGCGCATTCTTCTCATGCGCCGCTTGTTTCCGCCTTCCAGGACGCTGCTGGATGCCTCGTTGCTGAAAATGGTCTGAGATTTTTTCTAGGATAGTCCCGACATTTATTCGCGTTCGGGTAATAGTCAGGTGTAAATCTTAATTCGCCACGGTCAGACCACCAAAGCACACTTTTGCAGGCTGGCTTCAAATCCAAGCTCGACGAACGTCAAGGCATGTATCGGCGAGGGGCTTTTTGTCAGCAACAGAAGATCCGACAATATTCAATCAGTCTCAACTGAATGGTTACTCCCATAAGAACCGTCTCTTCAAGAATTGTTGGTAACGTTCTGGAGATGCGCCAATAATCGGCCGTACGTCATTACCCATTGCTGACATCTGATCGACGATAGCCTGCACGAAGTAATACATGAATTCTCCATGGTCTGCCATCAAACCGTTGTATTCCTGAAGAAAGCTGCACATGTCTTGCGCGGAGCTCTTCTCAGCCATGTTCCATGCCAAAATCTCGGCCGCCGATATATATTGCCTGAGACGAGTTGCTCGTTGAAGCCCTCCGAACTCATCAAGAAGTGTGTCGACTTCGTCGCTGCTGAAGTAACCGAGGGACACCAAGCGTTGGACAAGCTCTCGAAAAAACTCACCATCCGAGAGCATTATGGAGATCCCTCTCAAGTCCTTTAGCAAGGTCATCCAATGGTTGAGTCATCCGAATAACTGGCAAATGCTGTCCGGGACAGATGGCGCGGACTTACCAATATTTTTTTGATCAACCAAGGTCCGGCAACGAGATCGATATTGTCGATGCCGCCTCCACCAAATAAATTTTCTAAGTCTTGGCGAAACTCTTCAAATCCGCCTTCGTACAACGTTTTTCGAAATTTACCATTTTCCTTCAGAAACTAGGAAATTAGCCAGCCGGAGCGCGTGGTTAAATCTGTCGGCTTCAGATTTTTCGCATGGGGCATCCTCTCTGTCGAAGCTAACGACACCGATGATGAACCCGAAGAATATTATATCCCTATTTCCCCCATCATAGAGATAGTCCAGGATTGTTTTTGCATATTCTCGATCCAAAACTCCTCACGCTGAATTATTATTCTGCAAGAATGACAATATTTGTTGAGATGACCTTTTTTGGGGTATCTCTCGCGCAATATATTCGCACGCCAAAATATAGTATTTATCAGAAATTACCCCTTTAATTCCGCCAAGATCTTTTATGGAGGAATCCAATTCTTTCTCTGAAAGAAGATCAAGTGTTATCAATTTTTGCACAAGATTTGTGAAAAAGTCATCGTCCGAGAGCGTCATCGAGATCCCTTACGAGTTCTTTAGCAAAATCGACATCCCGCTTCGTGTACGGATACGATCCGGGCGGTTGATTGTCTGCATTGCGAATGAAGTTCATTAGCACTCTTCTGGTTTGAATAGCTTTGGGAACGTGTCCTGCAGGCGACAACAATTGTCCTGCTGCCTTCTCCGCTGAAAATGCTACACAAATGGCTGGCGTCATGCCTTTCCGTTCAATGTATCTCGAAAGTCATTGAGTAAATTCTGAGGCTACCTCTCGACTGCCTTCAGGCTACCTAAGAAAATTCCATGTAGTTTCTTCCAAATTCATAAACTTGCTCAGATCTTGAATGGCTTTCAGCTCCTCCCCGGCTGGTATTATGTCATATTCATACAGTTGCGTGCATAGATTTTCGAGCGCCACAGCACATTCGTTGTGCTCCGCAAGGGATATGTACTCTTGAACATATTCATTGGGTAGCCGCCCATTGAAGCTACTGATGAGTTCTATTACTCGTTTCTCAACGTCCATGCGCAACCTCAATATTGTGGGAAACCTGTGATAATGCCCTCGCCTGCCGGTTCGATAACGACCCTGATCGGCACTCCATCGATAACCGGAAGATTACCGCCAGCATCCGTCACAATGAATCGCGCAGGCTTGCCTGATTTGGTATACAGGCCGCCATTCCCGGTCTGAGGTTTCCAACTTAATGCCGGGTCCGTTGCGATATCCGAAATGGTACTCATCACCTTATCCGCATTCCAGCTTGCTGGAAATGCCGTTTTGCCGGGTTGCCCTGGCCAAAGATGGCCGCCACTCCCCGGACCGTCTCCATATAGGATATGGTTTGCCCTGGCTTCACTCGCAAGATTTGTAGCAGGATTAACCAACGGCTTTACCGGCGGCATGCTGCCTGTTATTTCGTCAATCAAAGTGCCATTTGAGCCTCGACCAACACCAGTACCTTCGCCAACAATGCCTCGTGCATTGCCAACACCGCCGAAGGCGATGGCGCCGATAATAATCGGGTCACGAATAATCTTGGCGATTTCATCCTTGGACCCCGTCAGAAGCGCTTTTGCTGCAGCGCTCGTTAAGGTGGAGGCGGCATCGGTTAGTTGCTGGCTATCTGTTGGGTCACCATCAACGGCATATTTCCAGGTGTCCAGAAACACCATGTGCCGCTCCAGCAGGGACAAACCATCGAGATCATCACCGTCTCCGGTCAGCGCCGCGTCGAGATATTCAGCAGCCGCAATCCGTAGATCGACGCGGGCCGTAACGCAGTCCGACGATGAGCTGCCAACACAGGCCTCGATCTTTCGGTCACGACCATATGAGATTTCGCGGAGCTCATCTGCGCGCGCACAGTCTGTTGCGTCCTTGGTATTCTCGCAGGACGCCTGGACACGAGTGAACTCCTCACGTTCCGCATGCTTGAGATAATTATACTGATACTGCGCTGCGCCATAGGATGCGCCCTCGCCACCACCGACGGCGCCAGCCACCAGAGCCGACAGTCCCTCTCCAATCAGCGCAGCTAGCCATTTTCCATCCTCGGTTCCCTCGACACTCGTGCCCTTCAGCATGCCATCAACGAGTTTCCCGATCGCGGGGGCAAGTAGCGAAGCGGTCGCGGCACCGGCGGCTCCCTTAAGTGCCCCCTCCCAACCGTTCACGCCACCGAGAATCCCGGAGCCGATGGTATGCAGGAGCACGCGCCCGGCACCACCTTCCTTCCAGTAGTCCATTCCGGCTTGGTCCTGGTTCCGGGCAGCTTGCTCGTAGAATTCGCTGGCAACGTCACCCACGAGCCCTGCCATGGTCTTCTGCGCTTGCTGCAGATCGGCCTGGGTCTTGTACTGATCGCGCAGGATATCTTCGAGGTCCGGCAGGCCAGGCAGAGAGGTGTTGGTGTTTTGCGTATCACGCCGGATCGTGCCGATGTCCTGCGTCTGGTGCGCCGGATCGGTGATGGTGATGCCGATATTGGCGCCGATGGCCGAGTAGGCCTTGCCGGTCTCCTTCTCACCAGCCTTGACGGGCGGCGCCGGGCTCAAGCCGCCGACGCCAATAGAACCGCCATAGGTCTCGGCCTTCCAAGATGAATGGGTGTCGATGTCCGTTACCGTCAACGTGCCGGTATTGAAAGTGTTGTGGTCGGATGTTGCCTGGCTTGTGATCAGCCCACCCACCAGCGTTGTCTGCTTTTCGATGTTGAGATCGAGGCCGCCGGTGCCTGCATGAATGCCGGATTGTTGGGAGACGAGCGCAACATCGCCCTTCGCCTTTTGTGTGACACCGGAGATCCCGGTTGAGCCGAAGCCGATCTGGCCAGAGAGGCTGAGTTGATCTGCATGGGCGTTCGTCGTATCGACTAGGCTCTCGACCGTCAGGTTCCTGACGTCTGCCGTCACGGAATTACCGGTAACGGTCGCTCCTCTCAACGCCAGATCATTAGTAAGGATAGTAACGTCGCCCGTGCCGTTGACATGGGTGTTCGTATGGCTGGTGCTAACGGTATCGGAACCGCCCTTGCCATAGGAGCCACTGGCGCCGACACTGGTGCTGCATCCAGTTCTCGTCGTGCAGCCGAGATTGACGCCGACGCCGGCGCTCCAGGAGCTGTTCGAAGTGCTCGATTCCGACGTACCAGTCGCCGCATTCAGATTGATGTTGCCGCTCCCGGCCGACAGGATAATGTCGCCCGCCAACGGATCGGCGGAAATGGTCCTTAGTCCGAACTTGTCGTAGCCGGCCGCTATCTGCGCGCCGTCGCTGGTGATCGAACCGTTTTGTGCCGCCAGGGCGATGGAGCGGCCGGCGCGAATGTCGGTGACGACAGGCGTCGATGTCTCCGATGAGGACGCGCTCTGCTGATGGCTGACACCGGCGTTGATGCCGATATTGAAGGAAAGGCCCGTTCCGATTTCCGGATCGGTGCTCGTCAGGCCGTCATAGACCCCCCTCAGGCCCTTAATGCCCTCATAGAAGCTGAGTCCGGCAATCGCGCTATTGGTGAGACCGTTGACGCCGCCGGGATCCGAGAGGCGCTCGGCCCCGTTCATGATACTTTGGGCGGCACTTCCCAACTGGCTGGAAACGCTGAGCGTCACGCCAGCGAAGGTTTTCTCGTGCACCTCCTGATAATTGGTGACATCGTTGGCCGACAGCAGATTGATGTCATTGGTCGCAAACAGATTGACGTCGCGTTCGGCCGAAGCCTGCGCGGCCTGAAGGTTGACGTTGTTGCCCGCCGAAATGTGGAGGTCGCGGCCGGCGGACAATATCGACGCCGCATTGGTGTCGGACTGCTGCGCCGAGCCATCCTTGCTCGTTTGTGCGCCGATGCCAATGGCAAAGCCGCCATTGCCAGCGGAGAAAGACAGGCCGAAGCCGGACTTCTTCTCCTGCTCTGACTGCGAAAAGCTCTTCGAACCGGGCGTCACGTTAACGTCGCGTGATGCCGACAGGTAGATGTCCCGCTCGGCATCAACCGAGGAGCCCATGATATTGAGATCAGTCTTGCGGGCCGTGAGCGTAACGTCCTCGCTTGCCGAAAGCGCCGAGCCAACATTTAAGGTCGAGGCCTGCTTGCCGGTGTCCTGCTGCGTGCCGTAGATAGAGATGAACCCGCCCCCGGAGCCAACACCGATGCCGGACTTCTTGCGCTGCTCTTCGAGTTCGTGCGCCTCCTGCGCTCCAATGATGGAGACGCTGTCAGCCGCTACGTTGATCGACCCATCCGCATCGACTTTGGAACCGGCAATAACCGCCCCCTTGCCGGCATCCAAGTTAATGTTGCCCGATGCGCCGAGTTCAGAGGCGACCGTCGTTTCGTCATAGCTTTTGTGACTGGACGAGCCTTTGGACAGGAAACCGCTGCGCGAGCCTTTGTCATCTTTCGCTGTAGTGTCTTTGCCAGAGGCGATGACGAGGTTCCCGCCCGCGGTGATGTTCAGGTCGGCCGGAGTGGTTGCGTCTTCCTTGCCGGCCTCGATCTTCGAGGCGGAAATGACCGTGTCCTTGCCCGAGGTGATTTCGACGCCGCCACCGCCGGTGATGGCGGAACCGACGGCCGTCGTCGTTTCCAGATGCGTGGTCGTCTTCTCGCTCTTGCCGAGGAAACCGCCCTTGACGCTAAGCTTGGTGTCGAGGGTTGCGGTGTCGGTGGCTTCGGCGATCGTCACGTCGTCGGAAGCCTTGAGGCCGACCTTGCCGTCGGCGGCAAGCTTGCTGCCGACGATGTTGAGGTCGTGATCGCCGCTGCCGTTGCCCGCCGTCACCGAGAGGTCGCCGCCGGCCGATATTTCCGAGCCGACATGGGTGATCGACGAGGCGAACTTCTTGCCGAAGGTGGATGCCGATTGCTCCTGCGCGGCAGTGATATTGATATCGTCGCCGGCGCTGAGCGTGACATTGCCCCCAGCCTTGACGGAGGAGCCGGAGAGCAGGATGTCGTCGCCTGATTTGATCGTCGTGTCCGTGCCGGCAGAAAGCTGCGATTGTTGCTGGTCGGTGGAGAGGGTCCTGGTGTAGCCGGACTGGTTGTTGCGGGCGACATCGGTCGCAACGACGGCTACCGAGCCCTTGTCGGCGGTCACGTCAAGCGTCGTGCCCGCCTTGGCTGAACTGCCGATGACATTGACGTTGTCGGTTGCCTTGATCGTCAGGGCTCCGCCGCTGGCGACCTGGGTGCCGGTCGCATTTTGCTGACTTGAGTTGTCGACCTTGGCCGCTGCGAGCGTGACATTGTTGCCTGTGAGCTGAGCGGAGCCGCCGGCGTTCACCTTGACGCCCTTCAGCGCCAGATCGCCGCTGCCGCCGGCAAGCTGCACGTTGCCCGACGCCGTCACACCGGCATTGGTGTTGACCATGTTCTGGCCGCCGATCGTCATGGTCTGGGCGGCCAGCGTAATACCATTGGTGGCGTTGACCACCGTGTCGCCGCGCGACAGGAAGGTTCCGCTGCCCTGGATGGAGCTGCCGGAGACTTTAAGGCCGCCGGCGGATGCGATCAGGCCGGAATTGTCGAGATTGCCGACATTCATGTCGATCGAGCCGCCCGCCATGACGGCGCCGGCGCCGGTGAGCTTCTGCTGGTCGGCGGCGGCCACATAAACGACAGGCGCGAGCGCCTGCACGCCATCGATCGTCTGCCACTGGTAGAGGACGATCGACTTGGTGAGCGCTGCCGCCTGCTCCGGCGTGAGGCCCTGGCCGATGGCCAGGCCGTGATCCTTCGCATAGTTGGCACCGTTGTCGAGCAGCGTCTTCATCTGTTCGATGGCGTCATTGCCGGCGATGAAGGTGCTTCTGCCGAGCCCTTCGCCGACCAGCTGCCGCAACTGCGTGTCGATCAGCTGGTTTTCGAAATAGGCATCGCCGAGGAACGGAACCGTCGTCTCCGGCACGTAGCCGATGCGGCTCATGAAATAGCTGGAGCCGTAGAATTTTCTGACATCGAGAAAATCGGCGCGGGTTTCGAACAGGAATATCTGCCCGGATATGGTGCCGCCGAAGCCGCCCGATTGCGGTTTGGCGGCTTTCGCAAGGGCTGCGCCATCGACGCGGATCCGGTCGGCGATATTGCTGAGGCCGGAAAGCAGGCTGCCGCCATTGGCGGCGACGCTGCCGAGCGACGCATTAACGTTGAACAGCGCGCCGCCGGCGGTCAGGCCGGAAAGCGCCGAGAGCGGATCGCCGGGATTGCCGGCGGCCGCCAGGCTGGCGCCGCCGGCCATCGAGCCGGCCGCTGACGTATTGTTGACGCTGCCGAAATCGACGGAGAGAGCGCCGCCGGCCTTGATATTGGCCGATACGCCGCCGATCGCCTGGACGGAGCTGACGATCGTCGTGCCGTTGGCGATGTTCTTCGAAGGATTGGCAGTGCCGTTGGCATTATAGGCAGTGCAGGCGCCTTGGGCGCTGCAGGTCGTCGTCGTCGTGCGGAAGAGGGTGACGCCGGTATTGGTCAGTGTCGAGCCCTTCAGCGTCGCGTCACCGCCGGCTTCGATCGAGCTGTAGGAATTGGCGAGAGCCGTGGCGTCGACGGTGAGGTTGCGGCCTGCGCGGATCGTGGCTTCCGGGCTGAGCGCGCCAATCAACCGGTCCTCATAGACCGACTGGCTAAGGTGGGACGACCAGTCCCATGTATAGGTGGTGCTTGTGTCCGAGCCGCCGTGGTTGACCTCATCGACGATGAAATAGCGTGACGGATTGTTGGGATCGAGGACGGGATTGCCGTTGGCATCCTTTGGAACGCGGTCCATGATCCAATCGAAAATGGGCTGGACTTTCGTCGGTCCGTTGCCCGATATCCAGGTCCAGGCATGATAGGTCGTACCGTCCGAGAGCGTCGCCTTCGACCAGAGCAGCGGCTCATAATCCTGCCACAGCGGTGCGTCCACGCCCGCATAGAGCTGGAACATATTTTGGTCTTCGGTCTCGAGATAGCCGAAAGGCATGCCGGCGGCGACTGGGTTGAGCGTAAAGCCGCTGACGACACCAGACGATACCAGCGTCCCGGTCGTCCACTGCGGCGTGGCGGAGCGCTTGTTGGTCAGATTGCTGGTCAGGATGGACATGTCGTTGCCGGCCTGGATCAGGCCGGAGATATTGGTAAGGGCTGCGTTCCTTTGTCCCGATGTCGCGCCCGCAATCGTAAGATCGTTGCCGGATATGATGGCGCCCTGATCGTTGGTGAGCGTTCCGCCGACGAAGAGGCTGGCGTCGTTGCCGGCATAGGCAAGACCGGTGGCGCTGTTGGTGAAGTTGCCGGAAATGTTGAATGTCAGATCGTGGCCGGCTGCCAGTTGCCCTGCATTGATCAGCGACGGCAGCGTCAGCGTCAGGTCGTGGGCGGCGAGCAGCGCCGTGCCGGCCGTCGTGGAGAGGCCGCTCGCGTTGATGGTGATATCGCCCGAGCCGCCTGAATTGGTGACTGCGTTGACCCTTGCGCCGCTGAGATCGGCCGTGCCGGAGAGATTGAGGGCGAGGCCGCCGAGAGTGAGGCTGCTATTGGCGAGATTGGCGCTGGCGGCATTCAGCGTCAGCGTGCCGCCGGCGGCAAGGTTGCTCGCCCGGCCATTGGAGAGATCGATATTGCTGGTGGTGAGCGTCAGATTGCCGGCGGTGCGGGTGGGATTGCCGAAGCTGATCTGGCCGCCCGAGGCCGTGAGCGCCGCGCTGCTGAGGCTCTGGAGCTTGGCATAGGCGACATTCTGGCTTGCGTTGGCCGAAAGAGCACCGCTGCTAAGCAGCGCGGTGCCGGCGGTGATAGAGCCGCTCGTGGCGGCAAGGCTCATGCCGCCCGTCTGTTGCAGCGTCAACGTGCCATTGGGGGATTGGGCGGTGGCTGCGAAGTCGAGACCGGAGACGAGCGTATCGACGGTGATCGCCTTTGCCGAGAGGCTGGCGTCGCCCGCTGCGAGCGATTGGCCGGCAAGATCGATCGCGCCGCCCGCGGTGATCGTCATGTCCTGATGGGTGACGACGTTGGCGCTGACATTGCCAGTCGCACCGGCGTTGATGTCGCCGGCAGCGAGGAGATTGCCGGCATCAATGTCGCCGCCGGTCGCCGTGAGCGTGAGGTCGCCGCTTTGCCCGAGGACGATGTCGCCATTGGCCGATTGGGCGGTGGCGGCGAAATCGACGCCGGAGACGATGGCGCCGGCCTGAATGGCCGCTCCCGTGACCGAGACGTCGCCTGCGCCAAGCAGCTGACCGGTGATCGACGTCTTGCCGCTGATCGCAACGGTTCCGTGGCTGCTGGCATTGTTAGCCTGGAAATCATGGGCATCGACGAGGAGCGCGCCGGCGGCAAGCAGCGTGTCGATATCGACGGTGCCGTTGGCGCCGGCATCGAGCTTAAGGTCGCCGGCCGCGCCGACGGCGATAGCGCCGCTGGGCGATGCGGCGGTGGCGGCAAAGTCGGTGCCGGCGACGACGGTGCCCGCCGAAATCGAGCCGCCGGAGATCGACACATCGCCGGCGCCGAGGAACTGGCCCGTCACTTGAGTGTTGCCGGAAAACGTGATCGCGCCATGGCCGGTGACGGCATCGGCGCGGATATTGGCGGCAGAAGCCGAGATATCGCCTGCCGCAAGCAGGGTGCCGGCATCGATATCGCCGCTGGAGGCAAGGGTGAGATCACCGCTCTGCGTCAGGACGATATTGCCGCCGGCCGCTTCCGTTCCCGCAAAGTCGACGCCGGCGATGACCGCTCCAGATGTGATGGCCGAGCCGGCGATGTCGATGTTGCCGGCACTGAGGATCTGGCCGCTGACGTCGGTGGCCGCGTTGACCATAAGGGCGCCATGCGCAATGACGCTCTGGGCTGTCAGCGCCGCTGCGGTGACCGACGTATCGCCGGCCGACAGAAGCCCGTCGACATTGACGGCGCCGCTGCCGGCGGTAAGCCGTATGTCGCCGGCGCTTGTGAGAACCGTGCTGCCGTTTGCCGCATTCGTCGCGGCGATATCGAGGCCGGAGACGACGGTTCCCGCCGAAATCGAGTGACCTGAAGCCGTGACGTTGCGCTCCGCCAGCACATCGCCCGAAATGCCGATATCGGCGCCGGCGGAAAGCGTGACGTTATTGCTGCTGACGAGCGAGGCGGCCGAAATCCCGCCCGATGTCGCGGTGATAACAAGCGCTTCGGTGCTCTTGACCGCACTTGCAACCCGAATGTCGCCTGATGTGCTGGACAAAGTGAGCGCATTGCCGGCCACGACGCTGCCGGCGGTGATTCCGGCCGCCGACGACATCAGCACGTTGACGGCGCTGTTGACCTCGCCGCCGACGCTTAGCAGGCCGCTGCCGCTCGAAAGCAGAATGTCGCCATCGGCGGCGACCGTATCGAGGGTGATGCCCTGATCTGCCAGAACGGCGACCTTTGCCTTCGACGTGAGCTTGGACGCCGTCACCTTCGCCTTCGAGGAGATCGAGACGCCCTGCTGGCCGGAGACATTGCCGAGCGAGATCTTGCCGTCGGCCGACAGGGAGAGTTCGTTGGTGTTGGCCGCCAGATCGCCGCGCATGCGCACGCCGGCGCCCTTCTCGGTGACAACAATCTTGATGCGCCCCGCCTGCATGGCGCCGAGGGCCGAACCATCAATGGCGTATTCCGGCGTTCCCGACGTCGCCGACAGCGCCGTCGCATTGCCGGTCGCGTAATCGAATTTGTTGCGCCCGGCGGTCACGCGAATATCGTTGCCGTAAATGGGACCGTCGATCGTGACCGCACGGGAGACGATGTCGAAAAGATCGACGCTGCCGGCACCGGCGGCAAGGTTGGCGCCCTTGGAGCCGAAGGTGACATCGCCACCATTGACGGTGAAACCCTTCAGCCCGCCATCGGCACCGATATCGGGAACACCCGCCGTCAGTGTCGCATGCGGCGTGTTGATGAAGCCGCAGCCGTCGCAGGTGATGCCGTTCGGATTGGCGATGATGACATCGGCCCGCCCGCCGAACACCTCGGTTGGCCCGTTCAACGCCGAGCGATTGCCGCTGGTGACCTCGTTGAGAATGACGGATGCCGGCCCTGTCGTGTTGAGATTGGGATTGCCCGGCGTGACGCCGCCGAGATTGGAGGTGCCGATCTCGCCCTTGAAGTTGTTGAGGATGAGGCCTGAGGTGCCGACGTCGAAATTGTCGTATTTGTTGTGCGACAGACCCTGGCTGTTCGGGGTGACGATGTCGATGAGCGGCACGCCGTTCGGCGCCGTGCCGACGCCCGGCTGATTGGCGGCCGGCGCCGTCGTGCTTGCCGAAACCGACTGGGCATTGGCCAGCATCGGCTGAAAGACCAGCAGCCCGCTGAGCACGATGGCAAGCGATTGCTGGGCGAAATGCGTGAACCTGCGAAAGGATCGTCTATCGGCCTCAGCGACGCCATGAAGTGTCGTCGTCGACTTGCCCAGCCTTTTGCTCATCGTATGTTATCTGCCGCCCGAATGCGCGGCAGATAAATCCCGCCGCAGTTGTAATTTCTCACGATGACCGAGAACCATAGCCGCTGGTCAGCGTCAACTTCCGCATGTGCTTGAGGTAAATGCAATCCAAACAAAATGGACGAGATTTGGCGTGTCCATAGATGTTTTGCGGCTTGCCTATTCCCCGAATTTCTTGAACGTGATGGAGGAGTAGGCTCCCGGAAGAACTTCCCTCATGACCTCGCGCTCGGCAGCACTTGCTTCAGCGCCCACCACGACGGGGTGGGATTTCGTTCCCTGGACACGGAAGTAGCCGGCGTCGACGATCTGGCCTTCGCCAATCGTAATCTTGCTCGCACCTTCCAAGGCACTGATGTAGCTGAAGAGACCGCCATGGTCGCCGCCCGCCTCAAGCGTCGTGGTCCCGTTCGGCGACGATATCTGGCAGGAGGCATAGGTCACGACATAAGTGCCGGGCGCAATCGGGTGGAAGACGCGTTCGTACTCCGTCGCGTTGCCGACAGGGTTCAGGAGATTGCCGTTTATGTCTTTCGGCTTGCTTTGTTCAGGCAGAAGCCACTTGAAACCGCTCCAGACGTCTTCAGGAGCGGCGACTTCGTCTGGCGCCCCGTCGACAAGCTTGCGAAGACGAATCTGGCCGGCGCAGCGGATAGGACCGAACAGGTCGGGATAGATAAAGCGCGCAAGGATCAGCGCGCCTTTCTGTTTTCTTTTATTGAGGATCTCGGTGGATTTTGCCACTCTTTCGCTGGCGACCATCGCAGGATCCTTTGCCCCGCCGCAGGCAGCCAGCAGCACAGCAACGATGCTCAATCCGGCCGCAGCAAAAGCTCTCTTGGTCATATGAGTTTCTCCAGTTCGGGTGGAATGGCGTTCAATCGTTGGCGCTCGGTTGCCGCCATCGTTTCCTCGGCTCCATCACCAATGCGCGGATGCGCTGAAGTAAAAGAGACCGCCGTCGACACCGTCGACGCTGCTTGCAATGATGTCGGAATAGCCGAGATCGAGATTGACGGTGCCGCCGACGGCGCGGATCCCCGCCGTCCAGCCGGCGAGGTCGCCGCCCGTTATGTCGAACCGATTTTGCTCGTAGACATGGCCATAATCGAAGCCGAGATAGGGGCGCAGTTCGCCGAAGGCCTTGGCCGCCGGGCCGCCGCTCTGGTTGGATTGCGTCCGCCAGACGATCTCGTTGTGGCTGAACATGCCGTTATTGCCGAAGAGCACGCTTTCGCGCGTGCCGCGGACATTGCTGTAGCCGCCAAGCGAGATCTGCTCGGCGCCGAGGAGATTGTCGGGGGAATATTGACCTGTGATGAGCGAGGTCAGCTCGAACTGCCGGCCGGCGGCCTGGAACGGCTGCGTCACGCTGACGGTGGCGTTGAATTTCGAAAATCGCGGATCGGCGTTGCCGGCGCCGGGATCCCCCGGCTCCACCGCATCGAAGAGGCCGAGCCCCTTGTCGTAGCTGGCGTCGAACATCCAGATGCCGCCGAACATGTGACGGGAATGGGAAATGCCGATATCGCCGACCGTATAGCGCCGGCTGCCGACCTCGATCAGATTGCCGAGAAGGAAGTTGTTGGTCTGCTTGTAGGTCAGGCTGCTGCGGACGGTCGTGATCGAATCCTTGTCGCGGAAGACGACGCGATCGATGCCGAGACCAGCCTGGCCCGAATTGCCGGAAGTTTCGAGCGTGCTGAAGTTTCCTTCGACGGCACTTTCATACTGGTACCAGGAGCCGTTCAGCGAAACGGTGGAATAACCGTAGGGGACGCTGACGCTGCCGGAATAGCTGTTGCCATAGCCTTTTCCGTCATCGGTCCACGGATAGTCCGGCCCGCTGTGTTCGTATGAAAAATTCCACTGGTCGTTGATATCGAGCAGATCGTCGGAGCCGAGCGACGCCGAGCTTCTGGAAAAACCGGTGCTTTCCTGCCCCATATTGCTGTTGCCGAGGGAGACGTGCCAAGGTCGGCCGGGCCGGTTTTCGATGTTCAGAATGGACGTTCCGTCCTTCGGGCCGGGCAGCATGGCGGATTTGGCGTCATTGGCCTGCAGCCGGTTCATCTGGTCGAGGCCCTGCTCGATGTCACGGATATTGACGACCCGGCCGATCAGGCCCGGAAAGGCCGTCGCCAGCGAAGTGTTGCCGGCAACCTTCTGGCCGTTGAGATAGATGTCGGAAAGCGTGCCTTCGACGACGAGCAGCCGGAGGATCCTGGTCTTGCTAATATCCTGCTGCGGCACATAGGCCCGCGAGGTGACGTAGCCGTGATCGATATAGAGATGCGTGACGTCTCTGAGCACGGCGTTGATCTCGGCGAGGCCGACGCAGCGATTGCCGTAAGGCGCCGTCACCTTGCCGATCTCCTGCGCCGTGAGCAGCTTCGCCCCGTCGATCTCGACCCGAGTGATGTCGAAACAGGCGCCATTCCCGCCGCCGGCGGGCAAAGCGCCATTTTCCCTCTCCGCGCTGCCGCCCGGTGTGGCGCGGCGAAGAGCATCCAATCGCTGCGTCTGCGATTGCTCCTCCTGGCGGCGGTTGAAGTCGTCGGCCGGCGTTTGCGCGTAGGCGCGTGCGACACCCATCATGAGGGCAGCGCCGGCAACCAGAAAGCATCGAATTTCTGTGGTCATGGGTGAAATTCGGCTACTTCGCGGCAACGGACTGGAGTTGGTCGAGGGCCGGTTTCAGCCCTTTCAGCGAGAAACGGATATTGACGTCCTGGCCGTTCATCAGCCGCACCAGCCCTTCGGCGGTCGTGCCCTTCTTCAGCGCCGCCGTCGTCTTCGTGTCCAGCGCCAGTTGCGCCCAGCATCCCGTCTCGTTGCAATTGCGGTAGTCGACCTTGGCGACCGGTTTACCGTCGGCCTTGATCGACAGGCCGGAGGGAAGGAAGACATTGAGCGGCAACAGAGCGGTCAGCACTAGCCGCGGCTTGCCCTTGTCGCCCTTGTCGCCCTTGTCGGCCGGCGACGCCGATATCGCCAGCGTCAGGACATTGACGGGCTTGCCGTCTTTGGCGACTTGCGCGACCTGGGCGACTTCGCAGGCCTCGGCGCCCTCAGACCCCATGCAGCGATAATACCAGTCGTCGAATTTCTGCGATTTTATCGCCGGCGCCGCTTGCGCCGGCGCCTGTTCCGCAGGAACGGGGGATTGCGCAAAAGACGCATTGGCAGAGGCAATGGATATCAGAACCGGGGCGATCATCCGAATGCCCCGGCTCATGCCGCTTTTCAAAAGATGTCTCGTTGAAAATGCAAAGGTTTCAATCAGGTTTAAGGCCATGTCACTACAATTGATTTTGCCTGTGCTTGTCGCACACCAGCAAATTATCGATGTCATGAAAAAAGCTCAGAGAGCGAGGCCAATCATTGGCGCGACAGCTTCATAGCAGATTTCGGCGCGATACATCGACAGGTAGTGTTTGCTTTGGTTTGATTCACGCTCGTTTCTGGAGAGTTGTGTAGTTAATGCAACACATGCGCTAACGTTTTGCGATCGCCGACCGCCGTGGGGAGAGCGTGGCCGTTCCGGGAAGCGAACCTCGGATCCCTGGCGGCAAATAGCTAATTGGCAATCGGTGATTTTTCCGTTCGTCGGCACACAGCCGCTTCCAGTCGATCCATTATGCGACCTTCCTGGCCTAAGACGTGAACCCCATGGCAACAAGCGGGGCGCTGGCCAAAGCTGTCGCCGTGCCAGCGACTTAGGAACCTCCTGGCCGAAGCGCATGTCGACTAACCGCTAGAACCAATATCGGTTCCTCGGGGTCAGAAAATCGATCGCCGGGAAGAAGTTTGATGCTTGCGAGACCTCATTCTTTTGGATGCCTTTTCGCGTACCGTCCACGCGTTCTATTATCTTGGCGGGAAATCCGGAGAGGGGCATGCAATACCGCCAAAGGTCGGTGCTGTTCGCGGCACCTTGGCTGATCCTTGGAGCTGCCGCAGTAGGCGCTTCGAGCGGCATAACCATTGCAGACTTCGAAAAGCCGGAACTGCTAATCGCCGCGATGTTTGTCGGCATTATCATCGGCATGGCTGTTGAGCAGTTCCTGGCCACGATGGGCAAACAGGCGTGGCGGGAGAAAGACAGGTCACGCTGGGAGGAAAGGCGCTGGCACGAGCGCATCGTACCGAAACCCTGGCTTCAGATGCCAGTTATGGAGCGATTGCGACCGGTCGACGCCACGGATCAACTGCGTATCGTGATGCGCTCGAAATTCACCATTCAACCATTGCTGAACAAAAGCGAAGCCCGGGTATTTCGAGAACTCGACAGCGTCGTGATTGGCTGCAATTCCTCCTGGCAGGTGATGGCGCAAGTTTCATTGGGCGAAATCCTCCGAAGCGCCGACCCAGACGCCTACAGTTGCATCAACTCCAAACGTGTCGACTTGCTGCTCGTGGACGGCAACTGCCAACCGCGGCATGTCATCGAATACCAGGGTGGAGCGCACCACCAAGGAACCGCGGCCGCGCGTGACGCGGTAAAGAAGGAGGCGCTGCGACGCGCCGGGATCGGCTACTATGAGGTGGTGGCTGGCCAAACGACGCCGTCGGAACTCAGACGATTGGTTGAGAAGCTGGTGGATAAACCGAGTGTCACCTAAAGCAATCTCATCACGATCTGTTTTCGCCCAGTCACCGGGTCGGCTTATGGGAATAGCCCAAGCCCACGCAAGTCGGTGCACTTTCCGTCGGGTCCATGGCAGCACCTGTGATCGAGTGCAAGTTCTCCGGATGGGTCTGTTACCGGAGCCAGTCGACACGGCGTGAAAAGAGCAGACACGCCGGTCAAGGCACGCCTGCGATGGTGCGCGCCGCGCGTCCCCCCGCGACCGAAAAAATCCGCGAGCCGAGGTAGGGACACAAGTGCAACGCATTCATCCGCCCACATATCTTTTTGCTGCCCGCGCCCTGCGGGACTTCGGTGACGGTTTCGTGGCCATCCTGTTGCCGGTCTATCTGCTTGCTTTGGGCTTCTCGCCGCTGCAGGTCGGCGTGCTTGCGACGGCATCCCTTTTGGGCTCGGCGCTGTTGACCATCGCCGTGGGCATACTCGGGGTACGCCATGATCTGCGCCGCCTGCTTCTGGCCGCAGCCTGCCTGATGGTTGCTACGGGTGCGGCCATGTCCGTCGTCACCGACTACGCACTTCTGCTGGTGGTCGCATGCGCCGGCACGGTTAATCCGTCCGCCGGCAGCGTCAGCGTCTTCGCGCCGCTGGAGCACGCAGTCCTCGCTCGAGACGTCGGCGATGCCGATCGGACGACGATGTTCGCGCGCTACAGCCTCGTCGGGGCGCTCGCAAGCGCGGTCGGCGCCCTGGCGGCGGCTTTTCCCGATGCCGGGGCGTTCGTCGGGCTTGGACAACTGACCGCCATCAAGCTGATGTTCGTGCTCTATGCGATCGTGGGCGTGGCCGGCGCCGTTCTTTATTTCCGCATCCCGACACGTCTGCCAAACCGCGAGGCCACGGAAGCCGCCACCGCGCTCGGTCCCTCGCGCGCCATCGTCCTGAAACTCGCAGCCCTATTCAGCCTCGACGCATTCGCAGGCGGCTTCGTGGTCCAGTCACTGCTCGCTCTTTGGCTGTTCGAGCGATTCAATCTGTCGCTGTCGGAAGCTGGGGTATTCTTCTTCTGGACGGGCGTGTTGTCGGCATTCTCGTTCCCCGTTGCGGCATGGCTATCGCGGCGGATCGGGCTCATCAACACCATGGTGTTTACCCATATACCCTCGAGCATAGCGCTGATGCTGGCGGCCTTCGCGCCAACCTTGCCTTTGGTTCTGATATTACTGACGATCCGCGCCGCGCTTTCGCAGATGGACGTGCCGACGCGTTCTTCCTATGTGATGGCGGTCGTGACGGAGGCGGAGCGGGCCGCAGCCGCTAGTTTCACGTCCGTGCCGCGCAGCCTTGCCGCGGCGGCGAGCCCCGCGCTTGCCGGTGCTCTGTTCGCGGCATCTTATCGCGCTTGGCCGCTCCTCATCTGCGGCACATTAAAGATCGTCTACGATTTGCTATTGCTTTTGCAGTTTCGGCACCACAAACCGCCGGAGGAACGCTGACAGAGATATCCGATCCGGGCAGTCGCTTCACGAGCCAGGCGTGAGCACGCCCCTAGGTCCGTACCCTAAGGGCTCGCTCCGTCCTATCGGCTATCTGGGTTACGGCATAGGCGATCACCATGTAGATCGCGACTGCGACGAGGAAGGCCTCGAGGTAGTAGAAGTTCAACGCCGCGGTCAATTGCGACTGGGCGAAGATATCGACCACCTCGATCGCGAACCCGAGCGACAGTGCCTTCATGATGACCATGAACGAGTTCGCAAGATCCGGAATGGCGGCCACAATCACCTGAGGAAGCATGACCCGGCGGAAGAGCTGACTCTTCTTGTACCCGAGCGAGTAGGCGGCGTCTGCCTGTCCAGTGTCAAAGGAATTCAGCGCACCCTTGACGACTTCCGCCTGGAAGGCGGCAACGCAAGCCGTCAGGGCCACGATGAGCGTCACCCAGTTCGGCGTCGAGTGACCATTGTACTCCACGCCGACGAGCGAGGTGAGGAACTCTAGCGTGGACGGAAGTCCATAATAGGCAAGAAAGATCACCACCACCATCGGAACGCCCTTGAATGCCACCTTGTAGGCGGTGACGAACTGGCGAAGCACAGGGGTCCGTCGGTACTCGACCATGGCGAACAGGCTGCCGATGATCGTCGAGATGACGAAGATCGCGAGCGCCATGACAAGCGTCAGCGGCACAGCGCCCAGAATATCCCAGAGGTCTGGAAGAAGAACTTCAATATCGAACATGGCGTGCTCCTTCTTCGATCAAACGCTTGCCATCAGTGGGGCTCTTGCGGGTGCGGTGCTTGGGGCGAATTTTGCGGAACGAAGCTCGAAGAAGCGGACGACCAGCCAGGCAATCAGGCAAAGCACCGAATAGAGCACCGCCAGCACGAGGTAGGTCTCGAACTGATACTGGTTGTAGTCGCGCTCCATAACGAGGTGTGCGGTCGCCATCACGTCCGCAGCGCCGATGTACATGACGAGGGCCACGTTATGGATCAGGTAGATGATCGAGTTTCCATAGCCGGGCAGCGCAATGTGGACGGCCTGCGGGCCGAGAACACGCGTGAGCTTCTGGCGGAATGTGTATCCCAGACTGTCGGCCGCATCGTGCTGGCCGCGTTCCACGGCAAGATATGCCGGTCGC
The DNA here is from genome assembly GCF_024721175.1 of Rhizobium sp. Pop5. NCBI lineage: Bacteria > Pseudomonadati > Pseudomonadota > Alphaproteobacteria > Hyphomicrobiales > Rhizobiaceae > Rhizobium > Rhizobium sp. Pop5. The sequence continues at coordinate 85,371 of NZ_CP099401.1, read as the reverse complement.
ATGACCTCAGACAGATAGCCACCGTGGTAGAGGCTGAGGCCCAGCATCGCGGCGATCGTCGGCGACACGAAGTCCTTGACGCCGAACACGCCGACAAGCACCGGTAGCCCATAGAAGGCGACGAACAATTGGAGCACGACAGGCACGCTCCGGGCATAGGAGACATAGAGATCAGCCAACGGGCTGATTACCTGGATCCTGCGCACCCGGAACGTCGTCGCAATCAAGGCCAGCACGAAGCCGGCGACCATGGCCGTGAACGTGATCGCCAGCGTCAGCGGCAGGGCCGAAAGCAGCTCTGGGATCATTATGGATAGGTCCACGTCGGAACACTCCTTCTTTCAGGTTTGGCCTCATCGCCGGCATCGCCGTCCGGCGTTACTTCATGTACGTGGTGATGTCCTCGCCGAACCACTTCTGCGAGAGCTTGGCGAGCGTGCCGTCGGCCTTGAGTTCCTTCAGGGCCTTGTCGATGCCGTCCGCGAGCGCCTTGTTCTCCTCGGAGCGGTGGATCAGCACGAAGGTGTTGTTGATCGCAACTGGCTCGCTGGCCTGGACGTTGAGCTTCTGCTGGTCGATCACGGTCTGCTCGCCTAGGTTGGACGGGAGAACCAGTGCGTCGTACTTGCCGTTCTCGACTTCCTTCAGCCGATCCGGATACGGGATGCCGGCGCTCGAGGCCGTGACCTCGATCTTGTAGTCGTGATTCTGCTCCTGCCATGCGGTCGCAAACTTGTAGATGCCGCCACCTGCAGTCACGGGAACGATCTTCTTGCCGACGAGATCCTTCATCTCCTTGATGCCGCTGTCCTTGCGGCTGTAGATCTTGATCAGGCTGGCGCCGATCGGCGCTTCCGGAATGAGGAACTGCTTCTCGCGGGCGGGCGCACGGTAATAGCCGCCGGTGGCGATGTCGTACTTTCCAGTGGCAAGGCCCGTCTCCTGCGCAATGTCGGCCGCGCCTTCCATCACGAACTTGTACTGGGGCAGCTTCGCGTTGATCGCCTTCAGGACATCGGGCTCGTAGCCCTGCGGCTCGACGCCGATAGCACCCCAGGAGAGAGGCTTCGATTCCGCCGCTGTGGCGATCTTGATCGTACGGACATCCTCGGCGAACGAGGCGGTTGCGAACGCGATCGCGACGCCTGCTACGGCGAGACCGAGACCACGGCGCGAGATTGAACTCTTGGAAGTCATTTCAGGCATCCTTTCTTACTGGATCGCTCGCTCGGAATTCAAGAACTGAGCGAGGCGCGGGTTGGAGGGTGTGTCGAAGATTTCGGTCGGTGTGCCGTCGGCGGCGACGGCGCCCCGGTCCATGAAGACGATGCGGTTGGAGATGTTCTTCGCGAACTGCATCTCATGGGTCACGAGCAGCGAGGTGATCCCCGAGGACGTTACGTCCTTGATGACCTTCAGGACTTCGTTGACGAGCTCGGGATCGAGCGACGAGGTCGGCTCATCGAAGAGCATCACGTCCGGCTTGACCGCGAGCGCGCGGGCGATGCCGGTCCGCTGGAGCTGGCCGCCGGAGAGCTGCGAGGGATAATTGTCGAGCTTGTCGGCAAGGCCGACCCGCTCGAGTTCCTGAAGGGCGATCTTGCGCGCCGCGTCCTTCGACTTGCGCTGCACGACGACGAGAGGATCCATGACGTTCTGGATAACCGTCATGTTCTTGAAGACGTTGAACTGCTGGAACACCATCGCGGTGCGCAGGCGGATCGCCTGCACCGCGTTCTTGTCGGGACGGCCGAAATCCATTTGGATGTCGTCGAACGCAATCGTTCCCGACGACGGTTTGACCAGGTGGTTGATGCACTTCAGCAAAGTCGTCTTGCCGGTTCCACTCGGGCCGATGATCGAGACCACGTCGCCGCGTTTCACCGACAGGTCGACCCCGTTCAGGATCTGCGTGCTTCCGTAGGACAGCTTTAGGTTCTTGATCTCAAGCATTTCGGGTCTCAGGTCCTTTCGGAGGATAGTTCGGCAGGCACTTCGGTCTCGGCGTCGGACCACTCGTCTCCGAGGAGTTCCGGCGTGTCGAAGGCCTGTAGATTTTCGAAGTGCTTCTCGCGGTCGGCGACGAAGAGCGACCTCACGATTCCTCGTGCCAGCCGGTCCGCGCCCTCGCTGATTGCCGGGATGTCGCCCGTAAGCTTGCCGTGGCTCAGCGTCGCCGGGAAATTGAAGCAATGGATCTTCGCCAGAGTCGGGCACGAACCCCGCTCCCTTTCAAGGAACTCGAACGCTTCCCCAAGATCAGGCGAAGCTTCGAGTTCGGCGTTGTGCATCCCCGCGGGCGTCGGGAAGCGGTCGCGCCATAGGCGGATATGCGGTTCGAAGGCGGCAAGTTCCGGCCGTTTGGCCAGGTCGATCTTGAAGCCCGTTCCGAAAATGAGGAAATCGACGGGATAACGGGCCTTCGGCGTCGTCACGACGATGTGGTCGCCTTCCTGCTCCAGCCCGTTGATCGGGCTTTCCAGGTGAAGATGAGCCTGGTCGAAGGAGCTGACGCGCAGGACGCTCGGCCGCGGCGGCGGCGTCTGCTCGCCCATGGCATAGTTCAGGAAGCGCCACTTCCATTCGTCAGGCAGGCCCGCAAACCCATGCACGACGCCCTGACTGCCGATGCCCGTGAACTTGTTGATGCGTGGCAGTTCCTTGCGGCGAACAAACATGTCCAGTCGTGCCGCTCCTGCTTCGAGAGCAGTCGCGGCATTGTCCATTGCCGACGCGCCCGCACCGATCACGCCCACCCGCTTGCCGCGGAGCGCCGAAAAGTCGACCTCGTCGGCGGTGTGCGCCCAGTGTCCGCGGTCAATGTTTTTGGCGATCGCAGGCACGAACGGACCCCCAAGCCCGTCGCGCCCAGTCGCCAAAACCACGTGACGCGCGATGATCGTCTCCACGCGGCCACCCTCGCTGCAAACGAGGTCGAGCATGCCATCCTCGCGCGGGAGCACCACATCGACGGACACGCCGTTGCGCACGGGAAGCTCGAGGACCCGTCGGTACCAGATCAGGTATTCCATCCAGATCTCGCGTGGCGCGCGGTCTAGCGCCGCCCATTCCTCGCGGCCGAAGCGTGCTTCGTAGTAGGCCCGGAACGTGAGAGCAGGCAGTCCCATGGCCGGACCGGTGAGCTGCTTTGGAGAGCGAAGCGTTCGCATCCGGGCAAACGTGACCCATGGCCCCTCCTGACCCGCAGGAGCCTTGTCGAGGACGACATGGTTTGCGACACCCAGGCGCTTCAGCATCCCGGAGGCGACGAGGCCTGCCATGCCGCCACCGATGATGACGACATCGACGACGGGCTGGCCCTTCACTGTCCGGGCAGGCACCCACGCCTTCGCGGGCAACTCAAGCCAGGCGAGATCCTGACGCAGTCGCGCCACAAGGGCATCCAGGCCGCTCGGAAATGTGGAAAGGTCGCTCATACGGGCGCTCCTTCGGAAATGATAGTCTGCCCGTAGACGGTGTCTGCCAGCACATCCGTGCCGTTCGCTTCCAGCAGACGGCAGCCTGGCATCGCCAAAGCCTCTGCGCGTGCCGCGTCGATCACGGCGGAGACCGTTGGCGTGAGGGGCAACGCCGCAGCGGAGATCGCACCAAACAGGAAGGGAATGGTCTGATCGACCACCCGCATGACGATGCCATCCAACGGCACTCCGCAGACAGTGGCGGGCTCGACGATGGCAACACCCAATCCGGCGCGAACGAGTGAGAGCGCCGTCAGCGAAGCATTCACGTCGATGATACGCTCGGGAGCAACCCCCACTCGCCCCAACGCCTCGTCGATGCGGTGACGAAGACGGTACGGATTTGCGAGCGTGATGATAGGGCGATCAGCGAGATCCGCCAGGCGCATGACCTCGTTCGCGGCCAGGGGATCGTCGATGCCGATGGCGACGACGCAGGGAGCTTCCGCAATCCAGTGGATTTCGAGGCCCGGATGTTCGAGTGGAAGGCTCGATATTCCGAGATCCGCGGAACGGGCCAGCACCGCCTGCACGACGTTCTCGGCTGCGAGCGCCTGCACGTGGAGATGACGCGGGATCAGATCCGACGAGACGGCCGCCAGCGCCTGCGGCAGGATTCCGGCAGCAAGCGACGGCGTCGCAGCGACTGTCAACGTCGCCGGCTCGTCGAGGCCGATCGCCTCCGCCCGTTCGCGGATATGGGTCAGGCTTGCAAGGTGACGCTCGACTTCTGCGTGGAAGCGCAGGCCTCGTGATGTCGGCTGAATGCGCGGACCGCTTCTGTGAAGGAGCGGATAGCCAAGATCTGCTTCCAGATCCTGGATTTGCCTTGTCACGGCAGGCTGCGAGCGTCCGAGCAGACGGGCCGCCCCGGTCACGCTGCCAGCCGACATCACCGCCGCAAAGGCCTCCAGTTGTCGAATATCGATCGGGCTATTATGCATAACTCATATCATCCATTGTTTTTCATGCCGCAAAAGCATGAGTTTTCCATAAAATCAGTGGGGAATAGATAATTATTTCGCATCCAATTTAGCTCTTCATGCTACTTTGACATAATGGATTATGAGACCTACCTAGTGCTCTCCAGCGAGATGCAAAGGAGCCTCTTTTGACACTCATCGAAACTCTCGCCTCCGTGAGGCCGGGCTCGGCGCTCGCCGAGGCAATGGAAAAGCGCGCGGAGATCCTGCGCTTGAGCGAGGCCGCTCATGATGCGGTGCTCCTGCCGCGCGATCCCGGCGGCCTGTCGTATGGGCTTCGGGCAGCTCTCGCCGCCCGCATGGCCCGGAACAATCGCAACGAGGCGCTTGCGAGCCACTACGATGGCCTAGTGGAACGCGCCGCCGAAGCATTCACGGCGAAGCTTGCGCAACCGGGTGCGAACGTCGGAGATGAGCGGATCGCCGCGATCGTCAAACACGCCGACCGGTTGACGATCGCGCCGCGCGAGGCGACCCGCGGCCATATCGAGGAATTGCGCAGCCTCGGCATCAACGATGCCGACATTGTCCGGCTCTCGGAGCTTGCCGCCTTTGTAAACTACCAGGTGCGTGTCATCGCAGGATTGGCACTGATTGGAACAAAACCATGAGCGAAGTCGTGCATAGCTTCACCACCCAGGTTCCGCGCTGGCAGCCCTACGTCGTTCCCGTCGATCTCGAGACCGCGACGCAGGAGCAGCGAGAGGCGATGCAGGTCACGCCCTCCAACAAGGGCATATCGACCTACGTCCTAACCCTTGCCCACGATCCGGAATCGCTTGCAGTGCGTTCTCCCCTGTTCAACCTGATCATGTATGGGAAGGATGGGCTTTCACCGGGCGAACGCGAGCTGGGCGCCACGGCCGCGTCGGTCGTCAACCACTGCGTCTATTGCGCCGCGGTCCATGCGTCGCGGTTCATCAGCCATACCAAGCGAACCGACGTGATTGACGCGATCTTCGCCGATGGATTGGACGCCGAACTCGACGAGCACCTTCAGTCAATCTTCGACTTCTCGGCACATCTGTCGACAACGCCGCCGGAAGCGACGCAAGCGGACGCGCAGGCGCTGGCCGACGTCGGCCTCTCCGAGCTTGAATCCCTGGATCTTGTTCTGTCATCCGCCATCTTCGGCTGGGCGAATCGCCTGATGCATACGCTCGGCGAACCCATCAAGGACTAGGTTTCCGAAAGCGAAAAACCGCGTCCTGCCACGGTTGCGGGTCTTGTGCTGGATAGGACTGCGGTAGGCTTGAAAAGAGTACCCGCGAAGGAGAGGGCCGCGCCCGAAGGCGCGGCCCTGGCGATTACATCATCTGCTTGATGTCGGTGTAGACGCCGTCGGTCTTGAGCGTCACGGTGACCGGTGCGCTCGTGCGGTTGCGCCAGAACCCGCGTGTAGCCACGTTGCGCGTTGCTCACGCAGTGAATGCGCCACTGGTTCCTGCAACGCTGCGAAATCTGGAGAGCTGGCGTCCGGCTACCCCAGGTCTCGTCTTCTACGCTGCAAAGGCCGCCCACGGGGCAGTGGCGCCTCCAAAGGATGAGGCGGGCTCGGCGAACCTGATGCTCTCCGGCGAGATTCTCGTCGATCTCGACCAGATCGACACCATTGAGGTGGTCGCTAGTGCAGTTAGTCCTAACGGCGAGCACATCGACGATCCCGCACGTGGGCGCGGTGTTCTGGCAAAGCGTTCCGGACGCTGGCCGCAAAAGCCCAAGGGTGGGACGGGCGCCGAATACATTCGCAAGAGCACGATATTCGGGTTCGACGTTGACCCAGATGGCAAGACGACTCTTCTCCGGCAAAAAGTGACGTTGCTGCGAATTGAGGGCCTGCCGGCCTCGGGCGGGGCCGAGAACACCGACAGCCAGCTGGTATTTCTTCAACCGCCGGAAGGCCGGTTGACCCGGCTCGACCTTGGCCTGCTGCATGCGGCAGCGCTCTCGGGCAACAGGGTGGAGTTTCGCATCGCAAGTCAGGGTCATCCGGAGCTTGGCGATCCTGCGCAAGTGAAGTCCCATACGCGACTGATCAGCGTCTCCCGTCCAAGTCAAATATCGGACACGAGGGCCCGCAAGCTGCAGATAGAGGTCTTAGGCATTTCGCGTTTTGCGCATAGCTTCGAGACAGCTGCGATGTTCTCCGACGATCGCGTGGAGCACGTGCTGACGCGTCGCCAACCATTGATGCCGGTGGATCAGCAAAGATCGTGGCAGTACCCGACCGCAGTCTGGAGCCGGGCTACGCAACCGCCTGCCCCGCCCGCAGCCAAAACCCCGACTCTTGTTTTCAGAACCAAGCGTTTCGCGCTGCAGGATGGAAAACGTGTGACCCAGCATCTCGAGCGGCGCTGCTCCGTGCGCTTGAGATTTGAAAGGGGCATGTTTTCTTCCGGTGAGGGCGAGCGGATTGGTATCGTACTCTGGCCACCGTTCATCCGCGACGTGTCACGCCCTGATATCGAGAACAACGTGATTGTTGTCCCCGGGCATCGCCCGATGATCCTGTCTGACTTTCAGGACGGAGACCTGGGCGATGGAGGTCAATATATCTCGCGCTGGGGCGGCGATCCCATTCGCGAAGACGCCTCCCCGCAAAAGGGTTGGTTCATGCCTCCCAGCGCTTTTGACTGCCTTAGCGACACGCAGGACGACGCACCTTGGCCGCACGATCCTCAATACATCGGCAGCGTCATGATGCCTATTCCCACGGACACATCCGCAACTCCAAGCCGGTCAGTGCCGCCACTTGATGTGGCCCTTCTGACGTTCGAACCATATTTCGACATCGACGCCGAGGAATGGTTCGTCGACGTTGACATAACCCCGTCCTATGCGACGGACCCTTTCATTCGATTGGGACTCGTTCGATATCAGCCCAACGCGATCAACGACAGCATAAAGGTCTCGACGCCTGTGCGCGTCTGGACGCAACTGCTTCCTCGCCGCCTCTTGAAGATCTCAGGCGCTGTGCAGGCTGGCGACCTCACAGTCAGTGCGCTCGTCAGCGGCCAGGCTAGCATTGGCGTGAAGCCGCTCCGTGATGATGCGAAGGCCTTGCTAGAGGATCCGAAGAACGGTGCGGAATTCACGGAAACCTGGCAGCGACTGCAGCGTCCTTTGATGAGAATGACCATCTTCCACGAGCGCGAGGCGGAGGGCCTAGGGCGAACGCAACATGGACTTGCGGTGGCCGAAGCCTGGCCGTTTGGCGATCGTGGTGTCTCGGACGGCCTATCACAGTGGAAATTGTCCGCGACCATACTGAAGGCTCAGATCGAGGATCTTGGGCCAGGCCAATTTATCGCAATGGTCGAGGAAATCGAAGAGCGTCTTCCCGCAAGTTACCCCTCTGAGCCGACCGCATTAACGGATCTTCTTGATCCCGCGTGCCGCCATCATGTCCTCAACCATCCACAGGCTGAGAGGGAAGCGAAATAGAGCCGGACCGCGTGGACGACAATTTCAACGGGAAAGCGGCGGCGGCGATAGAGCGGATCACGGTTCGTCATGACCGGTCATCTTATATTGATGTCCGTGTTTCGTTAAGTTTACGGGGGCCTTTGAGGTTCTATCCGTCACCACGGCCTGATGGGCAACATGGTGATCGAGTCCGACGACGCCGGCCAGTTCGGCGTCGGCAATTACGCGCTGTCCTGGGTTCATGCCGAACATCTTCTGTAAAAGCTGATGCAAGGTAACGCAAAAGAGGAGCGGTCGCTCACCATGGTCCGCGATCTCGTCCGGCGTTTCTACAAGGCGCTGAAAGCTTGGAAGCAGAGGCCCTCACCGCCGGCTGCCCCTGCCTTCCGACGACGGTTCGACCGAATCTTCAGCCTGCGCACCGGTTATGAGGCACTCGACAAGCTGCTTGAGCGGCTGCATCGAAGGAAGACCGAACTGCTGAAGGTGCTCGATCATCCCGAGATTCCGCTGCACACCAATGCATCCGAAAATGATCTGCGGAGCTTTGTCACGAAGCGAAAGATCTCCGGCGGCACGATGAGCCGCGATGGCCGTGTCGCACGCGACGTCATGCTTGGCCTCATGAAGACCTGCCAGAAGCTTGGGCTGTCCTTCTACCACTATCTCGGCGACCGGCTTGGTATCGGCAACGTCGGCCAACCGGTCCCGCCCCTGTCGGCGATCATTCTCGCTCGGAACTGAACACCCGGGCCCGCTTCGGCTCGGCTGTGCCACCCCCTTGCCCAATGAATCGGCACCGCCACCAAATCTGCCTCACGTACCTGAAGACCTTCCGAGAGCTCCCCAATTTCCATCGCGTTAACCATATGAATTAACGTTATTCTTTTGCCTTCCACGAACTGCAATAGCCAATTACTTCCGTTCGTCATACAGCGTTTCGGCTGCGGCTTTAACCATCGATAAGTAATGTTTATCGTAAGTGATTGATTTTAAATCGCAAATTAGAGGTCACGGCGGATCAAAAATAGTCGCCGCGCTGCTCTCAAGCAATCACCCAGCCGCATCCGCAGTCAACCTGTCCTAGTGAAGGGCGGGCTACGCCTAATGCACCTCCGCTCCACCCAAAGACGATGTTGCGCCTAAGCTTTCAGCCGGCAATCACCCAAAAGACGGGTCTTCATGCCCACGCATTGCCCTTAAGAGCAGATGTTGCACGTCTCCGTTCACCGGTACCGTGGCGATGAATGTCTTGTGATGCGTGGCCAGCAAGCCGCGGCTTCACTGGAATGAGGCAATAATTCTGTCAGAGGCTCTCTCTGCAGTCGAAGCCTGGAAGGTTAGGATTGCTATGTTTCTGCGTCATGATCCTAGTTCTCTGTGCGACACGACGAGCGCCGCACGCGTCGTGGCATTGTCAGCAGCAATCTCATCGGCTCTGCACGAGATACCGTTCGGCCGACACGGGACCCTGGTCGATCTCCTGAGCAACTTTGTGCCGCTGTATAGCGGTGCATCGCAGCAACCTGCCTGAGGGCTCGCCATGGAGCGGCCGGCTGTCAGTGTCCTCATCAATAATTACAACTACGCTCGCTTCATCGGGCGGGCGATAGACAGCGTGTTGAGCCAGGATGCTGGCAATGTCGAGATCATCGTCGTCGATGACGGCTGGACGAGATCCTCTGCTTTCTCGATGCCGACGACTGGTGGGCGCCGGGCAAGCTGCCGGCGACTGCCGCGGCGTTCCGCGCAAACCCTGAAGCATCGCTCGTCTATCACCGGCTGCAGCCAACGCTTGTCGACGGCACGCCGACGTCCAAGCCTATCCCTCGGACCCTGTGTTCGGGCGCTTTGTCGCCGTAGCGTAGTGCCGACAAGGAGCAAGTGGCATTTGACATGGACGGCTTTTCTATCTGGTGGGCGCCATCCTGGCTGCAATCTAGGGGTCGTGACGGCTGCTTCCGTGATCGAAATGTGGCCCAGCACAGCCGATCCAGAGTTTCGACCGAGCCGAGTGGATCGGGTGTTCGGCGTGTGCATCTGCACTAGTATTTGAGTTGGAGGGGAATAGATGGATACGGGAATGAGAAAAAATCGAAAAGTCGCATTGATTACCGGTATAACAGGCCAGGATGGTGCGTATCTGGCCGAACTGCTCCTGGAAAAGGGCTATATTGTTCACGGCCTCAAGCGGCGCTCATCGTCCTTCAACACAAGCCGTATCGAGCATCTCTACGAGGATCCGCATGTCGAAAATCCCCGATTTATCCTGCATTTCGGGGACATGACCGATTCAACCAATCTCATCCGGGTCGTTCAGGAAACGCAACCCGATGAGATCTACAACCTTGCCGCGCAAAGCCACGTTCAAGTCTCCTTCGAGACGCCCGAATATACGGCGAACGCGGATGGAACGGGCACGCTGCGGCTACTTGAAGCAATTCGTCTCCTGGGGCTGACCAAAAAGACCCGCTTCTATCAAGCGTCGACCTCGGAGCTCTACGGCAAAGTCCAGGAAGTCCCGCAGAGCGAGACGACGCCTTTCTACCCTCGATCACCCTACGCGGCGGCCAAGCTCTACGCTTATTGGATCGTGGTCAATTATCGCGAGGCCTATGGCATGCATGCCTCGAACGGCATTTTGTTCAATCATGAAAGCCCGATCCGCGGCGAAACATTCGTCACGCGCAAAATCACCCGGGCGGCGGCTGCCATCCATCTTGGACTGCAGGACAGGCTCTATCTCGGTAATTTGGATGCCAAGCGCGACTGGGGACATGCGCGAGAATATGTCCGCGGCATGTGGCTGATGCTGCAACAGGACGAACCGGGGGACTATGTCCTTGCGACCGGTGAAACGCACTCCGTTCGTTCCTTTGTTGACAAGGCCTTTGCCAAGGTGGGCATACCGATTGATTGGCGTGGGGAGGGGGTTGAGGAAAAGGGATACGATAAAACATCGGGTCAGTGTGTGGTAGAGATCGATCCAGCTTACTTCCGTCCGACTGAAGTTGATCTTTTGATCGGCGATCCGACGAAGGCGCATACGAAGCTTGGCTGGAAACATGAAACCAGTCTCGACCAGCTGGTAGCGGAGATGGTCCGGGAGGACCTGAAAGTGATGGCACGAAATGTTCCGTCGGTCGGTGTTACCAAAGGTTTTGCCTATGCCTGAGGTGATCTACAGCCTTGCCGGAAAAAGGGTCTATGTCGCCGGCCATCGCGGCATGGTGGGTTCTGCAATCGTGCGGCGTCTCGCTTCCGAGGGCTTGCGAGATTTTGACCGCCACCCGCGCCGAGGTCGATCTCAGACGGCAGGACGAGGTGGAGGCCTGAGAATCGTCCCGACGCTGTCTTCCTGGCTGCTGCGCGGGTCGGCGGTATTCTCGCGAACGCTACCTATCCGGCCGACTTCCTGTACGACAACTTGATTCTTCAAGCGAATGTCATTCACGCAGCCCATAAGGCGGACGTCGAAAAACTGATGTTTCTGGGCTCATCCTGCATCTATCCGAAATTCGCCGATCAGCCGATCGTCGAGGACGCGCTTCTGGCTGGATCGCTCGAGCCCACGAATGAATGGTATGCGATCGCCAAAATTGCCGGATTAAAGCTCTGCCAAGCAAGATCGTCGGTTTCGAAGGCGAGATTACCCGCGACCTCACCAAGCCGGAGGGCGCCCCACGTAAACTCTTGAGTGTCGAGAAGCTTTACGCCCTGGGCTGGTCTCCCAGAATCGATCTAAAGAAGGGCGTGGCAGACGCCTACCGCTCATTCCTTGAAGGACATTATCTCGAGCGCGGCCACCATCAGCGAACCACAATTCTGCCTCTCCTGAAGCAGGAGTGAGTTTCTCCTCGCCGATACTCGGCGCCAGCGGGTCATCGACGAAGCCTCCAATCCTTGCTCTGTAGCTTGTCCAATCCAAATCCGATTTGCGCCAAAATCGGGATCCCGATTCAATGAATTTGCAAGACGGTCTAGCTGGCGATCGACGTTCCGACCCCTGCCCTGTGGGCTTCGGCACCGCCGGTAAAAGCCAGATCCGAGACCTCACCCGTCGACGAATAGCCGGAGACGAGTTCCGCCAAGATCGCTCGTGCTCCGATCATGTCATTTCGATCCAATGTCGTGGTGAGCGAGGCAAGCTTTTTCGAAAGCTCGGGCCAGAGCAGGAAATCCTCACGCGCCTTCATAATCCGAGGATGTTCGGTCCCCGCCGGATTATCCCCGATCAGCAGCTCTTCATAGAGTTTCTCACCGGGCCGGAGACCGGTAACGGAAAGCTCGATATCCCCTTCAGGATTGTCATTGTCGCGGACGGCCAGCCCGGAAAGCTCGACCATCTTGCGGGCGAGATCGGCGATGCGAACGGGTTCGCCCATGTCGAGCAGGAAAACATCTCCGCCCTCGGCCATGGCGCCCGCCTGAATGACGAGTTGCGAAGCCTCCGAAATCGTCATGAAATAGCGGGTAATATTCGGGTGTGTCAGCGTAACGGGACCGCCTTCCCTGATCTGCCGCCTGAACAGCGGCACGACAGATCCGGATGAGCCGAGGACGTTTCCGAAGCGGACCATGGAGAAGTTGGTTCGCACGCTATCGGCACTCGGCTCCGCCGCAAGCGCCTGCAGGACCATCTCCGCCAATCTCTTGCTGGCGCCCATCACATTTGTCGGACGCACGGCCTTGTCCGTGCTGATCAGTACGAAATTCGAAACGCCAGATTTATTCGCCGCCCGTGCCGCGATCAGCGTGCCCATGACGTTGTTCTTGATGCCTTCCACAGCATTATGCTCGACAAGAGGCACGTGCTTATAGGCAGCGGCATGATAGAGCGTCTGAGGTCGCCAGCTCTCCATGATATGTTCCATGCGATCCTGATCGCGGACGGAACAGAGAATTGGAACAATCTGCAGGCTTGTCTGTTCGTAGAGCTCAGCCAGCTTCAGCAATTCGGCATGAATATTATAAAGCGCAAACTCGTTCTGATCGATGAGGATCAGGCTGGATGGTGCGTTGCGCAGGATCTGGCGGCACAACTCACCGCCGATCGAGCCGCCCGCACCCGTGACCATCACCACCTTGTTGCGCATCGCCTTATCAAGCAATTCCTGCCGCGGCGCAACCGCCTCTCTCCCGAGCAGATCTTCGATCTCCAGCTCACGGATGTCGGAGACGGCGACGCGCCCCTGAGCCAGGGCCGTAAGGTCCGGCAGCGTGCGAACATTCACCCTGGCTTTGCGGATGTGCTCCAGGATTTCATTGCGGCGCTGCCGCGATGCGGAGGGAAGAGCAAGGAGCACGTCACGCACGCCGAGCGCCTCGACAAGCACCGGAAGGTCGGCGGGGTCATAGATCGGCAACCCACCCATGATGCCGCCCATGAGGCGCGGATCATCATCCAGATAGCCGACGACATTGAGTTCGGCGCTGTTCGTCAAGGCGCCCGCGAGCTGCCGCCCGGCGTTTCCCGCCCCGTAGATCAACATTTTGGCAAGCGTATTTTTATGAAGGATACGCTGGTAAGCATCCCCAAGCCAATAACGGATACCCACCCTCGACAGCCCGATCGCGATCAACAGCAGGAAAGGCTGGAGAATACCGACGGTCCTCGGGACGCCGGGGACGCTGAGCGCCGTAAATATCGTCATGAAGGCGACGCCATAGATCGCAATGGCCTTCAGAACAGCGATGAAGGCACCAAGGCCCGCATACCGGAAGATTGCCCGATACATGCCCATCACAATGAAGATGGGAAGCGCCATGCACAAGGAAACGAAGACGGGCAGCCACTGGACGCCCGTCAGCATCGTCCATTCGTTGAGACGAAAACAGTAAGCCAGCCAGATCGTCAAGGCGCAAAAGCCGGCATCCACCAGCAAAGCCAGAGCGCGTTTGGCAGCACGCGGCATCGCCAGAAGTGGACCGACAAGCGCCTGCATCGGCTTTAAAAGCCATCCTGAGCGTGGCGTCTCAGTGGGCGTGTTTTCAGGCATTGCTTACCAGCGTCTCGCGGATCAATTAGACAACCACCTTCTTGTCATTTTCTCCAACGAGCGCAACTGAAATAATCGGAAAGCGTAGTCTTCCGCACCGGATATCTATCAGAAGTAGGTAATTTAATGCGTTATTCCCTTTCGGCGGATCACCTTGCCGGCGGTGAGAAGCAGAATGCGCATGTCGAAGCCGAATGAGCGCCTATTGAGATATTCGACATCGAATTTCACCTTTTCGGGAATCGGCAATTCGTCGCGCCCATTGATCTGCGCCCACCCCGTCAATCCAGGCAGGAGCCTGTCGACGCCGTAGGCCGTTCGCAATTCGATCAGATCATATTGATTATACAGCGCCGGTCGTGGTCCCACGAAACTCATCTTCCCCGCAAGAATGCACCAGAGCTGTGGCAATTCGTCGAGGCTGGATTTGCGCAGAAACGAGCCGATGGGCGTCAGGAACAGGTCAGGATTTTCGAGCAGATGCGTGGCAACCGTCGGCGTGTCGATGCGCATGCTGCGAAATTTCGGCATCAGGAAGATCTGATTGAAACGTCCGACGCGTTTTGACCAATAAAGGATCGGTCCCGGCGATGTAAGGCGAACACAAAGAGCGACGATAAGGCTTGGAATAAGCAGTATCAGCGACGCGATCACCGCCAGGAGAAAATCCACCACTCGTTTCAAACTCATACTTCCCAGCTCCGCGCCGTCTTAGCACCGGCATCGCTCCGCCGTATCGTCAAAAAGCGTTTCCGCGTCAACTATACGATGTCATGGAAAGACGGCGCCTGATCCCTACCTTCAAAATGGCATATTGCGCTTGGGTCGGATTCTCCGTTTGATGCAATACATTTAGCCAAATAACTTAAGGCTTATTCGATAAGCCCGCTTATCGCGACGGTTCTGTCGGCCTTCCATCGCTGGACGATATTCGGAGCCTGTTTATCGAGGATCTGCGACGTCATCGGGATCGCCTCAAATATGCAGCGCGCTCCCCAATGCCTTCGCTGCCGCCTCCATGATCGCTTCGCTGCGGGTCGGATGCGCGTGGATGGTGCCAGCGATATCTTCGAGGCGCGCGCCCATCTCGATCGCCAGGGCAAACGCCGCCGAGAGTTCGGAAACCCCTGCCCCCACCGCCTGCAGGCCGAGAACCAGATTGGTGTCGGCACGCGCCACGACTCGCACGAAGCCGTCTTCGGACAGCATCGTCATCGCACGCCCATTGGCGCTGAACGGAAACTGGCCGGTGCGGATCTCATATCCCTGAGCCCGCGCCTCGGCCGGCGAGAGGCCGGCACTGACGATCTCGGGGTCGGAAAAGCAGATGGCAGGAATACAGCGCTTATCCCAGGCGCGTTTCTTGCCCGCAATAATTTCCGCCACCATTTCTCCTTGCGCCATGGCCCGATGGGCGAGCATCGGTTCGCCGGTTACGTCGCCGATCGCGTAGATACCGCGCATCGAGGTGCGGCATCGGTCGTCGATCCTGAGATAAGGGCCGGCGCGATCGAGATCGAGCTCTTCGAGCCCCGAGCCCGCCGTCCTCGGCCGGCGGCCGACGGTGACGAGGACGCGATCCGCCGGCAGGGTTTCACGTCGGCCATCCGACGTTTCGACGATCAATGCCTCACCATTGTCGGCGAGACCCATCGCCTTCGCACCCGTCAGCACGCGTATGCCGCTCTCGGTCAGCTTGCGCATCACGGGACGCACCAGCTCCGCATCATAGAGCGGTAGCACCTGCGGCGTTGCCTCGACGACAGTCACCTCGGAGCCCATCTTTGAAAAGGCCGTCCCGAGCTCCAGCCCGATATAACCGCCACCGACCACGACGAGCTTGTTTGGCAGTGCCGTTAGCGACAGCGCCTCGGTCGAGGAGATGACACGACCGCCGAAGGGGAGGCTGGCGAGTTCCACCGGATCGGAACCGGTGGCAATCACAACGGTTTCGGCGCGAATAATCTGCTGGCCGATTTCGGTCTCCACCTCCACCGTCTTGCCGTCGCGGAAACGGGCCCGGCCGTGGACGATCTTGACGCGGGCTTTCTGCAACAGTCCCGAGACGCCGCCGGTCAGCCGGCCGACGATACCATCCTTCCAGGCGATCGTCCTTGCCAAATCGATCGAGGCACCTTCGATGCGGATACCCATCGGGTTTTTGCCGGCGAGCATCTTCTGCGTCGCATCGAATTCCTCGGCGGCATGGATCAGCGCCTTGGAGGGAATGCAGCCGACCGTCAGGCAGGTGCCGCCCGGTTTGCCTGCCTCGACGATGACGGTATCGATGCCGAGCTGGCCGGCGCGGATGGCGCAGACATAGCCGCCCGGGCCGGCGCCGATGACGAGGAGCTTGCAGACAATCTCTTTCATAGGTCAGCCTTCGATGAAAATGAGCGCCGGTGTTTCGAGGAGCGTGCGGATGCGCTGAACGAAGGTCGCCGCATCCCAGCCGTCGATGATGCGATGATCAAAGCTGGAGGAGAGGTTCATCATCTTGCGCGGCACGAACTGCGTGCCGTCCCAGACCGGCCGCGTGGCAATCTTGTTAACGCCGATGATCGCCACCTCGGGATGATTGATGACGGGCGTCGAAACGATGCCGCCGAGCGCGCCGAGCGAGCTGATGGTGATGGTGGAGCCAGTAAGCTCATCGCGTGTCGCCGTGCCCGAGCGCGCCGCATCCGCCAGCCGGACCATCTCGGCGGCGCAATCCCAGATGCCGCGTGCTTCCGCATGCCGCACCACAGGCACGGTCAGGCCTGCCGGCGTCTGCGTGGCGATGCCGATATGCACGGCACTATGACGCGTGATAATGCCGGCATCATCGTCGAAGGTGGCGTTGACCTCCGGCTGCTCGGAAATCGCCTTGACCAGCGCCCGCATCAAAAAAGGCAGAACGGTTAGCTTCGGGTGACCCGACCTGCGGTCGCCGTTCATCGTGGCGCGCAGCTCCTCGAGCGCGGTCATATCCACTTCTTCCACATAGGTGATGTGGGGGATGCGCGAGGTGGAAAGCACCATTTTCTCGGCGATGCGGCGGCGCAGGCCGGTGAGCTTGATCTCCTCGGTCGCCGTCTTCCTGACAAGGCCGTTTTTCACCGTTGCAGGAGAGGTCCCATGCTCCTGGGCGAGGAACTGCTCGATATCTTCGCGCAGGATACGCCCCGCCGGTCCGCTCCCCTGCACTTGCCTCAGATCGACACCGCTTTCCCTGGCGAAGAGCCGCACGGAAGGGGCGGCAAGCGGCTTTTCGACCGGCGCCGCCACGGGCGCTGGCGCTTTCGGCGCAGGCTTGGCAATTTCCACCTTGGCCGTTTCGGCAATCGGCGTCTGCGAGATCGACATGGGCTGAGTCTCGCCGGTATCTCCCGCCGTCTCGATCCGCACCAGCGGCGCCTTCACCGCGATCCGGTCTCCAATCTCCCCAGCGAGCCAGATGACTGTGCCATCGACGGGAGAAGGAATTTCTACCGTCGCCTTGTCGGTCATCACGGCGGCGATCACCATGTCCTCGCGGACGGGATCTCCAGGCTTCACATGCCATTCCACAAGCTCGGCCTCGGCGACCCCTTCCCCGACATCGGGCATCTTGATGATAAATTCGCCCATGGCTCAGGCCTCCATGACTTCGGCAAGCGCCCGTCCGACCCGGCCGGGACCGGGGAAATAGTCCCACTCCTGCGCATGCGGATAGGGTGTATCCCAGCCGGCAACGCGCACAACAGGCGCTTCGAGATGATAGAAGCAATGTTCCTGCACCAGCGCCACGACCTCGGCGCCGAAGCCCGACGTCAAGGTCGCCTCGTGCACCACGACGCAGCGCCCGGTCTTGGTGACCGATTTGACGATCGTATCGAGATCGAGCGGCAGCAGGCTCCTGAGATCGATCACCTCGGCATCGATGCCGGCATCCTCGGCCGCCGCGAGAGCCACATGCACCATCGTGCCATAGGCGACAACCGTCACCGCCGACCCCGCGCGCCGCACCTCGGCCTTGCCGATCGGGATCGTGTAATGGCCGTCGGGTACCTCGCCGAGATCATGTTTCGACCAGGGTGTCACCGGTCGCTCGTGATGGCCATCGAAGGGGCCGTTATAGAGCCGCTTCGGCTCGAGGAACATGACGGGATCGGGGTCCTCGATCGCCGCGATCAGCAAGCCCTTGGCGTCATAGGGATTGGAAGGCACGATCACCTTCAAGCCGCAGACATGGGTGAATAGCGCCTCCGGGCTCTGGCTGTGCGTCTGGCCGCCGAAGATGCCGCCGCCTGTCGGCATACGCACGACGATCGGGCAGGTAAAATCGCCATTCGACCGGTAGCGGATGCGCGCAGCCTCCTGCGTCAGCTGGTCATAGGCCGGGTACATATAATCGGCGAACTGGATCTCGACACAGGGCTTCAGCCCATAGGCGGCCATGCCGATTGCCGTGCCGACGATGCCGGATTCGCTGATCGGCGTGTCGAAGCAGCGCGTCCTGCCGTATTTTGCCTGCAGGCCCTGCGTCGAGCGGAAGACACCGCCGAAATAACCGACATCCTCACCGAAAACGACGACATTGTCGTCCTTCGCCATCGAGACGTCCATGGCGCTGCGCACGGCCTCGATCATCGTCATCCTGGCCATGTCAGTACCCCGCCTTCTGCCGCTGTCGGCGGATATGCGCCGGCATCTCGGCATAGACGCCTTCGAAAATATCACGCACCGAAGGCTTGCCGCCGGCGTGCAGCGTGCCGTGCGCCTCCGCCTGGCGCTGCGCCTCGATCACCTCATCCGTGATTTCGGCTTCCGCCTGCACGTGCCGCTCCTCCGACCATGCGCCCTTGACGATCAGATGTTTCTTCAGCCGCAGCACGGGATCGCCGAGCGGCCAGGCCTCTGATTCCGTCTTCGGGCGGTAGGCACTCGGATCGTCGGAGGTCGAATGCGCGCCGACGCGATAGGTCACATATTCGATCAGCGTCGGGCCGAGATTGCGCCGCGCCCGCTCGGCCGCCCAGCGGGCGACGGCATGGACAGCGAGATAGTCGTTGCCGTCGACCCGCAGAGCCGGAATGCCGAAGCCGAGACCGCGGGCGGCGAAGGTGCCGGAGCCGCCGCGGGCAATGCCCTGGAAGGTGGAGATCGCCCACTGATTGTTGACGATATTGAGGATCACGGGCGCCTTGTAAGTCGAGGCGAAAACCAGCGCCGAGTGGAAATCCGATTCCGCCGTCGACCCGTCGCCGATCCAGGCCGCCGCAATCCGGCTGTCGTTCTTGATCGCCGAAGCCATCGCCCAGCCGACCGCCTGCACATATTGGGTGGCGAGATTGCCGGAGATGGTGAAGAAGCCGTGTTCCTTGGAGGAATACATGATCGGCAATTGCCGACCGCGCAGCGGATCGCTCTCGTTCGAGTAGATCTGGTTCATCATCTCGACCATCGGGTAGTCGTCTGATATCAAGAGGCCCGCCTGGCGATAGGTCGGGAAATTCATATCTCCCTTGTTGAGCGCCTTGCGGAAGGCACAGCTCACCGCTTCTTCGCCGAGATGCTGCATATAGAAGGAGGTCTTGCCCTGCCGCTGCGCCATCAGCATGCGGGCATCGAAGGCGCGCAGCTTCATCATGTTGCGCAGCCCGGTCAGCAGCTCTTCATCGGGGAGCGAGCCCGCCCAGGGTCCGACCGCCTCGCCGTCGCGGTTCAAGACGCGGATGATCGAATAGGCGAGATCGCGGATGTCTTCGGATGCGACATCGACCTCCGGCCGCGGCACGGAACCAGCCTTGGCGATCTTGACGTTGGAAAAATCGGGCTGGCCGCCCGGGCGGACGGCGGGTTCGGGGACGTGCAGGCTCAAACGAGCGGAATCCACCATGTTTCTTCTTTCCTCCCTTTGCCGACCCTGCCTCCCTCCCCGGAAGCGGGCCGGATGTCATTCCTACAGATTGCGGGCAATCACCATACGCTGCACGTCGCTCGTTCCCTCATAGATCTGGCAGATGCGCACATCGCGATAGATGCGCTCGACCGGATAGTCGGCCATGTAGCCGTAGCCGCCGTGGATCTGGATCGCATCGGAACAGACGCGCTCGGCCATCTCCGAGGCAAAGAGCTTCGCCATCGAGGCTTCCGACAGACAGGGAAGCTCCGCCTCCCGGAGCGAGGCGGCGTGAAAAACGAGCTGGCGCGCCGCTTCGATGCGAACCGCCATGTCCGCGAGGCGGAAGGCGACAGCCTGATGCTCGAAAATCGGCTTGCCGAAGGCCGCCCGCTCCTTGGCATAGTCGCGCGCCGCCTCGAAGGCCGCCCGCGCCATGCCGACGGCCTGCGCGGCAATGCCGATCCGCCCGCCCTCGAGATTGGCGAGCGCGATGCGATAGCCTTCGCCTTCCGCCCCGAGCCTCAATTCGGCCGGGATACGCATATTGTTGAAGGCGATCTGGCAGGTATCGGTGGAATGCAGCCCGAGCTTTTCTTCGACACGGATCACCTCGTAACCCGGCGTGTCCGTCGGGACGATGAAGGCGGTGATGCCCTTCTTGCCGGCGCCGGGATCGGTGACGGCGAAGACGATGATGATATTGCCGTTCTTGCCCGAGGTGATGAATTGCTTGGCGCCGTCGATCACGTAGTGGTCGCCGTCACGCCGGGCTCGGGTTTTCAGGTTCGAGGCATCGGAACCGGCCTGCGGCTCGGTAAGCGCAAAGCCGCCGATCCATTCGCCCATCGCGAGCTTCGGCAGGAAACGCTGCCGCTGCTCTTCGGTGCCGAATTTCAGGATCGGCACGCAGCCGACGGAGCTGTGTACGCTCATGATCGTCGAGCAAGGCCCGTCGCCGGCGGCAATTTCCTCGAGTGCGGCGGCGTAGGCGATGACACCCGTGTCCGATCCGCCATAGGCTTCCGGCACCAGCATGCCGAGCAGACCGAGTTCGCCCATCTCCTTCAGCTCCTCGCGCGGGAAGAGATGCTCCCGGTCGCGCTTCGCCGCCCCCGGCGCCAGCCGGTCGCGGGCAAAATCGCGGGCGAGATCCGAGATCTGCTGCTGGAGTTCGGAAAGAATCATGTGGCTCCCCTCCCAGCTAGCGCCGCTCGATGGCGACGGCCGTCGCTTCGCCGCCGCCGATGCAGAGCGCAGCCATCCCGCGCTTCAGGCCGTAGCGCTCCAGCGCCGAAAGCAGCGTCACCAGGATGCGTGCTCCCGAGGCGCCGATCGGATGGCCGAGCGCGCAGGCCCCGCCATGCACGTTTACCTTTTCATGCGGCAGGTTTAGATCGCGCATCGCCGCCATGGCGACGACAGCGAAGGCCTCGTTGATTTCGAGAAGGTCGATATCCGAAAGCGCCAGGCCGGTCCGATCGGAGAGCTTCTGCAGTGCGCCGATCGGCGCGGTGGCGAAAAGATTGGGCGCCTGCGAATGGGTGGCATGGCCGAGGATGGTGGCGAGCGGCGTCAGGCCGCGATGCTCGGCCTCGGAACGGCGCATCAGCACCAGCGCTGCCGCGCCGTCGGAGATCGAGCTGGAATTGGCGGCCGTTACCGTGCCGCCTTCGCGGAAGGCGGGTTTCAGCATCGGGATCTTGTCTGGCTTCGCCTTGCCCGGCTGTTCGTCACGGCTCGCCACCTGCTCTGATTTGCCTGACTTGGCCGTCACCGGCACGATCTCGCGGTCGAAACAGCCTTCCGCAATCGCCTTCTGCGCCCGCGTCAGCGAGGCGATGGCGTAGGCATCCTGCGCCTCGCGCGTGAACTGATAGGCCTCAGCGCAATCCTCCGCGAAGCTGCCCATCAAGCGCCCCTTGTCATAAGCATCCTCCAGCCCATCGAAGAACATGTGATCCACGACACGCCCATGGCCGAGCCTGTAGCCGCCGCGGGCCTTGTCAAGGAGATAGGGCGCATTCGTCATGCTTTCCATGCCGCCTGCTATCGCAATCGAAGCGCTGCCGACGGTGATCAGGTCATGGGCCATCATGACCGCCTTCATGCCCGAACCGCACATCTTGTTGACGGTGCTGGCCCCGGTCGAAAAGGGCAGGCCGGCATGGATCGCCGCCTGTCGCGCCGGTGCCTGGCCTTGACCCGCCGGCAACACGCAGCCGAAGACAACCTCCTCGATCGCCTCGGCGGCGACGCGGCTGCGCTCGAGTGCTGCGCGGATCGCCGTCGCTCCGAGTTCGGGTGCGGTGGCGTCCTTCAGCTCGCCTTGAAAGCTGCCGATCGGCGTACGCGCCGCACCGACGATGACGATGGGGTCCTGCAATGCCATCTTTCCTCCTCCGGGCGAAGCTCAGCGCGCGCCCATCCGCAATGCGCCGTCGAGACGAATGACCTCGCCGTTCAGCATGTTGTTCTCAAAGATGTGACGCACCAGCCCGGCAAATTCTGCCGGCCGGCCGAAACGCGGCGGAAAGGGCACGCTCTGACCGAGCGCCGTCTGAACCTCGGCCGGCATGCCGGCCATCATCGGCGTTTCGAAAATGCCGGGCGCAATCGATACGACGCGGATGCCGTGACGGGCAAGCTCGCGGGCGATCGGCAAGGTCATCGCCGCTACCCCACCCTTGGAGGCGGCATAGGCGGCCTGGCCGATCTGGCCGTCGAAGGCGGCGGCCGAGGCGGTATTGACGATCACGCCGCGTTCGCCTTCGCCATCCGGCTCCGTATTCTGGATCGCGGCGGCGGCAAGCCGGATCATATTGAACGTACCGACGAGGTTGATGCTGATGGTACGCGTAAAACTCTCCAGCCGATGCGGTCCGTCGCGACCGATCACTTTTTCGGCTGGCGCCACGCCGGCGCAATTGACCAATCCCCGTAAGCTACCGAAGGCTTCGATGGCCACGGCAATCACCGCAGCTCCGTCGTCGCCAACGGTCACGTCAGCCTTGACGAACCGGGCATCGCTGCCGAATTCCCGAGCGAGCCCTTCGCCCGCCTCGGCATTGAGATCAGCGATCGTCACACGCCCGCCGGCTTCCACGAGCATGCGCGCCGTCGCCGCACCCAGGCCGGAGCCGCCGCCGGTCACGATGAAACTTGCTCCACGGATCAGCATGAATCTTTTCTCCTCGCCGCCGCACTATCCTCCAGGCGCGACCGACAGGGACGATTCTATTCGCTTCACCTATTGCAAGCGATGACAGAACTGCTCCATTATTTCGGCCAGTTTTGCCATAGCGCGGAGATTTATATGGCCGAGATCGAGCGACGCATGATCGCGCCTGGCTTCGTCGAGGAGGCGCTCGACAGCCTGCGGCGGCTCGGCAAACCGACGGAACCGATCCTTGCGCAGGTCGGACTGCCATCTCTAGTCGAACGTCCGGTTTCGGCGGAGACCTATGGCGCGCTGTGGCTGGCGATCGCCGCCGAACTCGACGACGAATTCTTCGGCATGGGCGCGCACCCGATGCGCAGCGGCAGCTTCACTTTGCTCTGTCATTGCGTGCTGCATGCGCCAACGCTCGGTCAGGCGCTGCGGCGGGCGCTGCGCTTCCTCGATGTCGTTCTCGATGATCCCCGAGGACGGCTCGTCATTCGCGACGGCCTGGCGGAGATCGAACTGAGGGATGCCGGCGGCCCCCGTTCGGCCTTTGCCTACCGCACCTACTGGATCATCCTGCACGGCATCATCTGCTGGCTGGTCGGGCGGCGCATTCCGATCCGCCTCGTCGATTTCCGCTGCGCCGAACCCAAACAAGGCGCCGACTACCGGCTTTTCTTCGGCGCGCCGGTGCGTTTCTCGCAACCGATCAGCCGGCTTGGTTTCGACAGCGCCATGCTCGACTTGCCGATTTCACGCAGCGAACAGGCGCTCAAACAGTTCCTGCGCGGCGCACCCGCCAATATTCTGGTGCGCTACCGTTACGATGCCGGCATCGCCGCCGCCGTGCGCCGCCGCTTGAGCCAGGCCACGCCCGCTACCTGGCGAAGCTTCGCCGAACTCGCCGCCGACATGCGCATGCCGCCGTCCACGTTGCGCCACCGCCTGCACGACGAGGGGCAAAGCTATGCCGCCATCAAGGACGACATCCGCCGCGACCTCGCCGTCGAGCTGCTGCTGGGCACGCCGAAGACCATCGGCGAGATCGCCGTGCAGCTCGGCTATTCCGAGCCCAGCGCCTTCTTCCGCGCGTTTCGCAAATGGATGGGTAAGAGCCCTGAGAATTTCCGGCGGGAGGAAGCGGATTCAACTTAAATCAGTCAAACCGCTTAACGCGACTCGACTGGCTGCGCGCTTCCGAGAACATGGCGGCAATCTTCATCACGAAAGATTTGCTGAAGCGACCGAGGACCTCCTGATGAGGCTCGATATACCAGGAGTGCTCGACGATATCATGATTGTATTCGTCTACGACGATCCAGCTCTGATTGAGGTCTCCAAGTCCGGCCCGTCGACGCTCGATATCGGGAATTTCTAAGGCAACCCTCCCCGGTTGCGGCGGCTGTGTGGTAATTGCCAGCAGGACGAGGTGCGTATTTCCATCACTGGTGCTGCGGATTGCAATCACGACACAGACCGGCCGCTGTTTTCGTCCCTCGGTCTCACCGCGTTGATGCTGCCATGCCCAGAGATAGGGATAGGTTATCAGCTCACCAGAACGAAACTCATGGCTCATCGTCGTAGCCTTCACCCTTCGCCAGTCGCTCAATCGCCTCGCCAAACAGTTTGGCATGCTCGTCCGGCATCTCCGAGATGGCATGGGCGCGGCGCGGATCTGTACCACTGCGCATGCGCTCATAATGCTCATAGCTCATCAGCACGAAACGCGGCTTACTGTGGCGGGTAAGAACGACCGGTTCGCGGCTCGCGGCATCAGTGACGTCCCCGACCTGTTTGTTGAGATCAGCCGTCGTGAACTGTCGCATCGAACAGCGCTCCTATTTATTCCATATCTTCCATATCTTCCATATATTCCATGTTTCCCATCTTTTCAAGAACGGAGCTCTTCCACTCATTATTCGGAGGCACTTTGAACCTGCCGCAACCCGCGCTACATATTTCAGCGGGAGGAGTGCCATGTTTGATTTTTCGCTCGGCGAAACCGCGGATGCGATCCGCGAAACGACGGCGCGATTTGCCGCCGGTCATATTGCTCCGCTCGCCGCGGAGATCGACGAAAGCAACACGTTTCCACGCCAGCTCTGGCCTCAGATGGGCGCGCTCGGCTTGCATGGTATCACCGTCGAAGAAGAATTCGGCGGCGCCGGTCTCGGTTATCTCGAGCATGTCGTCGCCATGGAGGAGGTTTCGCGCGCTTCGGCCTCCATTGGCTTGAGCTACGGCGCCCATTCCAATCTCTGTGTCAATCAGGTCCGCCGCTGGGCCTCGCCGGAACAGAAGCATCGGCACCTGCCAAAGCTGATATCAGGCGAACATGTCGGCTCGCTTGCCATGTCCGAGGCCGGCTCCGGTTCCGATGTCGTCTCCATGCGGCTGCGCGCCGACAAGAAGGGCGACCGCTATATTCTGAACGGCACGAAGTTCTGGATCACCAATGCGCCGCATGCCGATGTGCTCGTCGTCTATGCCAAGACCGATCCGGCGGCCGGGCCGAAAGGCATTTCCGCCTTCATCATCGAAAAGGGCCTGCCAGGCTTCAGCGTCTCCAAGAAGCTTTCCAAACTCGGCATGCGCGGCAGCGACACGGCCGAACTGGTCTTTCAGGATTGCGAGGTTTCGGCCGAGGCGCTGATGGGCCGGGAGGGAGAAGGCGTGAAGATCCTGATGTCCGGCCTCGATTACGAACGCGCCGTGCTCGCCGCCGGGCCGCTCGGCATCATGCAGGCCTGCCTCGATGTCGTGCTGCCCTATGTGCGCGATCGCAAGCAGTTCGGCAAAGCGATCGGCGATTTCCAGCTGATGCAGGGCAAGATCGCCGACATGTATGTCGCGCTGAACTCAGCGCGCGCCTATGTTTATTCCGTCGCGCGGGCCTGCGATGCCGGCCGGGCGACGCGCACCGATGCGGCCGCCGCGATCCTCTTTGCCAGCGAGAACGCCGTGAAAGTTTCGCTAGAGGCGATCCAGGCGCTCGGCGGCGCCGGTTATACCAAGGAATGGCCGGTCGAACGTTTTTTGCGCGACGCCAAGCTCTACGATATCGGCGCCGGCACCAACGAGATCCGTCGCTATCTGATCGGCCGGGAGCTCATCGCATCATGACGGTGATTTCCTCGGCGATCGATCGCGACAGCGAGATTTTCAAGGCCAATGCAATCAAGAATAGGGCGCTCGTCGATGAGCTCTACGAGCGCTCGGCGAAGACCCGCGAAGGCGGTTCGCAGGCAGCACACGAACGCCACACCGGCAAGGGCAAACTCCTGCCGCGCGACCGCATTCAGCTCTTGCTCGATGCCGGCAGCCCCTTCCTGGAGATCGGTACATTGGCGGCGAACGGCATGTACGGCAACGAGGCGCCGGGTGCGGGCATCATATCAGGTATAGGCCGGGTTTCCGGCCGCGAGGTGATGATCGTCGCCAATGATGCGACGGTAAAGGGCGGCGCCTATTACCCCCTGACGGTGAAGAAGCATCTCAGGGCGCAGGAGATCGCCCTGCAGAACCGCCTGCCCTGCCTCTATCTCGTCGATAGCGGCGGCGCCAATCTTCCGCATCAGGCCGAGGTCTTTCCCGACCGCGACCATTTCGGCGCGATCTTCTACAACCAGGCCCAGATGTCGGCCGAAGGCATTCCGCAGATCGCGTGCGTCATGGGAAGCTGCACCGCCGGCGGCGCCTATGTGCCCGCCATGTCTGATGAAACGGTGATCGTGCGCAATCAGGGCACGATCTTTCTGGCAGGTCCGCCGCTCGTCAAAGCCGCGACCGGCGAAATCATCTCGGCCGAAGAACTTGGCGGCGCCGAAACCCATGGCCGCCGCTCCGGCGTTGTCGATCACGTCGCGGAAAATGACGAACATGCGTTGCTGCTGGTGCGCGATATCGTCGCCAGCCTCAACAGCGTCAAATCGACCGATATCGACATCCAGCCGCCGCGGCCGCCGAAACTCGATCCGGAAGATTTCTGCGGCATTATCCCCGAGGACGTGCGCTCGCCCTATGACGTGCGCGAGGTCATTGGTCGCATCGTCGACGGCTCCGAACTGCATGAGTTCAAGCCTCTCTACGGCACCACGCTGGTCTGCGGGTTCGCCCGTATCTGGGGCATGCCGGTCGCCGTCATCGCCAATAATGGCGTTCTCTTCTCCGAAAGCGCGCTGAAGGGCGCGCATTTCATCGAGCTCGCCTGCCAGCGCCGCGTACCCCTGCTCTTCCTGCAGAATATTTCCGGCTTCATGGTCGGCGGCCGCTACGAGGCCGGCGGCATCGCCAAGGATGGGGCAAAGCTGGTGACGGCCGTCGCCACCGCGACGGTGCCGAAGGTCACCGTCATCATCGGCGGCAGCTTCGGCGCCGGCAATTACGGCATGTGTGGCCGCGCCTATCGCCCGCGTTTCCTCTTCACCTGGCCGAACAGCCGCATCAGCGTCATGGGCGGCGAACAGGCGGCCTCGGTGCTCGCCACCATCCGCCGCGATGCGCTGGAGGCGCGCGGCGAGGACTGGCCTGTTGATCAAGAGGAGGCCTTCAAGGCGCCGATCCGCGCGGGCTATGAAGCCGAAGGCAATCCCTATTACGCCACCGCCCGCCTCTGGGACGACGGCATCATCGATCCCAGTCAGACGCGCGATGTGCTGGGCCTTGCCTTTTCCGCCTGCCTGAATGCGCCGATCCCGAAAGGGCCGCGCTTCGGCCTGTTCCGGATGTGAGGCGGCGATGATGGAAAGCCTTCTCATCGCCAACCGGGGCGAAATCGCCCGCCGCATCATCCGCACGGCAAAGATGCTCGGCATCCGCACGATCGCCGTCTATTCCGAGGCCGATCAGAGCTTGCCTTTCGTGCGAGAGGCCGACGAAGCGATCGCGATCGGCCCATCGCCGGCCCGTGAAAGTTACCTCTCGCAGGAACGCATCCTGGAAGCCGCCCGCAAAACCGGCGCGGCTGCCGTCCATCCCGGTTACGGTTTCCTCTCAGAAAATGCCGAATTCGCAGAAGCCGTGGAAAAAGCCGGCATCATCTGGGTCGGCGCTCCACCGGCAGCCATCCGCGCGATGGGGCTCAAAGACGCGGCAAAGGAATTGATGCAGGCGGCCGGTGTGCCGGTAACCCCCGGCTATCTCGGGCCGGACCAGAGCGAAGCAAAGCTTTTGGCCGAGGCTGATGCCATCGGCTATCCCGTCCTCATCAAGGCCGTTGCTGGCGGTGGCGGCAAGGGCATGCGCCGCGTCGACCGGCATGAGGATTTACCCGAGCTTCTCGCCTCCTGCCGTCGTGAGGCGGCCGCCGCCTTCGGCGACGACCGCGTCCTGATCGAACGCTATATCGCCAATCCGCGCCATATCGAGGTGCAGGTTTTCGCCGATCAACACGGGAACTGCGTCCATCTCTTCGAACGCGACTGCTCGCTGCAGCGCCGTCACCAGAAGGTCATCGAGGAAGCTCCCGCCCCCGGCCTCGATGCCGCCACGCGGGCTGCGATCTGCGATGCGGCGGTGAAGGCGGCAAGGGCGGTCAACTATGTCGGCGCCGGCACGATCGAATTCATCGCCGATGCCTCGCAAGGCCTGCATCCCGACCGCATCTGGTTCATGGAGATGAACACGCGCCTGCAGGTGGAGCATCCCGTCACCGAAGCCATATCAGGCGAGGATCTGGTGCTCTGGCAGCTGAAGGTCGCAAGCGGCGAGCCACTGCCGAAAAGCCAGGACGAGATCACCATGAAAGGCTGGGCCTTCGAAGCCCGGCTCTATGCCGAAAATCCCGCCGCCGGCTATCTGCCCTCGACCGGCCGGCTCGAACATCTCAAACTCCCGACGACCGTCCGCGTCGACAGCGGCGTCGAACAGGGCGATGAGATCACCGCCTTCTACGATCCGATGATCGCCAAGATCATTGCACATGGACCGAACCGCGACGCCGCACTGTCGAAACTCGCGGCCGCCTGCGCCGGCATCGAGGTCTGGCCAGTCAGATCCAATGCCGGGCTTCTCGCCCGCATCGCCGCCGACCCGGATTTCCGCGCCGCCCGGATCGATACCGGATTCCTCGACCGGCACGGCGAAGGCCTTGTGGCGAAGGCCCCGGACGAAACGGCAATCGACCGTGCCGCCACGGTTCTTTCGAAGAAACCCGGCAATGATCCCTGGTCGACGCTTTCAGGATTTCGCATCGCCGGGCCAGGCGACGGCCGCGTGCGCGTTCGCGTCGACGGTCACCTCTATTGGGGGCAGTCACGCGCAACGCTTGAGGCAAATACCGTCACAACAGCTGAAACGACGGTGCTTTTCGACGACGGAAATGCCTGGCCGATTAGCCTGCCCGCTG
Source organism: Rhizobium sp. Pop5 (assembly GCF_024721175.1). Classification (NCBI taxonomy): domain Bacteria; kingdom Pseudomonadati; phylum Pseudomonadota; class Alphaproteobacteria; order Hyphomicrobiales; family Rhizobiaceae; genus Rhizobium; species Rhizobium sp. Pop5. The sequence goes on along the minus strand of NZ_CP099401.1, from coordinate 56,106 downwards.
CGAGCGAAATCGAAGCAAATCACGGCGCGGGTGACGGCGCGATCCTTTCGCCCATGCCGGGCCTCGTCATTTCGGTCGAGGTCGCCGAAGGCGATCGCGTCGCCAAGGGGGACCGTCTGCTGACGGTCGAAGCGATGAAGATGGAACATTCGCTGCGCGCGCCCTTCGACGGCGTCGTCGGAAAATTGCAGGTTTCCTCCGGCATCAGGGTTTCGGAAAACCAGCTGGTCGTCACCGTCATGAAGGAGGAGGACTAATGGCCGGCCGCTATTTCGACGAGTGGACGGTCGGCGACCGCATCGCCCATGAGATCCGCCGCACGGTCACCGAGACCGACAACCTGCTGTTCACGACGCTTTCCCACAATCCGCAGCCGCTGCATCTCGATGCCGAGTATGCGGCCAGCACCGAATTCGGTCGGATCGTCGTCAACGGCACCTTCACCTTTGCGCTGACCATCGGCCTTTCGGTCGGCGATACCACACTCGGCACACTCGTCGCCAATCTCGGCTACGACAAGGTGACGATGCCGAAGCCGGTCTTCATCGGCGATACGCTGCGGGTGGAAACCGAGGTGACGGAGCTGCGCCGTTCGAATTCCCGCCCCGATGCCGGCATCGTCACCTTCCGGCACGTCACGCTGAACCAGCGTGACGAGATCGTCTGCCAGTGCCTGCGCACGGCAATGCTGAAGGTCAAACCGTCATGAGGCTGCGCTCGCTGCTCTTCGTGCCCGGCGATCGGCCGGAGCGTTTCGACAAGGCGCTCGCCTCCGGCGCCGATGCCGTCATCCTTGATCTGGAAGATTCGGTCGCGCCCACAAACAAGCCTCGCGCCCGGGAGAGCGTCCACGAATTCGTCCTCCGCCATACCGGCGAAACCCATCTGCTGATCCGCATCAACCCCCTCGCCTCGACCGAATCCGAAGACGACCTTGCCGCTCTGAACGGCCTTCATCCTTTCGCGATCATGCTGCCGAAAGCCGAGGGGGCAGCTTCCGTGTGGAAACTCTCGGGCTCTCTTGCATCTGAAATTCCAATCCTGCCGATCGCGACCGAAACGCCATCCGCGATCTTCGAGATCGGCAGCTACCGGGAGGTCGCCGCGAGCCTCTGCGGCCTGACATGGGGTGCCGAGGATCTGCCCGCCGCGATTGGTGCCACGACTTCGCGCAGGACGGATGGTCGTTACACGCCGCCTTACGAGCTTGCCCGCTCGCTCACGCTGTTCGGGGCACACGCCGCCGCCGTTCCTGCCATCGACACCGTCTATCCGGATTTCCGCGATCTCAACGGTCTCAATGCCTATGTCGGCCGCGCCCGGCGCGACGGCTTTTCCGGCATGATGGCCATCCATCCGAGCCAAGTCGAAACGATCAACCATGCCTTCACGCCGGACGCTTCCGAGATCGCCTGGGCGGAGAAAGTCGCCGCCGCCTTCGCCGCCAGGCCGGACGCCGGCGTCATCCAGCTTGACGGGCGCATGCTGGATTTGCCGCATCTGAAGCTTGCGCTGCGCATCCTGGAGATATCGGGACGATAGCGCAAACCGCCCCGAAGGGACCTGTTTTAGCGGCCGTGCCTGGCGCGCCAGGCCGCGAATTCCTCGAGGCTGTGCGGCTGCGTCGCCGGATAGAGGCCGATGATCGATTGGCCGGCCAGCACCCGTTCGGTGACGAAATCCTCGTAGGCCGTCATCTCCACGGCCTCGTCGGCAATTTCGTCGGCGAGTTCGGCCGGAATGACAATCACAGCCTCGTCGTCGCCCACCATGATATCGCCGGGCCATACCGCCACATCGCCGCAACCGATCGGCAGGTTGATGTCGAGCGCCTGGTGCAGCGTCAGATTGGTCGGCGCCGAGGGGCGGTTGTGATAGGCGGGGATCGCCAGCCCGGCAATTTCCGGGCTGTCGCGAAATCCACCATCGGTGACGACACCCGCCACACCGCGCACCATCAGGCGCGTCACCAGGATCGAGCCGGCGGAGGCGGCGCGCGGATTCTTGCGGCTGTCCATGACAAGCACGGCGCCAGCCGGGCAGCTTTCGACGCAGGCGCGCTGAGGGTGCTCCGGATTGCGGAAAACCTCGAGCTTGTTCAGATCTTCGCGCGCCGGAATGTAGCGCAGCGTATAGGCCGGGCCGACCATGTTGCGGCCCTTGCGAGCGACCGGCTGCACATCCTGGATTGTCTGGTTGCGCAAGCCACGCTTGAACAGCGCCGTGCTGATCGTGGCAACGCTGACCCGCATGAGTTTATCGCGCGTGCTCTCCGAAAGTATGGTCATGCCTGCATGTCCTCCTAGAAAATATCCGGTTCCCCTGCCGCCGGGCCGAATTCCGGCAGCAGGTAGTCGAAATCGCAGCCCTTGTCGGCCTGGCTGACATGGGCGGCGTACATCCAGCCGTAGCCGCGGCCGAAACGATCAGCGGGCTTCACCCAGGCGGCGCGGCGCCGGGCGAGTTCCGCCTCGTCGACCAGCATGTCGAGACGGCGGTTGGGAATATCGATCCTGACGATATCCCCGTTGCGCAGCAAGCCGAGCGGGCCGCCGACATGGGCTTCGGGCGCGACATGAAGCACGCAGGCGCCGTAGCTGGTGCCGCTCATGCGCGCATCCGAAAGCCGCAACATGTCGCGATAGCCTTGCTTCAACAGTGCCTTCGGCATTGGCAGCATGCCCCATTCCGGCATGCCGGGGCCGCCGAGCGGCCCGGCATTGCGCAGCACCATCACATGATCGGGCGTCACCTCAAGCGTCTCGTCGTCGATTGCCGCCTTCATTTGCGGGTAGCTGTCGAAAACCAGAGCGGGGCCCTGGTGGACATGGAAGCGCGGGTCGCAGGCCGCAGGCTTGATCACCGCACCATCCGGCGCCAGATTGCCCTTGAGCACGGCCAGCGATCCCTCCGGATAGATCGGGTTGGAAAGCGGCCGGATCACATCGTCATTGTAGACTTTCGCCTCCGTCAGCGCCGCTCCCAGGGTTTCGCCCGAAACCGTCATGGCGCTGAGATCCAGCCGTTCGCGAATCTGCGACATCAGCCCCAGCAGACCGCCGGCATAGTAGAAGTCCTCCATCAGATAGGTATTGCCGGAAGGGCGGATATTGGCGACGACAGGCGTGGTGCGGCCAAGCGCGTCGAGATCGTCGAGCGTCAGCGCGACCCCTGCCCTGCGCGCCATCGCCAGAAGATGGATAACTGCGTTGGTCGAACAGCCGGTCGCCATGGCGACCGTCGCCGCATTGCGGACGGAGGCAGGCGTGACGATCCGATCCGGCGTCAGATCTTCCCAGACCATGTCCACGATCCGCCGCCCCGAATGGGCCGACATGCGGATGTGGTTGGCATCGGGGGCGGGAATGGACGAGACCCCGGTCAGCGTCAGACCCATCGCATCGGCGATCGCGGTCATCGTGGAGGCGGTGCCCATCGTCATGCAATGGCCGTAGGAGCGCGCGATGCCGGCCTCGATGCCGGCCCACTGCTTGTCCGATATCGCTCCGGCGCGCCGCTCGTCCCAATATTTCCAGGCATCCGATCCCGATCCGAGCTGCTGGCCGGCATAATTGCCGCGCAGCATCGGGCCTGCCGGCAGGAAGATCATCGGCACTCCGGCGCTGAGCGCCCCCATGATGAGGCCCGGCGTGGTCTTGTCGCATCCGCCCATCAGCACCACGCCATCGACCGGGTGGGCGCGGATCTGTTCCTCCGTCTCCATCGCCAGGAGGTTGCGATAGAGCATGGTGGTCGGCTTCATGAAGTTTTCCGACAGTGCCAGCGCCGGCATTTCCACCGGAAAGCCGCCGGCCTGCAGCACGCCGCGCTTCACGTCCTCGACGCGATGCTTGAAATGGGCGTGGCAGGGGTTGAGATCCGACCAGGTGGAGAGGATGCCGATCAACGGCCTGCCGGCCCAATCGCCGGCGTCATAGCCCATCTGCATCAGGCGCGAGCGATGGCCGAAGCCGCGCAGATCTTCTGATGCGAACCAGCGCGCCGACCGCAGCTCGCTTGGTGTCTTGACTGATTTCACAGACATGCCGACATGCCTCCATTCCCGTACTGCGAAGCGTCCGAAGCCGGAAAGATAAAGACGCCCGTCAATTCCTCAAGTCTGCCCCGGCGGCCGCAGAAACCGAAGTGTCCGATGCGCTTTTTTCGCTTTGCCGCTCTCGCCCCATGCCGACCGCGGTTGGACATCATGACAGCGGCTCCATCGCTTCGAAATCGGGCAAGGCGCCGCTCGCATAGCCGACGGCCCCGAGCGAGCCGATGGCGATCCGGCCGTCGCGGATCGACAGGCGCGGGCCGTCCGGGCCCCGCTCGTAGAGCCCAGGATGGGCCTCGGCAAAGCGCGTCTTTTCCGCCTCCGGCGCGCCCTGCATGCCTGCCACATAGTGGTGACCGTTGCGCTCGACATGGGAAAGGCCGAGCAAGGACACCAGCGCCAGATCCTGCTGCACGGCAAGCCCGGCCTGGCAGGTCAGGTCCTCGCCGGAGAGGAACGGTCCCGGCACGGTTGCCGTCCTGATGCGGATCGCCTTCAACAGCGAGCGGTAGATGCCCTTGCAGGTTTTCGAGGAGACGCCGGTGTAGCCGAGCCCTCGGGCGCGGGCGAAGGCGCCGTCGCCATCGTCGCTCTCATCGATCAGGAAGGGCAGTTGAGCGGCGAGACCGCCGAGTGGCGTTTCCATGGTGATTGCGCGCGAGAACGGCTGTTCGATGAAGGCGATGGCGGCGCGCAGCCTGGCGAGGCGCGGCATGGCCTCGATCTGCGCTAACAAGGCGCCAAGTTGTTCAGCGGCGGCGAACTGTTCATTGCCGTCGACCGTCACTTGGTAATCCGGCAGACGGTCCAGCACGGTGGCAATCCGCGTCAGGCGGTCGAGATCGGCATCGATCGCGCCCGAGAGCTTGATCTTGAACCAGCGATTGCCATAGCGCGCTATTACCGCCTCGAGGTTTTCCGGCAGGCCGTCGTCGACGGGCCGGACAATATCGCCCTCGGTGATCGGGTCGAGAAGCCCGATCGTATGCCGGGCCGAGATCGAGCTTTCAGGGCGAAGGCTGGCAAGGACAGCCGACGCGGCATTCGCATCGATGTCGCCGGGCAGCATATGGCCGCCGATGCCAATGAGATTGCGGCAAACCGCGTCGAAGAAGGAAATGCCCGCCAGACGGCAAAAGGCATCGAGCGCCGCGCGGGCGATGAGCGAAGGGCCAAAACCGGCCGCCAATGGATTACCAGGCAGGCGGCGCACCGTTTCCATCTCGTTGACGCGGGCGGCGGCAAACAAAGTCGTCGGGCGAGATGCTTCGAGCGACGCGGCCGCCGCGGTCCGGATCGAGGCGCGCAACTGATCGACATTCTGCGCCGGCGTCAGCGCCGTATCCTTGTCGAACCATTTCGGCACCATCATTTCTGCAGCACCACCAATGGCGGTTTTCCCCTGCTCATCCTCGACGCGAACTCTGAGGAAGGCTTGCGGCGCCTTTTCGAGGGTGGCCGCGCCGAAGCGGAACGGCAGGCGCAGGGTGATATCGCGCTCGAAGGCGTCGATCGCGATGATTTTGATACTTGGCGCCGCCACGGAACCTCCGATGACTTTATCCATGCTCATGCCATCCGCTCGAGCATGGCGCGGGTCACTTCGTGATGGAGCGGCTCCCGGCGAAGCAGCCGACCGATTTCGTCGACCATAGCCTGGCCCTGAGCGAAATGTGCCTCTTCGGTGTGACCGGCGGCATGCGGTGAAATGGTCACATTGGCGAGCGCAGGGTCGCGGAACGGGCTATCGGGAGGCAACGGCTCGTCTTCGAAGACGTCGAGTGCGGCCTCGATACGGCCGGAGCCGATCTCGGCGAGCAATGCGACCTCATCAACCAGCTGCGGGCGTGCCGTATTGATGAACAGCGCGCCGGGACGCAGTAGCGCCAGTTCGCGGACGCCGATCATGTGACGCGTTTCGGGCAGGACAGGCGCATGCAGGGAAACCACGTCGGCCTGCACCAGCATATCGTCTAGTCCGGTCTTGCAGACGCCGAGTGCTGCGGCCTCGCTTTCGTCGAGGAAGGGATCAACGACGAGAACGCGGCAGCCGAAGGGAACGAGCAGGCGCATGACCGCCCGGCCGACATAGCCGGCGCCGACGATGCCGACAGTTCTCGCGCCAAGCAATCTCTGCGGTACGGCTGCGCGGACATCGAGCCATTCACCGCCGTTTCGCAATTGATGATGCAGCCGATGGATGCCGCGCATCGCAAGCAGCGCTTCGGCGACGACGAATTCGGCAACCGAGGCGGCAATTTTCGAGGCGGCATGGCTGACGCGAAGCCCCTCGTCGAAGAGGCGGGCGGGAACGAGCGTGCGGACGCTGCCGGCGGAATGAGCGACGAGGGCGAGTTGCGGATGGCGCTGACGTGCGGCGGGATCGAAGGGAGGCGTGCCCCATCCGGTGAGGCAGGCGGTGGCGCCTTGCAGCAGCTGATCGACTTCGGCCGCGTCGATCGTAGAAGCAGCCGGCCAGCGCACGTCGCCAAGAGCGTTCAACTGCGTGATCGCCGCATCGTCCAGCATCATGCGGCGGGTCTTTTCGGTCAGAAGGACGGCGATGACGGACGCCTGTTCGTTCATGGTTCTACTCTTTCGCTGCGGCGACCAGGCGCCTGAGATAGGCAAGATCGGCGCGGACCTTGTCGAGCGCCTGTTCCCGGGGGACCCGGTATTGGGAATGCACCGAGAGCACACCGGCAAATCTGGTGGCGACCAGATGCGGAATGATTTCGTTCCAGGGCACCATGCCCTCGTCGAGCCCGTACCAATCCGAATGCCATACCCGCTGGCCGCCGGCGCGTTCAGCGCCGGGAAACCAGCCGCCGTTCTTGACGCCCATGCAGCAGAACCACGGGTCGAGCAGGTCGAGGGTTACGCGCCAATCCTCGCCTCCCTCGCGAACGATCTGATTGGCCGGATCGGGATAGGCGCCGATCCTCCCCGGATCGCGGCCGGTGAGCAATTGCCTCGCGAGCGCGCCGGAGCTGTGCAGGGTGCCGCCATGCAGCTGGATGGTCAGCTTGATGCCGAACCGTTCGGCGAGCGCTTCGAAACCGTCGAGATCACGCCACGCTTCATCGACCTGCACCGTCCAGCGCCGCGACGGATCATAACGCCAGAAGCCGAGCCTGATCTGCCCGATACCGGCCTCGCCGCAGCAGCCGATAAGCCGTGACGTCGAGTCGTCAGGCCGCGTGGAATCGATCGTCGCCATCGGAGTGCGCACCCCCGCCGCGGCAAAGAGCTTTGCGGCCTCGACGATTTCCTCGGGCCTGTCAGGGGAGACGGCGTGACCCTCGCGGACGAGAAGATCGGCGCAGTCGAAGCCCAAAGCGGCGGTGATCTCTGCCGCTCTTTCGAGCGGCAACCCCTCCAGCGTCTTGGTAAAATAGGCGATATCCATGGCTCAGATCCGGAAGCGGCTGCTCATGCGGGCGAGACGCAAAGCTCGCTGCGGCGGCCGAATGCGTCGCGGGCGCGGACCGCATAACGCTCCCCTGGTGGTGGCGACATGTGCAGGAATGCCGTCGAGAGCAGTGGGACGGGACTGACCTTTTCAAAAGTTCCACCGTCGGTGCTGGTCAGAACATCGTAGAAGATGGCAGGACTGGCATCACCGGCAGCCCAGAACAGCATACGCTCTTCCCGGCCGCCGAGACCGAGGTAGCGTTCGACGACGAGGCCGGTCGGTGCAGCCGGAGCCGTGCCGATATCGGGAACGACAAGCACCTGCGTCAGCGACGGCAACGGTATATCCATATCGACGCTGATCCGTCCCTCGTCGCATTCGACAGTGCTGATCGGATGCAACAAGGCGGGTTCCTGCGCGCGGCGCAGCTCGGCAAACTGCGCTTCATTAGGTTCGGGCGGCGCGCCGACTGGCTCAAAAGGCCCTCTCGGATTGCGTTCGTCACGCTGGGCCTCCCAGACCTCCATTGGATTGGTGAATTCCTCGTCGATGCGCAGCAGGCAAAGCGCGTGGCGGCCAGGAACCAAGCCGCTCACTTCGAGACGAACGGCGGTCCGGCCCGAACGGTTGATGGCATCGACGCTGTGGATGAGACTGATGGAAACGCCGCCACCCGGCAGCCGCGTTGGCAGGATCGCCAGACCGTCCTGGTCGGGCGTAAGCGGCGGTTCGGCCGTCACCTTGCAGACGGTATCGCCGAGCGTTGCCAGCATTTCCATCGATGTGAGGCCGGGCTTCTTGACGATGTCGAAGGGCGGCGCCCGATCGACATCCGTGACCAACGTCTCGAGATCGGTTTTGTGCTCCCACTGCGCCTTGGTGAAATTGCGCGGGCCGAAATAGGCAAAGATCGTGCGCTGGCTCCAGCCACCGATAAAGGCGTTGTCATTGCTGAGGAAGGCGAAATCCGCCGCCTTCGGGGCGATGATGCGCCGGTCGTGCTGTTCGATGATGCGGGCGATGATGCCGGCGTAATAGGCCTTGCCGTGCCAGCTGTGATGATCGCTCCAGCCGAGCTGCGGATCACATTCGTCGTTGACGATGGGCAGGCCCGCAAGGCGCGGATGGTGTTCCTTGAGATAGTCGACGACGAGAAGCGTGCGGTCGACGATGGCGTTGGTTTTCGGCGTCAGGTCGTCCTTGCTGCCGTTGACGCCCTTTTCGTGGATCGAAATGTAATCGAGGCGCGGCGGGCCATTCCCGATCAGGCAGCTCGCGCCGTTGTCGCAATGGGCCATGAGGGCACGAAAGATCGGCGAGAGCGTACGGGCGGTGCCCGGCCCGCCCATCGGCAGGCCCGGATCGACGGCATCGAGCCCGGCGACGCAGGCGTCGTAATAGTTGGTGTAGCCCTTGATCCCGTAGGTCCACCAGCCGGAATCGGCCTCGTTGGTCGTTTCGAAATACCATGTGCGCAATTCGTCCATGCCGTAACGCGCGCCGTAACGATCCGCCGTCGCTGTGACGAGATCGCGCCAGCGCTTGACCTGATCCATGTCCTCGTAATCGGTGAACAGGCCCGACGGGTTGCCCATAAGCTCGAAGAACGGCTTCAGCCGGTGTTCGATCATCACGTCGAGCGCACGGTCGAGCAGAGACCAGTCATAGCCGGCTCCGCCGGTCGAGCGCAGCAGATTGTAGAGGTAGTGCACGCGCAAATACCGGATGCCCTCGTTCGGCAGAGCGCCGATATAGGCGAGCATCTGGCGCATCTCGGGTTCGAGCAACAGCTCGGCCGGTGAAAAGCCGGTGCCGCGCCAAAACCGGTTGAAGGGGCGCACTGCTTCGCCGGCATCGACGCTTATTCGCGTACGTTCACGCATGGATCATTTCTCCTTGAACGGAAAGGCGGCAGCAAAGGCCAAGGCCGGATTATTTGAACTTGTCGCGCATCGCATCGATGCCGGGGATGGTCTTTGTCAGATGCTGATGGGCGGGATCGAAACGCTGGATCAGCCCGCGGCGGTGCTTGCCGACGAGGATGGTGAAGATATAGCCGCGATGCCCCGGGGAGGTGACCGTCGGGTGGTAGCCCCGGTCGAGCAGGAAGGTGTCGCCGTGGCGGGTCATCAGGATCTTGACCGGGCCGTCCTCGTCATAGGTAATCTGGCTGCCGAAGCCGGTCTCGGGCTGGAAGCGGTAGTGATAGAGTTCCTCATGCAAGGTCTCGGCATCGCCGTCTTCGGTGTCGTGCTTATGGGGAGGATAGCCCGACCAGCAGCCCTCGCCGGCGTAGAGTTCGCTGACCAGGAGATTGCCGCAGCGTCCATTCTGCCGTTGGCCGAGCAGGTGGACGATCCGTCGCTGGCTGTGCGTGTCGGACGATCCGACATTGACCGCATCGACCTCATCGGGTGTCACCCGAAAGGGGGCGTAGCGCATGTCGCAGAGGCCGCCGGCGATGGCGACCTCGGCCGGTCCGCCGTGAGCCGATATCCGGACATTGGCGCCGACCGGCGCGTAAACCGAGTCCGCATCGCCTCCCCAGATATCGGCTCGCCGGCCCACCGCTTCGAACATGATGTCATCCACTTCGATATCCACCCGACCCGACAGCACGACGCAGAGGCTTTCGTGCGCAGGCAGCCGCCGGGTGTCCTGCTCGTTGGAGGCGAGCGTGACGAGATCGAAGTAGATGAGATCGAGCGTCTTGGAGGAGGTATCCACAATAGGACGCTGCTCGGAGCGTGGAATGAAATCGGGCATCAGTTGAACTCCGGAACGGTACGGTCGGCAAAGGGATTGAGGTTCAAGGCTTCGGCGTGATGGCAGGCGACGGCGTGCCCATCATCAGTGACGGTGCGCAGAGCCGGCGCCTCCTGCCTGCAAAGCGCAGTGGCGTAGCGGCAGCGCGGATGAAATGCGCAACCGGGCGGCGGATGGGCGGGATCGGCAACCTCGCCCGCCAGCCGGATGCGCTGGCCATGACGGCGCAGCCGCGGATCGGCGATCGGCACAGCCGAGAGCAGCGCTTCGGTGTAGGGGTGGAGCGGGCGCGAAAAGATCTGCTCGGTCGGCGCCTTTTCGACGACATGGCCGACATACATGACGGCAATATTGTCCGAGATGTGCCTGACGACCGAGAGGTCGTGGGCGACGAAAAGATAGGTCAGGCCGAACTGTTCCTGCAGATCCTGCAGCAGGTTGATGGTTTGCGCCTGCACACTGACATCGAGCGCCGAGACGGCTTCGTCGGCAATCACCAGGCGCGGATTGGACGCCAGCGCCCGGGCGATGCCGATGCGCTGGCGTTCGCCACCCGAGAAAGCATGGGGATAGCGGCGCATATATTCGGGGCGCAAACCGACGCTCCGCATCAGATCGGCGACGCGGTGCTCGAGTTCCCGGCCCTTGACGATGCCGTTGACGCTCAATACCTCGCCGATGATGTCGATCACGGGAAGGCGCGGGTTGAGCGAGGATTGCGGGTCCTGGAACACCATGCGCAGGTCGCGGTGGATGTCCTTGAGGGCGGGGCCCGACAGCGCCGCGAGGTCCACGGTGCCGCCACGGCGGTCGCGATAGCGGATTTCTCCGCCTGTCGGCCGATAGATGCGCAGGACGGTGCGCGCAAGCGTCGACTTGCCGCAGCCGGATTCGCCGACGATTCCGAGCGTCTCGCCGTCTTCGACGCGAAGCGAAACGCCGTCGACCGCCTTGACATGCCCGACCACCTGCCGGAACGCGCCCTTGCGGATGGGGAAATGCATCTTGAGATCGTCGAGTTCGAGCAGCGGGCTGCGTGGCGTCGCCGAACCGGTCATCACAGTCCTCCCTCGTAAAGCAGACAGCTGGCGACATGCCCCTCGCCGATGACGACGGATTGGGGATCGCTTCGGTCGCAGAGGCCGCCCCTCGCCTGCTTGCATCGCGGATGAAAGCTGCAGCCCTCTGGCCGGGCAAAACGCGAGGGCACCATGCCTTCGATGACCGCGAGCCGTTCGCTCGGCTGGCCGTGCATAGGCGGCACGGATTGCAGCAGCGCCTTGGTGTAGGGATGAGCTGGTGCGTGGAAGATGGTATCAACGTCGCCCGCCTCCACGACCCGGCCGACATACATGACGACGACCTCGTCGGCGATCTCGGCCACGACGCCGAGATCATGGGTGACGAACAGCACGGAGAGCCCGAATTCGGCCTGCAGCGAGGCGAGCAGATCGAGGATATTGGCCTGGGTGGTGACATCAAGGGCGGTGGTCGGCTCGTCGGCGATCAGGAGCTTGGGACGGCAGGCGAGCGCCAGCGCGATGCAGACGCGCTGACGCATGCCGCCGGAAAACTGGAATGCGTAACTTTCCATGCGTTCGGCCGGACGGGGAATCCCCACCAGCGCCAAGGTCTCGATCGCATGTTCGCGCGCCTCCTTCTTTCCCATCTTCAAATGCAGGCGGATCACCTCCACCATCTGGTTGCCGATCGTATGGACGGGGGAAAGCGCTGCCATCGGCTCCTGACTGATCAGGCCGATCTGGGCGCCACGGATCGCCCGCATGTCGCGGCCGCGCGGGTCGAGCCTCGCCAGATCGATGGCCGGCGCCGCCGGATCGGGCCGGTAGCGGATCGCACCCGAGACGATCCGCCCGCCGCGCGGAACCTGATTGAGGATCGAGCGGCCGGTAATGCTCTTGCCCGAGCCGGATTCACCGACGACGCAGACGGTCTTGCCGCGCGGGATCGAAAAGGAGACGCCGTCGACCGCCCGGATCGTGCCCGCACCGCCGAAGAAATGGGTCCTGAGATCATCGACTTCGATTAGCGGATCGCGATCGGCGCGGCGCTCGCCAGCTGCAGCGAAGTTGGAGTCAGTATTCATAGGGATCTGCAGCATCGCGTAATCCATCACCAAGGAAATTGAGGGCGAGCACCGTGACGATCACCGCGATGCCCGGAAGAAACAGCCAGGGCGCGCTCGATACCGCGAGGATGTTCTGCGCTTCCTGGAGCAGCACGCCCCAGCTGACGACAGGTGGGCGCAGGCCGATGCCCAGGAAGGAGAGCGCGGTTTCAGCGAGGATCATCGTCGGGATGGCGAGCGTCACCGAAGCGATGATGTGGCTCATGAAGGAGGGAACCATGTGCCGCCAGATGATGCGCATTCGCGAACAGCCGTCGAGGCCGGCGGCGATCACGAAATCCTCGGTCTTCAGCGACAGGAAACGGCCGCGCACCACTCGCGCGAGGTCGGTCCAGCCGATCAGCGACAGGATGACCGTGATCCAGAGATAGACCAGGATCGGATCGGCGCTGATTGGAACGGCAGCCGCAAGGCCCATCCACAGCGGAATGGTCGGGATCGAGTTGATGAGTTCGATAGAGCGCTGGATCACATCGTCCACCCAGCCGCCATAGAGGCCGGAGATCCCGCCCAGGACGATACCGAGAACAAGACTGATCGCCACCCCGATCAGGCCTACCGACATCGAAACACGGGTGCCGTGCACCGTCCGGCTGAAGACGTCGCGGCCGAGACGGTCGGCGCCGAACAGATAGAATGGCTTGCCGGTCTCGGTCGGGCCGATAAGGTGGCGGTCCAGATCGATGAGCCCCCAGAGTCGATAGGGTTCGCCCTTCACGAAGAAGCCGACGGGAATGACGACGGCCGGATCGGGCACGTAGGTGCGGCTGAGCGCGATCGGATCGACTTTCATCGAATAACCGTTGACATAGAGCGGATGAAATCCGCCCGCCGCATCATAGCCGGCGAACCTCAGCTGCTGGGGTGGCGCGTAGGTGTAGCGGGAATCGTAGGTCTGCGACGAAACGGGAGCGAGAACCTCGGCAAACAGGGCGACGAGGTAGATCAGGAAGATGACGACGCCTGCCGCGAGCGCGAGCCGATGACGGCAGAAGCGCCACCAGATGAGCTTCCACTGCCCGGCCATGGCGTCGGCGTGGCGTACGGGTTCGGGTGACAGCGCGAGGGCTTGATCGGTCATTTTTCTGTCCTTCAGCCGTTGCGGATGCGGGGATCGAGCCAGGCGAGCAGCAGGTCCGAGATCAGCGTGCCGATCAGGGTCAGCATGCTCATCAACAAGATGAAGGTGCCGGCCAGATACATGTCCTGGGCAAACAGCGCATTGAGCAGCAGCGGCCCCGTGATCGGCAGGCTGAGGACGATCGAGACCACCACCGAGCCCGAGACGAGGTGCGGCAGCACCCAGCCGACTGTGGAAACGAAAGGGTTGAGCGCCACCCGCACCGGATATTTGAGCAGCAGCCGGATTTCGCTGAGGCCCCGGGCACGCGCCATGTCGACATAGGGCTTGTTGAGTTCGTCGAGCAGGTTGGCGCGCATGATGCGGATCAACGCCGCCGTGGCGCCGGTGCCGAGCACGACGACCGGAATCCACATGTGAGAGATGAGATCGCCGAGTTTGGCCCAGCTCCAGGCGGCATTGATATAGTTGGGTGAAAACAGCCCGCCGACGCTTTGGCCGAAATATTGCGCCGAGACGAACATCAGCACGAGCGCCAGCAGGAAGTTCGGAATGGCGAGGCCGAGAAAACCGAAGAAGGTGGCGACGTAGTCTCCCACCGAATATTGCCGCACCGCCGAATAGATGCCGATCGGAAAAGCCACGGCCCAAACGAAGAGCAGCGTGGTGACCGAGACCACCATCGTCAGGCCCATGCGCGCCCAGATCAGCTCGCTGACCGGCTTGTTCCAATCGAGTGACTGGCCGAAATCGCCGCGCAGCAGGATGCCGCTGATCCATTTCCAATATTGAACCGCCCATGGCTGATCGAGGCCGTAGCGCTCGCGCAGGCCGGCGATAACGCTTGGATCGATCGTTTCGTTCTGCGAGGCCAGACGCGCGGTCATCGCGGTCAGGAAGTCGCCCGGCGGCAGCTGGATGATGATGAAGGTGACGACCGAGATCGCGAACATCATCGGGATCATGTAAAGCAGACGTCTGATGATGAAGCCGGCCATGTTCAAGCTCCTTCGACCGGCGGTCGCCGATCGGATTGGTGATTGGGCGGGGCTGGTAGCGGAATGGCGCCGGCGGGCGCCATTCCGGCGATCACGTGTCTTATTGCTGGTAGTAGAAGGTTTCAGGCTTTGCCGGTCCCGGCGTCATGTAAAACGACGTGCTGGGGATGACCTTCGGCACATTGTGCATATTGGTCTTGACGATGCCGACACGGTCCGGCTCCAGGTTCGTGCCGATGACGTAGAACTCGTCGCGGGTGATCGCCAGCAGCTCCTTCATGGCGGCGAGCTGCTTTTCCAGCGTCGGGGCTTCCTGCACCTGCCGGTAGAGATCCATCTGCTTCTTGGCGGCCGGGCTCGGTTCCTCAGCATTCGGATCCTTGGGGTTCTGGTAATAGAGACCCCATGCCGTCGCGAAGCTCGATTCATATTCGTGCGGGAAGTACCATTTGGGATCGAGCAGACCGAGGAAGTCGTAGCCGCCGCCGCCGACCCACCCCAGACCGTCATTCTCGTTGTTCTGCAGCCGGGAGAAGATCAGCGACCGTTCGGCCGGGCGCGGCTGCATGTCGATGCCGACGGCCCGCCAGTAGCGCTGGATCATCTCAAGCGCGTCAACCTGGATCGGGCTTCCGGTTAGCGCATCGATCGCAAAGGTGATCCGCTTGCCGTCCTGGCCGAGGCGAAAGCCTTCCGCGTCACGTTTGCTAGTGCCGGCCTTGTCGAGATACCGATTGGCGAGGTCGACGTTATATTCCAGATACTGCGTCGCCATCTTCTCGTCGTAGAGCGCGGTGCCTTCGCGGGGTGCCGCCTGATAGGGCTTGGCCTGCCCGGCATAGATCAGCTGGTTGAGCTCCTCTCGGTTGATGGCGTAGCTGAGGCCAATGCGGAAATCCTTGTTGGAGAAGACGGCCCGCAGCGCCGGATTCTTGTGGGTCTGGTTGAGCGTGATCAGCAGCGCATTCGACCATGCCGGCCGCGCGATGAAGAGGCCGTAGCCGCCCTTCTGCTGGTTCTGCACAATCACGGTGCGGGCATCGGTCGTCTCGATGAAGCGGTTCTGCATGTCGATTTCACCGCTGATCGCCTTCAGGATGATTGCCTGGGTATCCTGCATCACGTCGATGGTGACGCGATCGAAATAGGGCAGCTGGTTTCCTGCGGTATCCACCTTGGCGTAGTACGGATTGCGCTCGGCCACGACCTGGGTCGTGCCGTTGTAGGGCGCGGTCAGCACCCAGGCGTCGAGCGTCGGGCGGCCGAGATCGCGCCAGCGGCCGGGAAAGCCGATCTTGTTGTTGAAGAGCTGGACCCAGTCGGTCGCGCCTGCTGCCTTCACCAGGGCGTCGATGCCGTCGGGATTGAAATCCTTGTGGAACTGCTTGAGGTAATGCGCCGGCGCGGCTGCCAGAATGTCTGAGCCGCGCACGGTCGCCATGTTCATCAGGAACAGGCCGTTCGGCGCTGCAAACTTGAAGACGACCTTGTCGTCGGCGAGCTTTTCGACCTTGACGGTCTGCCCGCCGGCGGTCAGCCAATCCGGTGCGGCAGGCGTGATCTTGGTGTTGCGCAGCACGTTCTCGTTCCACCACACCAGATCGTCGGCGGTAAAGGGTTCACCGTCCGACCAGCGTGTGCCTTCACGCAGGGTGAAGGTATATTCGGTCGCATTGTCATTGACCTCGACGCTCTTGGCGATGTCGGGGATCACCTCGGTCCATTCCGGATTCCAGCGGACCAGGCGGGTATAGCCGATCGAACGCTCGATCTCGCTGTCGCCGCCGCCGAAGGTCGCCGTGCGCCAGGTGCCGCCATAGATGCCGACCGATTCCAGCGGCGTAAGCACCAGAGGGTCCTTGGGCAGGCGCTTTTCGACCGGCGGCAGCTTGCCGGCATCGACCAGCGCCTTCAGTTCCGGCGACTCTTCAAAGCCGAAGGCGGCGCCGGCCCAACCGGCACCGACGAGGATCGCCGCCGCAACGGTCGAAGCGACCTGCCGCCGTAGAATTCTGACGTGCTGCATTCCTTCCTCCCAATATTCCGCCTAGGTTATCGTTAACGTATTCTCCTCTTCTGGGAACGTTATCGTTACCGTCAAATCTTGTCAAAGAGATTCTGATCACTGTATCAGGCCCATGCCTATCTTGGCTTTCCCGGAAATTATGTTAGTTATCGTTATCGTAAGTTCCCCGCTATTTAAGAGACAGTCCCGTTGAGCCGCGCCAAAGAGCCAGAATCCAAAATAACCATCGCCGATGTCGCGCGCGCCGCAGGGGTATCCCCGATGACGGTGTCGCGCGTGCTCAACGACCAGGGCGGCGCCAGTGCGGAAACAACCCAGCGCATTCTCTCGGCGGCGAACGAACTCAATTACCGGCCCAATCCCTTTGCGCGCGGATTGCGGTCCGACCGGTCGAAGACCATCGGCCTTCTCGTTCCAGACATCACCAACCCGTTCTTTCCCGAAGTCATCAGGGGAGCCGAGGATGCGGCAAGTGCTGCCGGCTACAACCTGCTTCTGTCCAATGTCGTCGAGAACAGCAAGCGCGAGGGAGAACTCATCGAAGCGCTGTTGCGCCATCGGGTCGACGGGATCATCGTCTGCAGCGCGCGGCTGCCGGATGCCGCTCTTCACAAGGCGCTCGCGCCTCACCGCGCCGTGGTGCTGATCAACCGCGAAGCTCCAACGGAGATCGCGGGAACAATCGTCACGGACTACGAGACAGGAGCATCGCGCGCCATCGATCATCTGGTCGAGCGCGGACGGCGCAAGATCGCGATCATAGCGGGGCCGCGCAGCTCCTTCGGCGGCAAGAGCCGCCTTGTCGGTTTCCGCAAAACGCTGGCAGCCCATGGGCTGAAGGCGCAGGGCATCGTCTATTGCGATCCGACGGCGGCAGGCGGACAGACGGCTGCAGCGCAATTGCTGGCGGAAGCGCCCGGGATCGACGCCCTCGTCTGCTATAACGACCTCAATGCGATCGGCGCCATGAAGGCCTGCCGGGCCGCCGGCATTTCGATCCCCGGTGAGATCGCGCTCATCGGTTTCGATGATATTCCGACAGCCGAACTGCTGTCGCCGGCGCTGACCACGTTGCGGGTGCAGAAACGGGAAATGGGAGAGGAAGCCGTGCGCCTGCTGCTCAGCCGCATCGCCACCAAGAACCGTCAGCACGGCATCGTCATCGTCCCCGAACTCATTGTCCGCGAAACGACCTGACTCCAATCCCAATAGGAGGAATTCCCCATGGATGCCGACAATCTGCAGTCACTGGCCTTGCCCGAGGAGAAGAAGGCCTGGTTCGTTCACGATCGGTTCGGCATGTTCGTGCATTGGGGACTTTACGCCCTGCCGGCGCGCCATGAATGGGTGAAGAGCCGCGAAGAACTTGATGACGCCGACTACCAGAAATATTTCGATCATTTCGACCCCGACCTCTACGACCCCAGAGAATGGGCGAGACGGGCGAAGGCGGCGGGCATGAAATATGTGGTGCTGACGACCAAGCACCATGAGGGATTCTGCCTCTGGGACACCAAGGCGACCGACTTCAAGGTGACCAACACGCCTTACGGAAAGGATCTGCTGCGGCCTTTCGTCGACGCCTTCCGCGCCGAAGGATTGAGGATCGGCTTCTACTATTCGCTGATCGACTGGCATCATCCCGACTTCACGGTCGATCCGCGCCACCCGCAGCGCAACCATCCCGACGCGATGAGGATCAACGAAGGCCGCGATATCAGCCGCTATGCCGCTTTCATGCGCGAGCAGGTGCGTGAGTTGCTGACCGAGTTCGGGCAGATCGACATCATGTGGTTTGATTTCAGCTATCCCCAGTGGAAGCTCGGAGAACTGGTCGGCAAGGGCCATCGGGACTGGGAAAGCGAGAAACTCGTGCGCCTGGTGCGCGAGCTTGCCCCCGATATCATCATCAACAACCGGCTCGACCTTGCCGGCCTGCAGCCCGACATCGTCACGCCGGAGCAATATATGCCGCGCGCCTGGCCGAAACGCGACGGCCGGCGTGTCGTCTGGGAGGCCTGCCAGACGCTGAGCGGCTCCTGGGGCTATCACCGCGACGAGGACACCTGGAAAAGCACCGAGCAGCTGGTGCAGATGCTGGTCGGCACCGTTGCCATAGGCGGCAATCTTTTGATGAATGTCGGGCCGACGGCGCGCGGTACTCTCGACCATCGCGCACTCGCCGCCCTTGCCGCTTATGAAGAGTGGATGGCGCTGCACGAGCGCAGCATCGTCGGCTGCACCCAGTCCGATTTTACCGCGCCCCCCGATTGCCGGCTGACGCAGAATGGCGACCGCCTCTACATCCACATCTTCAACTGGCCCTACAAGCATCTGCATTTCGATGCGCTGGCGGGCAAGATCGAATATGCGCAGTTCCTGCATGACGGCAGCGAGGTCACCTGGCTGCAGCCGTCCGCCAATACGCTATGGGCGAACACGCAGTTCCCCGTCGCCGAGGACGAACTGACATTCGTCCTGCCGGTGCGCCGACCCAAGGTCGTGGTTCCCGTCATCGAGGTCAAGCTCAAGACCGCGAGCGCTGCCGGCATTCAAGACTGAGATGCAGCGCCCATCCCGACACAAAAGCGATGAATCACCAAGGCTTTTGAGGGCCTGATCAGAGCCACCGAGACGAAAGCTTCATGCGGCGGCCCCGAGATCAAGGCCGTCGTTCAGGTCCGGATATCATCGCGGGAAGACGGATGCGCTACCGGCCCGGTGGGTAAAATGTGCTTGATGACCTCGAATGTGCAGCAATGCCTTCCCGCTTGAGCTCGGCGAAAGCCCGATGGAATTTCGCGCCAGGATTGGCTAGCAATGACTACCCGAATAAATTGCAGCGGAACCCACAGGCATATAGGAGCGACAATAATGGTGAGCACGCCACCGACCATCGCTGAGGGAAAGCATACCGACCCAGAGATTGCCGCCTCGGGCGAGACAGGATTCAAGTCCGATCCGGTAAAACGTTTTGACGATTTGGAGAAAGGCGGAAGACTTGCGGGCCTTCATGGGGTCGTCGCCCTTCGCGGCGGCCGTATCGTCTTCGAGCGGTATAACGACGGCAACGATATGAAATGGGGGCAGTCGCTCGGGAATGTCCGATTCGGGCCGGACACACTCCACGATATCCGATCCGTCACGAAAAGCATCGTCGGCCTGCTCTATGGCATTGCACTTGAAGAGGGTCGCGTGCCGGGGCTTGACGAGCCGATCGTCGCGCAGTTTCCGGAATATGCCGATCTTGCCGGTGATCCACAGCGCAGGCGCCTGACCATCCGGCATGCCTTGACGATGACCCTTGCTATGGAGTGGAACGAAAACCTGCCCTACACCGATGCGGCCAACAGCGAGATCGCCATGGAACAGGCGCAGGATCGCTATCGCTTCATCCTCGATCGGCCGATCCTTGCGGAGCCGGGACGGGGTTGGATCTACAGCGGCGGGGCTGTTGCATTGCTTGGCACGATCATTGAGCGAGGCACCGGTCAATCCTTGCCGGCATTTGCAAGCGAAAAGCTGTTCTCTCCTCTCGGAATCGACACCACTGAATGGATCCGGGGCCAGGACGGCAAAGCGTCAGCCGCGTCGGGCCTGCGGATGGCGCCGCGCTCGCTCGCCCGAATCGGGCAGATGATGTTGGACGGCGGCAGAACGGACGGTCGTGCTGTCGTTCCCGAATCCTGGCTTGAACAGAGTTTCCAGCCGGCCGCCATGGTCGATATCGGTTGGCCGGGAATGCATTACGGCTATCTGTGGTATCTGGGCGAGGAGGCCATCACGGATAGAACAGGAACCTATGGCGAGCGCTTCATCGCCGCACTTGGGAATGGCGGGCAGCGGCTCTTTGTTTTCCCGGGCCTCGACTTCGTCCTTGCGATTGCCGCCGGCAATTACGATTCTCCCGACCAGTGGAGAGCACCTGCCGCACTGTTGTACGAGGTATTTCTGCCCAGCCTGACGGCCACCTGAAAAGCCGCGCCGCCTGAGCGGGCGGAGATGGCTCCCGCTCAGGAGAACGGCTCGCTCGGTCCCGTCGCCGGATGGGTGAACCAGCGCGGACCTTCGGCGGTCATATAGATATGGTCTTCCAGCCGGATCCCGAATTTTTCGGGAAAGACGATCATCGGCTCGTCGGAAAAACACATGCCGGCGGCAAGCGGTGTATCGTTGCCACGCACGATATAAGGCTCCTCGTGAATCTCCAACCCAAGGCCATGGCCGGCGCGATGCGGCAGTCCCGGCAGGCGATAGTCAGGCCCGAGAGAGTGTTTGGCGAGCACCTTGCGGGCGGCATCGTCGAGGCTCGAGCAGGGAGCGCCGATCCGGGCTGCGTCGAAGACGGCCTGCTGCGCCTCGCGTTCGATCCGCCAGGCGCGTTCGAAGGCGCTGTTGCCGCCATCCAGCACGTAAGTCCGGGTGATATCGGAATGATAACCGTCGATGCGGCAGCCTGTATCGACGAGAATGACCTCGCCCTCGGCAAGGATCTGGTCGCCGTCAGCGCCGTGCGGAAGCGAGGTTGCCGCGCCGAAGGAGACGATTGCGAACGTCGAACCGTCGTCAGCGCCGGCGAGGCGATGCTGCCGATCGATGAAATCGACCACCTCGGATGATCTGAGGCCTGGCTTCAACAGCGCATGCACCTGTTTATGGACGTCGAGCGTCAGGTTCATCGCATATTGGATGAGAGCGATCTCCGCATCCGATTTGATGCGACGCAGATCGCGGATCAGCCGCCCGCCGTCAGAAAGCCTTTCGGCGCCTGCCACCGCTGCCAATGCGTGATAGAAGAAAAGCGGCAGACCGTCGTCGAGGGCAAGCGCGCCGCCCTGACCGACAAGCCGCAAAATGAGGGCAGCACTGCTCTCTTCCTCTTCCCAGACCAGGATTTCCCCGGGCAGATGCGGCAGGGTTTCGACACGGCTGCGCTCGAAGCCCGGAACGATGTAGACGATGGCCGTGGGCGTCACGAGCGCACCGAGGAACCTTTCGCTCGGATGCCAGACAAGCCCGGTGAAATAGCGCAGGCTCTCGGTCGGCCCAAGAAGTATCCCGGCCAATCCTTCAGCTTCGATCCTCTCCCGAAGCCTCGACAGACGGAGCTGCTTTTCGTCGTCGGTGATGCGGGGTACGGGATGCTGCCACGACATATCGTTTTCCTGTTCTTCCTGCGCTCGGCTCAGCCGCTTCAGGATAAGTTGATCGCTACCGGCCGGTCGAGGTCGCGAGCGATATAATCCTGAATCTGACGGACGATCTGCGCGGCGTGAGCGATCGCCAGCTGGTCGGCGCGCTCAGCGTCGCCGGCCTCGATCGCGGCGATTATTTCCTCATGTTCGTCGACATACTGGCGCGGCAGGCGGTCGTCGAATGTCGAATAATAGAGGCGAAGGATGCGCCGGCCTTCATCGAGCAGCCTCGCAAAGAAGGTGGTGTAGTAGGAATTGCCGGCAAGCTCGGCGATTGCGACGTGAAATTCGCGGTTCGCCTCGATCATCGCATAGGCGTCGCGTGCGGCAACAGCGTCGGCGAAGTCCTTCTGGTGCCGGCGGACGGTCTTCATGATGTCACCATTTCGCCGCGCTGCCGCCCCGCGTGTCGTAACCCGGTACATCAGCGTCAGCGCTTCGAAATAGGTGGGCAGGCTTGCGAAATCGATCGGCGCAACGATCGTATTCCGGTTCGGCAGCGTCGTGACCAGCCCGTCGGCGACAAGCCGCAACAGCGCCTCGCGAATGGGCGTCCGCGACATCCCGAAGCGCTCGGAGAGCCGGACCTCGTCAAGCGGACTGCCGGGCTCCAGCGCCATCGACAGGATTTCCCGACGCAGCGTCACATAGACGCTCTGCGTGCCCGAGCCGCGCACCCGCACATTTTCCGCGTCCTTCTCCATCTGCCCATCCTCTTTTATTGGAGCCTTGTATTGCGTTTCGGCCGGCCTCCGCAACAAGATCGTTGTATCTTGTCGACAGTTTGTATATAACGCAACCAATTTCAACGGAGTTCGATCGATGACGACAGGATGGAAGGGCGTATTTCCCGCCGTAACGACACAATTTAACGAAGATCTTTCCGTGGATCTCACCGCGACGCAGCGCGTCCAGGACGCGCTCGTCAATGACGGCGTCAACGGGCTGATCGTCATGGGCACGTGCGGCGAGAACAACTCGCTCGACCCCGATGAGAAGCGCACGATTCTGAAAGCCGCCGTCGAGGTGGTCAACGGCCGTGTTCCCGTCGTGACAGGCGTGTCCGAATTCGACACGCGCCGCGCCGTCGCCTATGCCCGCGATGCCGAAAAACTTGGCGCCGACGGCCTGATGCTGCTGCCGGCCATGGTCTATGTACCGAAGCCGGAGGAACTGATCGCGCATTTCCGCACCGTCGCGGAAGCGACCTCGCTGCCGATCATGCTCTACAACAACCCGCCGGCCTACCGCGTCAACATCGGCGCCGACGTGCTGAAGGTGCTTGCCGACGTGCCGAACATCAAGGCGGTCAAGGAAAGCGCGCCGGATCCGCGCCGCTTCACCGATCTCATCAACGCCTTCGGCGATCGCTTCGATATCTTCGCCGGCCTCGACGACGTCGCGTTGGAAGGCCTGATGCTTGGCGCCAAGGGCTGGGTCTCCGGCCTCACCAGCGCCTTCCCGCAGGAATCCGTGCAGCTCGTCGCGGCCGCCGAACGTGGCGATTGGGAAGAAGCCCGCAAGATCTATCGCTGGTTCATGCCGCTTCTGCATCTCGATGCCGAACATGACCTCGTCCAGTCGATCAAGCTCGCCGAGCAGATCATGGGCCGCGGCTCCGAACGCGTCCGCCTGCCGCGTCTGCCGCTTTCGGGCGCCCGTCGCGCCGAAGTCACCGCGATGGTCGAAAAGGCCGCCGCGACGCGCCCGTCGAAAATCGGCAAGGCGGCTTGAGACAACGAAGCCGGCAGCGTGCGCTGCTGCCGGTCCTTCCCACCCGCTAAGCGCCTTTGGCGCTGCCGGAACGGGTCAGGCTGCTGCGGCTGACCAGCGACGGTATCTGGAAAATATGCTCCGCGCTGGTGCGGCCCTCTATCCTGGAAATCAACGTCCGGGTGGCGACCTGGCCGAGTTCCCTGCCCGACTGATCGATGCTTGCGAGATTGACGAGACCGAGCGCTGCGGTCGACGAATTGTCGTAGCCGATGACGGCGAGGTCTTCGGGCACGCGCACCCCCATCTCCATCGCCAGGCTCAAAAGGGTAATCGCGTCGAGATCGCTCCAGCAGAATACTGCACGCGGCCTGTTCTTTCGCGACAGGAATTTTCGCATCGTTTCCTCCCGCTTTGGCTGGGCGATGGGAATTTTGCTGATTGGCGCAGACGACCCGAGCCCGGCGCGCTGCATCGCCCGGCGGAAGCCGATCTCACGCTGACGAACGACGGAGACCTGATGGCCCTCGCGCTCGCCGAGACTGAGCATTTCGATATCGCGGTAGCCGCAGGCAAGCAGCGCCTCCACCGCGATCTCTGCCCCGCACTGGTCGTCGGCATTGACGGTATCGAAGGCGGTGGCGCCGGCATCGTGAAAACCGACGGCGACGATCGGTATCTCTGACGCGAACTTGGCGATAATCTCGGAGGGCAAGCGCGGCGCGACGAGGATCAGACCGTCCATCTTGTAGTCGATCATCGACTCGATCAACGAGGTCTCCAGCTGCACCCGCGCATCGCTGACGCCGATCATCGCCTGATAATGCGAAAGCGCCAGCACGCCGTTCACGCCGGCAATCACCTCCGGCAGGAAGGGATTGCGGATGTCGATCAGCAGTACCCCGATGGTGAAACTGCGGCCGCGCAGGCCCCGTGCCGCCCGCGAAGGGCGATAGCCGAGCTCTTCGATGGCACCGGTCACCTTCGCGCGCAGCCCTTCGCTGACGCCGTAGGCATTTCGCATTACCTTGGAAACCGCGGCGACCGAAACGCCTGCGTGCTTTGCCACTGTCCGGATCGTCACGCGATCATTTCGTTGCAGTCTTTGTTTGTCTTCGATCGACATGAAATCTCTGGGCTGCCCTGCGGGCCGTCACAATCGCCCGCAAAAACACCATGGCAGAGTGGCGGCGAAATTTCTATTGCGCTCCCGAAAAAAATGTAGAACGTTATATGGAGAACGTTCTACATTATCTGGGAGGACCTGATGAACTTTCAGCCGGCAGCCATCAACGGCGATCTCGTTTCGCGCGCCTGGTCGGGGGATATGATCGCACCACTGTCGGACGGCGGTCAGGGAACACAGGCAAGCTTCGTCTCCAAAACCTTCGATCACGATGGCGGCGGACGTCCGGCCGAACTCTTCATCTCGGCGCTCGGCCTCTACCGGTGCTTCATCAATGGCGTCCGCGTCGGCACCGATCTTTTGACGCCGGGCTGGACGAACTATGACGATCGCATTGCCTATCAGCGATACGACGTGTCGAGCCTGCTCAAATCAGGCCTCAACCGGATCGAGATCTGGCTCGCCGACGGATGGTACCGGTCGCCCATCATGTGGGGTGTCAAGGCGATTCCGAACTGCTGGGGCGATAGGATCGGCGCCATTGCGGATCTGGTGGGGACGGCTGGCACCATCCTGTCCACCGATACGAGCTGGCGGAGCGGCCTTCTGCCCATTCTGAAGTCGGGGATCTATTTCGGCGAGATCTATGACGCGCGCCGGGAAAGCCTCGCGGAAACCCATGGGACCGAGAGATTGCCGTTCGACAAGGGGCTGCTCGTCGCCCATGAGACCACGGCGGTGCGGGAGTTGCAGCCGCTCGCCCCGGTCAGCAGCTGGACCGACGAGGAAGGCAGGACGATCTATGACTTCGGCCAGAATGTCGGCGGCTATGTCAGATATATCGTCCGCGGCACGGGCGGCGCCGAAGTGCGGGTGGAGCATTCGGAAGTCCTCGGTCCCGATCGCCATTTCGACAATCGCAACTATCGTGCGGCCGCAGCGCACACGCTCTACACGCTGCGGGGAGACGGCGACGAGACCTATGCGCCGCATTTCACCTTCCATGGCTTCCGCTATGCCAGAGTGACCATCACTGGGAACGCCAAGATCGTTGAAATCGCATCGATCCCGATCTCGTCGGTGCCCGAGCCCGCCGGCGGCTTCACTTCAGGGAACCCGCTCGTCAATCGCCTCGTCGAGAATACCATCTGGTCGCAGCGCGCCAATTTCGTCGAAGTGCCCACAGATTGCCCGCAGCGCGACGAGCGCCTGGGCTGGACCGGCGACGCCCAGGTGTTTGCCGCAACCGCATGCTGGCTGAGCGACAGCCAGTCCTTTCTCAGGAAATACCTGCGCGACGTGATCGCCGACCAGCGCGAGGACGGGGCCGTCTCGCATTTCTCGCCGGACCCCACTCGTCTGCATCCCGCCGATTTCCCGGGCTATGCCGGCTCGACCGGCTGGGGCGACGCGATAGTCGTCATCCCCTGGGTGCTCTACACCCATTACGGCGATCGGGCCGTTCTTTCGGAATGCCTGGATTCCATGGTGCGCTGGGTCGATTTCGTCTGGTCCATCTCGGATGGCCCGATCGTGCGTCCGCCGTCGCACTGGGGCGCCCGCGGCTTCACCTTCGGCGACTGGCTGCAGCCGGTCGGCGACAACAGGAAACCGCGCCCGACGATTGCCGACGATTGTGCGGCTACCCTCTACCACTTCATCTCGACAGACCTTCTGGCAAAAATTGCAGCCGTTCTCGGCGAAGACGCGCTTGAAGAGCAGATGAAACGGCGCGCCGACGAAATCAGACAGGCTTTTGCCAACGAGTTCATCACCCCGGCGGGACGGCTCGCCCATAACGACCAGACATCGTATGCCCTGGCTTTCCTCCAGGACCTGATACCGGCAGAGCATGACGAAGCCGCCCGGCGGCATTTCCGGCAGGTGATCATCGATGCCGACTACAAGATCGGCACCGGCTTCATCGGCACCCCTGCCCTCTTGCCGGCCCTGACGAAGCTCGGCATGGACGATCTCGCCGAAAAGGTCTTCCTGCAGGAGGATGTGCCGGGCTGGCTCTATCAGGTCTCGAAGGGAGCGACGACGATCTGGGAGCGCTGGGATTCCATGGCGCCCGACGGCACCATCTACGAACCCGACATGAACAGCTACAATCACTATGCCTATGGCGCGGTCTGCCAATGGCTGTTCGAATGTGTCGCCGGCATTTCGCCGAGCCCGGATGCGCCGGGGTTTGCCGAGGTCATCGTTGATCCCGCGCCGATCCCCTCGCTTTCGCCTGTTTCGGCCTATCACGACATCAGCCAGGGACGCATCGAGGCCGGCTGGCGCTACGCCGACAACGAGGTCACGTATGTGCTGACGCTTCCAGAGGGCTGCGTCGGCCGTTTCCGGCCCGGACGGCGGCATCGGAACCCGTCGCTTGACGGAAAGCCTGTCACCGGGGAGGCCGTTCTCTCGCCGGGCACGCACCAGCTGGTTTTTTCTCTACCCGATCATTGAAGAGCATCTAGGTCACACCGTTCAGAGGAGGAACGTCATGACACATCGGATAAAGCGCATTCTTGCGGGCGCGTCGGCGCTTCTGGCATTGGCTGCGGCCAGCCCGTCGCAGGCGGAAACCACGCTGTCTTTCCTGATAGACAACAACCCCGACACGGTCGCGGCGGCCGAGGCCCTGGTCGCCGCCTACCAGGCCAAGGCACCCGACGTGACGATCGAGATCGAGCAGCGGCCAGGTGGCGGCGAGGGCGACAACATCATCAAGACGCGCCTGGCGACCGGGGAAATGTCCGATGTGTTCCTCTACAATTCCGGCTCGCTCTTGCAGGCGCTGAAGCCCACGCAGACGCTTGTCGATCTGAGCGGCCTGCCGTCGCAAGCGAAGGTGGACGAAAGCTTCAAGGCTGTCGTCAGCGCCGACGGCAAGCTCTACGGCGTTCCGTTCGGCACGGCGATGGCGGGCGGGATTCTCTATAACAGGAAGATCTACCAGGACCTCGGCCTGTCCGTTCCGAAGACATGGGCGGACTTCATGGCCAACAACGCCAAGGTCAAGGCATCGGGAAAGGTCGCCGTGGCGCAAACCTATCGCGACACATGGACCTCGCAGCTCTTCGTTCTGGCCGACTACTATAATCTGCACGCCGCCGTGCCGAACTTCGCCGCCGACTACACCGCCAACAAGGCAAAATATGCCGAAACACCAGCGGCCATGAAGGGCTTCGAACGGCTGAAGGACGTTCACGACGCAGGCCTGATGAACGAAGACTTCGGCGCAGCAAGCTATGACGACGGCCTGCGAATGGTGGCGACCGGAGAGGCGGCGCATTATCCGATGCTGAGCTTCGCCGTCGGCGCGCTCAAACAGAATTATCCCGAGAATCTGGGCGATGTCGGCTTCTTCGCCCAGCCGAGCGACGATGCAGCGACGAACGGGCTGACGGTCTGGATGCCGCCGGGCCTTTATATCCCGGCTACCAGCCAGCATGCCGAGGAAGCGAAAAAATTCGTCGATTTCGCCGGAAGCGTCGAGGGCTGCAAGGTGATGGTGGAAACCAACGCCATCCAAGGGCCTTCCCTGGTCGACGGCTGCGACCTGCCGGCGGACGTGCCGCCTGCAATCAAGGAGATGCTTCCTTACTTCGAGGCAAAGGACAAAACGACGCCGGCGCTGGAATTCGTCTCTCCGGTCAAGGGACCGGCGCTCGAGCAGATCACCGTGGAGGTCGGCTCCGGCATCCGCCAGCCCGCCGACGCGGCGAAGCTTTATGACGACGATGTGCGCAAGCAGGCCAAGCAGCTCGGGCTGCCGAACTGGTAGAGCGGTCTTTCGGGCCAGTCAGCCTCGCCCGCAAAGGGCGAGGCTCCACCCGATCGAAGAGGGAGCTATGATCGAGACACGCCGCCCCGCGCGCAAATCGCCCTATCCGCTGTGGTTTTTCATTCCCGCCGCCGTCATATATGGCGTGCTGTTTCTCGTTCCCACGATATCGTCCCTTTGGTTCAGCCTGACACGATGGGACCTGTCGACGGCCGAATTCATCGGTCTCGAAAATTTCAGTCAGTTCTTTTCCGAACCCTTCCTGATCCAGGGGCTCGTCAACACGCTGGTCTATGCCGTGACGACCTCGGGTCTGAAGACGGTCTGCGGGCTGCTGCTGGCGGTGCTCCTGACCGGCAATATCTTCGCCCGCGGCTTCCTGCGCACGCTGGTCTTCTTCCCCGTCCTTGTCTCGACGATCGGCATCGGCATGACTTTCACGGTGATGATGCATCCGACCAAGGGCATCATCAATGTCACGCTTGAGGCGCTCGGCATACCAGGGCCGGGATGGCTGACCGACCCGGCGCTTGCCCTTTTTTCGGTGGCTCTGGTCGATCTATGGAAGGGTGTCGGCCTCGCCACCCTGATCTTCATTGCCGGTCTCGCCGCGATCAGTCCCGATTATTACGAGGCGGCGAGAATCGACGGAGCGACACGCCTTCAGCAATTTTTCCGGGTCACCCTGCCGCTCATGCGCCCAGCCACCATCACGGTCGTGACATTGTCGCTGATCGGCGGCCTTCGCTCGTTCGACCTGATTTGGGCAATGACCCGCGGCGGGCCCGGTTTCTCTTCCGACGTGATCGCCTCGGTCATCTACAAACAGTACCAGGCAGGCTTCTACGGCCTGTCGACGGCCGGCAACGTCATCCTGTTCGCGCTGATTGCCGCAATCATCCTGCCACTTACCCTATGGTTCAATCGGCGCGGGGTCGAAGAATGAGAAGCATACGCCCCTATGTGACCGGCGCGATATCGCTTGCCGTCGCCGCCGTTATCTTCGTGATGCCTTTCGTCTTCGTCGCTCTCCAGGCGGTCAAATCGAAATCCGAAGCCTCCCGCCTTGATTTCGAATTGCCCGGACAATGGCTGTTCTGGGACAATCTCGTGGCTGTCTTCAAGGCGCGCGATTATCAGCTCGTGCTCGCCTACTTCAATTCGACGCTGATCACCGTTGCCTCCGTCACCATCCTCATCCTGCTGTCGGCGATGGTGGGCTATGTGATGCAGCGCCGCAGGACCGCCTGGAACAGGGTCGCATCCGTTGCGCTCTTCATGGGCCTGATGATGCCGCCCGCCGTGGTTCCGACGATCGGCCTGCTGCAGGAGATCGGCCTCTTCAAGACCATGACCGGGATGATCCTGATCCAGGTCGCCTACAATCTGTCCTTCTCGACATTGCTCTACCGGTCCTTCATCTCGACCATCCCGCGCGATCTCGACGAAGCGGCGCTGATCGACGGCGCAAAACCCCGACAGATCTTCTTCCGGGTAATCCTGCCGCTCCTGAAACCGGTGACCGTCACCAATATCGTCGTGCAGTCGATCGCAATCTTCAACGATTTTACCAACCCGCTCTATTACCTTCCCGGCAAGGAGAATGTGACGGTGCAGCTGACGCTCTATAATTTCCAGAGCATGTATACGAGCCAGTACAACCTCCTCTTCATGAACATCCTCCTCGTGACGATCCCGCCGCTGATCGTCTTCATCTTCTTCAATCGGCAGATCGTCGCGGGCATGACATCAGGCGCAGTCAAAGGGTAGCAGAATGGCCGAACTCACACTCAAACAGGTTCGCAAGAGCTTCGGCGCCCTCGAGGTCATCAAGGGGATCGATCTGGAGGTGGCCTCCGGCGAATTCGTGGTGTTCGTCGGCCCCTCGGGATGCGGAAAATCGACGCTGCTGCGCATCATCGCCGGACTGGAAGAGACAACGTCAGGCATGCTGACCATCGGCGGCAAGGACGTGACCCACGCCGAACCTTCCGAACGCGGCATCGCCATGGTTTTCCAAAGCTATGCGCTCTATCCGCACATGACGGTTGCGGAAAACATCGGCTTCGGCCTTTCCCTCGCCCGCCGTCCGAAGGCGGAGATTGCCGCCAAGGTGGCTGCCGCCGCCGAAACGCTGCAGCTCACCCACCTCCTGCAGAGAAAGCCGAAAGCGCTCTCCGGCGGCCAGAGGCAGCGCGTCGCCATCGGCAGGGCAATCGTTCGCGATCCCAGGGTCTTCCTGTTCGACGAGCCGCTCTCCAATCTGGACGCATCGCTCCGGGCCCAGATGCGCCTGGAGATTTCCGATCTCCACACCCGTCTGAAATCGACGATGATCTATGTGACCCACGATCAGGTCGAAGCGATGACGATGGCGGACAAGATCGTCGTGCTGAACGGCGGAGCGGTCGAGCAGATCGGCAGCCCGATGGAACTCTACCGCAACCCCGCCACACCCTTCGTCGCCGGCTTCATCGGCAGCCCGAAGATGAACCTCTATGGCGGCGAGACGGCACGACGTTTGAACTGCACGACCTACGGCATCCGTCCGGAACATATCCGCCTTTCCGCAGACGCGGGACAGTGGCACGGCACCATCCGGCATGTGGAGCGCCTCGGCGCCGACGCGATCCTCTATCTCGACGTCGCAGATCTCGGCGAAATGGTCGTGCGCACCGAAGGCGAGACGCCGTTTGTGCCCGGGATGACGGTCTGGGCAAATCCGATCGAGGGTGCGGAACATCGGTTTTGAACGGCGCAGCGCCGGTGACCTGGCCTTGAAAATCTGCAATCAATGATTAATATGCAATCATTGCTGAATGGAGAACGAAATGGCCAGCATGACCATCCGCAATCTGGACGAGGGGTTGAAGCAGCGGCTGCGCATGCGCGCCGCAACCCATGGCCGCTCCATGGAGGATGAAGCACGGGATATTTTGCGCATCGCGCTTGCGGCCAGCGAACCGATGGCCCGCAATCTCGCAGATGCCATTCGCACGCGCCTGCTCTCGGTCGGCGGCGTCGAACTCGACATTCCGCCCCGAGAGCCAAT
The DNA here is from genome assembly GCF_024721175.1 of Rhizobium sp. Pop5. NCBI lineage: Bacteria > Pseudomonadati > Pseudomonadota > Alphaproteobacteria > Hyphomicrobiales > Rhizobiaceae > Rhizobium > Rhizobium sp. Pop5. The sequence continues at coordinate 24,747 of NZ_CP099401.1, read as the reverse complement.
TCGTGAGCCTCCGGACTTCGCCGCGTGATCGTTCTCGATACCAATGTCATTTCAGAGCTGCTGACGGCCACTCCGAATGCGGCCGTTATCGACTGGGTCGCAATGCAGCATCCTTCTTCCGTCTTCACGACGGCGGTAACGGAGGCGGAGATCTTTATGGCCTTCGTCTGCTTCCCGAGGGGCGGCGCCGACGCGATCTGGAGGCGGCAATTTTGCCGATATTCACCGAGGATTTTGGCGGGCGGGTCCTGCCGTTCGATCGCGAGGCTTCGAACGTCTATGCCACGATCGCTACCGATCGTCGCAAAGCGGGTCGGCCGATCAGTCAATTCGATGCCCAGATTGCTGCCATCGCCATTTCGCGCGGGGCTTCCCTCGCAACGCGCAATGTCTCTGATTTCACCGGGATCGATCTTCAGATCGTCAATCCGTGGAAAGATAGATAGAAGCGGGTCACTGCGTAGCAACGTCCGGCCGGAACTGCGCCAAACGTCCGTGCTCCGCCCAATGAAACATCACACGATGGAATCGCCGCCACCCCATCGATTCAGCATATTCATTGGACGTGTCGGTGCCGGCGTAGGATTCTTGCGGCATGACGCAAGCGAACCTTCCGACATTGCTTTTCCGTATAGACCCTGCACAAAACATGGCGCGTTTCTATCTGCTGGCGATCGAACCGACTTTGTTCGGCGGCAGTTCGCTCATGCGCTGCTGGGGACGGATCGGAACGAAGGGACAATCGAAGATCGATCTGTTCGACACGGGCACCGAAGCCACCGAGGCGTTCGGGAAGCTGGTGCGCAGCAAACTCAAACGCGGCTACTGGCGGAATGCTCCGGGACAATGCGAGCTGCAGGCTCGCTCAGAACCGGTCGGACGCAGCGGCGCCAGATCGATACGGATTTTGTCCCGCGACAAGCTGGGAAACCAGATAGCTTAGGAAACTCAAGCCCTCAATTGCGGCAATGCGTCACCCGCCAATGACAAGAGGGGCTCATAATCGGCTTCGGAAAGCACTGAGAAACCGATGAGGCCGAGCGTGGCGCGCGCGGCCGCGAGCGACGGCTCCTCGATGGCGGCGGCGAGTGCGCGGCGCAGAAGGCGGATTCTTTCGTCCGGCGCGTAACCGGAAGTGATGAATGGCAGGCCGGGGCCTTTGGGCGTTTCGGCGATGATGCGGAGCCCTTCGACATCTTCGGGACCGAAGCGACGGATATTGGCATAGGTGATGCAATCGATGGCCGCGCTGTTCGCCCTGCCCTCGATGACGGCGGCGATGCTGCCACCATGGCTGCCGGTCTCGATGATCCGGCTGAAGAAGCGGCCGTTGCGAGCAAGCGGCGCGACGGCCGCGCGAAAGAGATTGCTGCCGGAATTGCTGTCGGGGCTGTTGATCGCAGCGGTGGTGCCGCGCAAATCCTCCAGCGAATTGAGAGGCGAATCCTTGCGGACGAGGATAAAACTGCGCATCAGCGGGCCGTCGCAGCCGGGATGGCCGTAGACCGGCGTCGCCACCAGGCGAACCTTGCCGCGCAGGCGGCTGGCAAAGGGATAGCCGCATGTCTGCGAGAACAGAAGATCCGGCCTCAGCCAGGCTTCGTCATAGGGAATGCTCTGATCGAGCGTCTCGGGTAAATCCTCGAGGCCGGCTTGCGAGAGGGTGCGCCGGAGGAACGACCAGAGTTCTGCCGTCGCATCCGCGAGCGGCTGGGATGTGGCATACATGGCGATGCTGACGAGGTGCATTCCGGTCTTTCGTACCGAGAGTACGACGGTCTCTTTCGAACTCCTGTTCTTTTTGCCGCACGGCGCGCGTATCGGTCAAGATCAGGCGATGCCGCCGAGGCATACATATTTGAGTTCGGTATATTCGTCCAACCCGTGCCTCGATCCTTCGCGGCCGAGACCCGACATCTTCACGCCGCCGAACGGAGCTTCCGCCGTGGAGACGAGACCGGTGTTGACGCCGACCATCCCGTATTCGAGCGCTTCCGCCACACGAAAGACCCGCGAGAGATCACGCGCGTAAAAATAGGAGGCGAGCCCGAATTCGGTGTCGTTTGCCTGCTCGATCACATCCTGCTCGTCACGGAAACGAAAGAGCGGCGCGAGAGGCCCGAAGGTTTCCTCGCGGCCGACCTGCATTCCGGCAGAAACATCGCGCAGAATGGTCGGTTCGAAGAACAGGCCGCCGAGTGCGTGACGTTTGCCTCCCGAAACGATGCTCGCGCCCTTTGTAACGGCATCGCCGATATGGGCTTCGATCTTGGCGACGGCGTTTTCGTCGATGAGCGGGCCAAGCACAACATCACGCTCCAGGCCGTTGCCGACCTTCAGCGCCGAAACGGCCTCGGCGAGCTTGGCGGCAAAGGCCTCGTAGACACTGTCCTGGACATAAAGCCGATTGGCGCAGACGCAGGTCTGGCCGTTGTTGCGGAACTTGGCGATCAAAGCGCCTTCGACGGCAGCGTCGAGATCGGCGTCGTCGAACACGATGAAAGGTGCGTTGCCGCCAAGTTCAAGGCCGAGCTTTTTGATCGTCGGCGCGCATTGCCGGTAAAGCAGTTCGCCCGTCCGGGTGGAGCCGGTGAATGTCAGGACCCTGATGTCGCGGCTTGCGGTCAGGACGCCACCAATTGCCGCCGCGTCACCGGTGACGATGTTGAGCACGCCAGCCGGCAGGCCGGCTCGCTCGGCGAGAACGGCAAGCGCGATAGCCGAAAACGGCGTCTGCGGCGCCGGTTTGAGAACCACGGCACAGCCGGCGGCAAGTGCCGGACCGACCTTGCGCGTGATCATCGCATTCGGAAAGTTCCAGGGCGTGATGGCAGCCACCACGCCTGCGGGCTGACGCAGGACGAGGATGCGCTTGTCCGGCTGATGTCCCGGTATGGTCTCGCCGTTGATGCGTCTTGCCTCTTCGGCAAACCATTCGATGAAGCTTGCGCCATAAGTGATTTCTCCCTTGGCTTCAGCGAGCGGTTTTCCCTGTTCCAGCGTCAGGATCATCGCCAGATCGTCGCGGTTTTCGATCATCAGGCGATGCCACGCCTTGAGAATGGACGCCCGTTCCCCGGCTGTCTTCCTCGCCCAGAGCTTCTGGGCAACAACGGCAGCCTTGACGGCATCCTCCGTCTCTGCGGCGCCGAGATCAGGGACCGCGCCCAGCGCCTCGCCCGTCGCCGGGTTGCGGATCACCGTCACTTGCCGGCCTTCCGCTTCGATCCAGCGATCGGCAACCGGGCATGCCTGACGGAACAGTGAGGGATCAACGAGCTTCATAAGGCAACTCTCAGCAGAACACGTGAGCGGCACCGGGATCGAACTCGAGATGCACCCTGTCGCCACGGCTGAGGCCGGTGATCGCCTCATGACCGAACGGCAGGCGAACCGCCAGCGCCTCGCCATTCGCCGTTTCAGTCGAGACATGGATGTTGTTGCCGAGGAAGGTGATGTCGCTGACCGTGGCGGCAAGGCCCGCTCCCGCCGCCTGGGCGCGCGACAGCCGAATGCGCTCCGGCCTCAGCATCAGGGCTACCCGCTTGCCCGATATTCCTTTTCCATGGACCGGAATATGGTTGAAGACAGTGCCGCCACCAAACGAAATGGTGGCCTGCCCATCGGCAGAAGACAGCAGGTCGCAGGAAATGAAGTCGCTGTCGCCGATGAATTCGGCGACGAAGCGGGTCTTGGGATTGGCGTAGAGTTCCGGGCCGGTCCCGATCTGGTCGATGACACCCTTGGAAAAGACGGCGATGCGGTCGGAGAGCCGCAGGGCCTCTTCCTGATCATGCGTGACGTAGAGGATCGTCACCTCGGTCTGCTGGTGGATGCGGCGGATCTCATGCTGGATTTCCTCGCGCAGCTTCTTGTCGAGCGCCGACAGCGGCTCGTCCATCAGAAGCACTGGCGGATCATAGGCAAGGGCTCTGGCGAGTGCGACACGCTGCTGCTGGCCGCCGGACATCTGCGCCGGCTTGCGATCCTCGAAGCCTTCGAGCCGGACGAGGCGCAGCATCTCCTTCACCTTGTCGTCGATCTCAGCCTTGGACTTGCGCCTCACCTTCAGCGGAAAGGCGATGTTTTCACCCACCGTCAGATGCGGAAACAGGGTGTAGCGCTGGAACACCATGCCGATGTTGCGCTTGTGCGACGGTGTGGCGAGCAGGGTCTTGCCCTCCAGCGTAATGTCGCCTTTCGTCGGATTGTCAAACCCGGCCAGGATGTAGAGCGTCGTGCTCTTGCCGGATCCCGATGGTCCGAGAAAGGTCAGGAACTCCCCGCGCCGAACGTCGAGCGTGACATCGTGCACGGCGACGACGGGGCCGTATTCCTTGCGTATGCCGCGGATCTGAAGGAATGGTTCGTTCATTGTTTCAGTACCTTACGCACGACGGCAACCAGGGCCATCAGGATGATCGTCAAAAGGATGAGAAGGGTCGACGCCGCAGCGACGACGGGCGTCAGGTCTTGCCGGAGCGTCGCCCATACTTTCACCGGCAGCGTCTGCAGGGTCGGGCTGGACATGAAGATCGCCACCACCACCTCGTCCCAGGATGTCAGGAAAGAGAAGATGGCGGCCGAAAACAGCCCATGGCTGATCGCGGGAAGCGTGACCCTGATCTTTGCTTCCAGGGGTGAGGCGCCGCAGAGCACCGCCGCATCCTCGATCGACTTGTCGAAGCCCTCCAGCGCGCTCGATATGGACAGGATCGAGAAGGGCAACGCCAGCACCAGGTGCGAAATGACAAAGCCCGTCAGCGTTCCGCCAAGGCCGATCCTGAGGAAGAAGGCATAGAGGGCGACCGCAAGAACCACGACGGGAAGGATCATCGGGGTGAGGAACAGCGCTTTCAGCGCATCGCGGAACATGAACGAACCGCGCACCAGCCCGAATGACGTCACGAGCCCGAGCAGCACCGACAGAACCGTCACGATCACCGCGATCTTGAAGCTCGTCAAAGCCGATTCCAGCCAGCGCGGATCGGCGAAGAGCTCGCCATACCATTGAAACGTCCAGCCCGGCGGCGGAAAGATCAGCCATTGCGATGAGCCGAAGGACAGCGCCGCGATAAAGAGGATCGGCAGCAGCAGGAAGGCTGCGGTCAGAAGCGTGATCGCCAGAAGGATGTATTTCCACCAGCCGAGACGGTCGAAATTGAGCAACATGTCAACGTCCTCCCGGGTTCTGGTTGCCGAAGAAGCGCAGCTGCACGGCATAAAGCGAGAGGGTCACCACCAGGAGAACCAGCGCCGCAGCACCTCCCATTCCCCAATTGACCAGCGACTGCACGAACTGCGCGATCAGCTCTGCGAGCATCATGTTGGCCGTACCGCCGAGAAGCGACGGCGTGACGAAATAGCCGAGCGACATGACGAAGACCATCAGCGCGCCGGCCGCCATGCCGGGTGTTGCCAGCGGCAGGAGAACACGCGTCAGACACTGCCACCGGTTGGCGCCGCAAAGGGCTGCCGCCTGCAGGATCGAGGGATCGATCTTCTTGATCACGCCGTAGAGCGGCAGGATGATGAAAGGCAGCATGATATAGGTCATGCCGATCGTCACCCCGGTCAGGTTGTTGACGAGCGCGAGCGGTTTGTCGATCAGGCCCATTCCGATCAGCATCTTGTTGATGAGCCCCGTCCGTTGCAGCAGCACCATCCAGGCATAGGTGCGAGCCAGCAGGTTGGTCCACATCGACAGGAGCAGGATCGCAAAGATCACCGAGGTCAGCCGTCCGGGCATGATCGCGAGCGCCCAGGCAACGGGAAAACCGATCAGCAGGGAAATCACCGTGACGAGGCCCGAGACGATGAAGGTGTTGGCGAAAATCTTCAGATAGGTCGAAGACCCGATCAGCTGCGCATAATTGCCGAGGCCCGGCACGGGTTCCAGCACGCTTCGCAACAGGAGTATCGCCACCGGCACGATGAAGAAGATGCCGACGAAGGCGAAAGCCGGAACGACCGCGCCAAAACCTGTTTTCCTGCGCGCCTTTGGCAAAGGCGCAATTATGCCGGAGGCATCGCTATACGTCGACATGACAGTCCTTCCCACCCGTCAATTTCCGCAGGCGCCGAGGTGTAACCGAATGGCACTGGCGCTGCGGGGGCACGGCGATTTTCGCCGTGCCCGTTCATCTCAAGTTTCAGCTTATTTCGCCTGCCAAGCGTACCACTTCTCGCCGATGGCATCGCGGTTCTGTGCCCAATAGTTCATGTCGGCATTCACCTGGCTTGCCGTCTGCTGGTCCGGCAGGGTCTTGGCCGTCTCCGGGTCCATCAGCTTGGCCGAGTCGATATTGATCGGCGCATAGCCGGTGGCTTTTGCAAGGGCAGCCTGCGGCTCGGCCGAAGTCGCCAACGCAATGAACTTCATCGCGGCTTCGACATTCGGCGAGCCCTTCGGCACGACGAGCGCATCGGCAGCAGTGATGTTCTGTTCCCAGGAGGTTTCAACCTTGATGCCGGTCGCGGCAAGCGCCGTCATGCGACCGTTCCAGACACTGCCGAAGGGCGCTTCGGCCGATGCCAGCAGCTGCTGCGACTGGGCACCGCCCGACCACCAGATGATGTCGGATTTGATCGTATCGAGCTTCTTGAAGGCGCGATCGAGATCGAGCGGATAGAGCTTGTCGGCCGGCACGCCGTCGGCAAGCAGCGCCGCTTCGATCACGCCGGGAGCCGACCACTTGTAGAATGTGCGCTTGCCCGGGAATTTCGTCGTGTCGAACAGGTCGGCCCATGTCTTCGGGCAGGCTTTGACGGCATCGGCATTGCAGCCGATGACAAAGGAATAATAGAAGCTGCCGACCGAATAGTCGGTGACGAAACGCGGATCGAGCTTGGATTTGTCGATGACGGAGAAGTCGAGCTTTTCGAGCTGGCCGCTCTTGCCGGCCTGGGCGGCATAGTCGCCTTCGACGTCTACGACATCCCAGGCGACCTGGCCGGCCTCGACCATGGCCTTGAGCTTGCCGTAATCCGTCGGCCCGTCCTGCACCACGGTGATGCCGGTCTTTTCGGTGAACGGGCTTGCCCAAGCAGCCTTCTGTGCATCCTGGGTGGTCCCGCCCCAGCTTGAGAAGACCATATTTTCGGCCTTGGCCGGCGCGGAGACTGCCACGACTGCGACAACCGCCGCGAATGCAAATGTTGTTTTCATGTTCCCTTGTCCTTGTTCTGATTTGTCCTGCGGGTATGCCTTATGCCGTCAGTGCGCCTCGCTCCCGGGAGAAAAGCTTGCTGGCTTCATAATCTTGTTTTCCGCCACCTCGATCAGGTCGCGGATCCTGGGCAGGAAGGCCTGCCACCGGGGGTCGGCCAGAAGCCTCCGGCGTCTCGCCTCCCGGTCGTCCAGGCTCGCAAAGGCCCAGATGTGGACGATTTCGTTGATCGTCCCGATCTCCGAGAAGAAGTAGCCGACAAGCGTGCCGAGATGGCTCTTCTGGATCTCGATCCCTTCTTCCTCGACGACCTTGAGATATTGCGGGATCGTGCCGTTCTTCAGCCGATAGGTGCGGATTTCGTAGAACATGGCGCTACCTCATCACGAAAGGATCGGGGATCGGATCGTCCGACGTCCGGAGCCAGATCGTCTTGGTGCGGGTGTAATCGAGCGCCGCGGCCATGCCGCCTTCCCTGCCGTGACCGGACAGGCCGAACCCGCCAAACGGCGCGATCGGCGAGACGGCGCGGTAGGTATTGACCCAGACGATGCCGGCGCGGATGCCCTTCATTAGCCGGTGCGCCCGGGTCAGGTTCTGGGTGAAGAGGCCGGAGGCGAGGCCATAACGGGTATCGTTGGCAAGTCGCAGCGCCTCGGCCTCGGTCTCGAACGAGACGACCGACAGGACCGGCCCGAAGAATTCCTCGACCAGCGAGGGCGAGGCGACATCGTCGCAGTCGAGGATTGTCGGCGGGAAGTAAAAGCCTTCGCCGTCGATCTTGCTGCCGCCGGTGACGAGGCGGGCGCCGCTTTCGATCGACCTTTCGACGAGGGCGCCGATATTGTCCTGCTGGCGCTTGGTGGCCAGCGGGCCGACTTCGGTCGCCATGTCGAGCGGTGCGCCGATCCGGATCGCCTCAGCCTTCTCCCGCAGCAGAGCGACGAACCTGTCCTTGACGCTGCGTTCGACGATCAGGCGCGATCCGGCAACGCAGCTCTGTCCCGTTGCGGCGAAGATGCCGGCGACCTGGGCATTGGCGGCGCTTTCGAGATCGGCATCGGCAAAGACGATGAAGGGCGACTTGCCGCCAAGTTCGAGCGAGGTGGAGGCGAGGTTTTCGGCCGAGTTGCGAACGATATGCCGCGCGGTCTCGGGACCGCCGGTGAAGGCGACGTGGGCCACCTTCGGATGACGGCCGAGCGCGGCGCCGCAGGAGGCGCCGAAACCAGTGATGATATTGACGACGCCGGCGGGAAAGCCTGCCTCATGCACGAGACGCGCAAATTCGAGAAGCGGCGCCGGCCCGTCTTCCGAAGCCTTGACCACCATGGTGCAGCCGGCGGCCAGCGCCGGGCCGATCTTCACCGCAGACAAAAAGAGCTGGCTGTTCCACGGCACGACCATGGCGACGACGCCGATCGGCTCGCGGCGAAGCCAGACATCCATGTCAGGCTTGTCGATCGGCAGGTAGGAGCCTTCGATCTTGTCTGATATTCCGGCATAATAGCGATAATATTCAGCGACATAGGCGATCTGCGCGGATGTTTCGCGGATGATCTTGCCGGTGTCGCGCGTCTCCAACTCGGCGAGGACCTGCGCATTGGCGGCAACGAGATCGGCGAGCTTATAGAGCAGCTTGCCGCGTTGCGTGGCCGTCATCTTCGCCCAGGGACCGTCGTAAAGCGCCTTTTCGGCGGCGTTCACCGCCCGGTCGACATCGCCCTCGCGCGCTTCCGGCATATCAGCCCAGACCGCGCCGGTAGCCGGATCGATACTGGGATAACGGGCCTCGCCATCGGAGAATTCGCCGTCGATGTAATGCTGGAAACGCCGCATGGTCTCACTCCTGAAAAGCCGGCATGACCTCGGCGATGAAGCGTTCGAGCGACGCCTTCTTGCGCTCGAAACTCATGCCGGTGTCGATCCAGAAGGAATATTCGTCATAGCCGAGCGCTTCATAGGCCTTCAGCCTCGCGATAACGGTCTCGGCGTCGCCAACGACATTGTTGGTGCGCATGACCTGATCCGACAGCATGGCGTTCGCTCTAATCTGTTCGTCCGGAATCCGCTCGATCAGGCCCTGGTTGACCGGCTTCTCATTCTTGAACCAGGCGAAGAAGTAGTTGTAGTAAACGCTGAGCTCATGGGCGGCCCGGGCGACGTCCTCTTCCGACGAGCCGACATAGGTGTGGCGCAGCAGCATGATCTTCGGCCGCGCGATATCGGGATTCTTGGCGCAGGCATCCTTGAAGCGGTCCATCAGCGACTGAACCTCGTCATCACCCTGCCAGAGCGGCGTGACCTGGACGTTGCAGCCGTTGGCGACGGCGAATTCGTGCGAGTTCGGATCGCGCGCCGCAACCCAGATCGGCGGGTTCGGCTGCTGCAACGGCTTCGGCGCCGAGGTCGTCGCGGGGAACTTGAAGAACTCGCCGTCATGGGCGTAGTCGCCCTTCCATATGCCCTTGACCGCCGGGATGAGCTCGCGCATGCGCTGGCCGGCGCCCCAGGCATCAAGTCCCGGGAGCAGGCGTTCATATTCGAAGGAATAGGCGCCGCGTGCGATCCCGATGTCGAGCCTTCCGTCGCAGATGATGTCGGTCATAGCCGCTTCGCCGGCAAGCTTGATCGGATGCCAGAAGGGAGCAATCACCGTTCCCGTGCCGAGCCTCGCCCGCGATGTGCGGCGCGCCAGATCGGCGATGGTGACGAACGGGTTGGGTGCGATGGTGAAATCCATACCATGGTGCTCACCCGTCCAGATCGCATGCATGCCGCCCTTGTCGGCGATCTCGCAGAGCGCGACGAATTCCTCGTAGAGGCTCTTATGGCTCTGGCTGGCGTCGAGCCGTTCCATATGGACGAAGAGGGAGAACTTCATGCTTTTGCGCCCTTGGCTGGAATGGGATGAACTTTGCCGCCGGTCTCGTCACCGAAATAGACGCCGAAATTACCGATCGAGCTTTCCATCGCGAAACGGTTGACGATGTCTGCGGTCGAACTGGTCTTGAATTGCGCGCCCGATAAGGCGTCGGGCTTCAGGAACCGGCCGCTGGCGGGCTCCCCATCGCCGGCGACGGCGTGGTAGACGATGTGCTGCTTGCCGTCGCTCTTGCCTTCGTAAACCGAGTAGAGAAAGCCAATGCTGACCTTCAGCCCGGTGAGCGTCTCCAGGTATTTTTCCAGCGTCTCGGTCGGGTTGCCGTCATGGGCGTCAATGCATGGGAGAGAAAGCACGTCCTCGCCGAGGAGCAGAACTTCTCCGCGGCGTTCGACGACGGCCGCAAGTTCGATATTGCCTTCGGCTGCGGCGGAAACCGCCTTGCTTGCCAGCGTCGGCGTGAAGTAGCCGCCACGGGCATAACCGAGACCGTTGCGGCCGCTATTGTCGAAGGATTCGATGCGTCCCATCAGGATGACGTGGTCACCGGCCTCGATGACCTGCTCCATGGCGCATTCGAACCATGCCGCAACGCTCGAGAAGACTGGGCAGCCCGATGATCCCTTGGCCCATTCGACTGCCGCAAACCGGTCTTCGACAGGACGCGCGAAGGTGTTCGAGACGTCCTTCTGCGTTTCCGACAGCACGTTGATCGCGAAATGCCGCGCTCCGGTCATGGTCGCGAAATTGCGCGAGGTCTTGGCGAGACAAACGAGGAGCAGCGGCGGGTTGAGGGAGACGGAAGTGAAGGAATTCGCCGTGAACCCGATCGGGTTCCCCTCCCCGTCGCAAGCGGTGACGACGGTTACGCCTGTGGGAAAAGCGCCGAATGCGTCGCGCAATGCCCTTGGATCGACAGTCTGGATTGTCATCGCTCATCCTCCCCGGACGACAGCCACTCAGCGAGCAGCGAATTGACGATTTCAGGCGCGGTCAGGTTCACCATATGACGATGACCCTGCACGATGCGGACCCAGCCCTTCGGCGCAAGCGCTGCCATTTGCTCCGCCATCAAGGGCGTCGAATTCGGATCGTCGGACCCCGTCAAGAACAGCGCCGGACCACGGACGTCTTTCCAGCCATCGGCATAGGTCTCGTCTCCGCCGGCGAAGGCCGCGTAGGCGACAGCATAGCCCTGGGGGTCGACGAGGTTGAGCCATTTCCGCGTCAGCTCACGAGCAGCATTGCTCTCCGGATCATCGCCGAACCAGCGCGCCAGCGGACCTTCCTTATCCACGCCCGTCACCGGAATGGCCGCGGCGCGCGCGAGTACGGCGGCCTTTGCTTCCGGGTCACGGCGATAGACCCCATTGAGGTAAGCGACACGCTTGATGCGTCGACCGAACGTCGCGGCCGCCCCTCCGGATACCAGCGCACCCATGGAATGCCCGGCGACATTCACTGAATTGATCTCCATCTCGTCGAGAAAGCCTCCGAACCAGGCGACGAACTCCTCGAGGCGACTGCCGACCGGCAGCTTTGCGCTCTCGCCGTGCCCCGGCATGTCGACGGCGATAACGCGATATCCGCCGGACAGCGATGCGATCTGCGGAGCCCACGCTTCGAGCCGCATGCCGACGCCATGGATCAGGACCAGCGGCTCGCCGCTCCCGGCCTCGTGATAGGCCGTCCCGCCTGCCGTCCTCTCACGAGACAGGGCACCGGCGTCCTTCGCTGCAGCGGCGCCTGAGATCGATCCGGCTGCCTGCATGTCAGAGCCCACCCCTTCAAACGCCCGCCGGATTGGCAACATCCTGCCCCAGATCTTTGAGATCCTGATAGCGGTCGCCGATGCGATGATGAGGACGCCCACCCACCGAAGCACCGAGAGCCACGACGATCTCATCGGCAGCCGGCGCGTCGGGGATCGACGTCTGGATGGTCAGGTAGTGCGAGCGGCGGCCTTCGTCGTTCTTGTCCATCAGCGGGATCATGATGGGCGCGTTGGCGGGCCCGCGCGTATTGCAGAAGGCGAGATAGGACTTTGCGCCGACGGCCTGGCGATAAAAATTGCCGAAGCGCAGCGTGTGGATCAGCGCGGATGCGTGTTCGATCTCGCCGTTCAGACCGACGACGGCGGCCTTTCCGTAGCCTTCGACAGCCTCGCCGGAGCCGACCGCGTCGATGATCATCTTGGTCAGCAATTCGCCGAGCACGGGGGCTGCCTCATGGATTTCCGGCTTGAGGTCTTCGACGAAGCCCCGCCCCGCCCAGGGGTTGTTCACGACGGCGAAGGCCGAAAACAGTTTCAGCGGCACGGCCGCAGCTTTGCCGCCCTCGATCAGCGTCGTTTCGATCTGCAGTCCCGTCTTGCGAATTTGAATGGCCATCTGAATACCTCAATCCCGTTATTAGGTATTATGGTATACCATAGTATCGTAGTGTCAAGTTGGTTCTAGGATCCGCGAGCCATCCTTAAAATACCCTGCCAAAACAACACATTACCAGTTCTGCTGGCACGCCGCATTGACCGCAGCCCCGTCACTCCATGCCCAAGGATTTCCAAGCTGGCCAACGAAACACGCTTAGGCCCGGCAACAGTCTCTCCATTTCTGCCCATCGTTGTCAGCTGACAAAGACCTTGCGAAGGCCGGCCCGCAGGCGCGCAAGAAGCAGGCTGCTCAAGATTCCGGTAATGCCGCCTTATATGTTATTTATTATGGCATACCATCACATCGCGCAAACTTGCGTGTCAAGCCGGGAGTACCGACTCTCCGGATTCGTGATTGGCATGATGATAAGTGATCGATGGCACGAATGCTTCGCCCGGCCTCCAATGGAAGCTGCGGCGGCTGTCTGGCCTTACTCGGCGGATTTCTTGGCCGACAACACCGCTTCGGCGATTGCGCAGGCGGCGGCGACATGGTCCATCGCCGCCCGGTAGGCGCCCTCGCCGTCGCCGCGACGGATGGCATCGACGATCTTCGACATCTGCGCCGGCCCTTCGATGCCGCGCCGCTCCGTCTTGATCGTCATCGAGCGCAAGTGGTTTATGCGCACGGTGAGAAGGTTGACGACACCCCAGGCGACGTGCCTGTCGACCATCGTGAACAGGGTCTGATAGAAGGAAGACGTATTCGCGAGCACAGCCGCCATATCATTGTCGCGGTAGCTGTTACGGATTCCGGTGAGGGATTCTTCCAGCGCATCGACAATCTCGGGGCTGCCGCGTTCCGCGCACAGCCGGGCGGCCATGCCTTCAAGCGCGCCGCGGATCTCATAAATCTGTTTGGCTTCCTCGATATCGAGCTGGGCGACGATCGGCCCTTTGTTCGGCAGATTGGCAACGAGGCCTTCCGATTCCAGGTGCCTTAGAACTTCGCGCACGACGGTCCGGCTGACGCCGAGCTGGGCGCAGAGATCGCGTTCGACAAGGCGGTCGCCGGGACGGAAATATCCATTCACAATGGCTTCGCGGACTTTGTCGAGCGCCAATTCCCGCAATGTCTTCGCAGGACGCTCGACCCTGATTGTTGCCTCCTTCAGAGCACCGCTCATTCTGCACCTCATTGTTGGACCAGCTTAATGCGTACGAACATCGCCGCGGCAGTCGAATTCGGAAATCGTATTATGGCGTACCAGATACTGTAGCTGCCGGCGGCAGGCAATTCAACAGCACCGCGTCAATCCGGGATCGTCAGCCTATGCCTGGGCAATCCGCGGCGGCCGCAGCGCGAAAAAGCACGTCGAGCCTGCCATTACGGACGGGGGCGCGGAGAGCCCAAACCTGATCGATCATCGTCGGGCCGGAGCCGAATATGCAAACGGCATCCGACGATGCGACGCGCCACTGAAACTTCGAAGACCTTCGCTCACTCGTCCTTGGGATCGCGCAAGCGACGGAATCACGAAAACAAATGTCTTCTTAGTCTATAAATATAGTTTGTTATTTCTCCCGCTAGGCCGTTCTCAACCATTACCCTTTTGCGGGTGAGATCAAGGGCCGGATGTGGCCCTGAACAAAGGGGCTCAAGATGAATTTCAAAAAATTAGTTGCCGCGATCGCAATCGGCGTCGGCACTTTTGCGGCGGCTGTTGTCGCCGAAGCGGCGGACAAGAAGGTTGTCGTCGGCTATCAGACCGACGCCCTGCCGTCTTCGGTGGCAATCGCGAATGGTGAATTCGCCAAGTCGACGGGATACGACATCGACTTTCGCAGGTTCAATTCCGGCGCCGAGATCTTTGCGGCCATTGCCTCGGGCGATGTCCAGGTCGGCTATGTCGGCTCCAGCCCGTTTGCGGCTGCGGTGTCGCGCGGGCTGGAGGTCAAGGCCTTCTACCTCGCCTCCATCTCGGGAATCGACGAGGCTCTCGTCGTCCGCAACGGTTCCGGCATCGAAAGCCTGAATGACCTCAAAGGCAAGAAGCTTGCCGCCGCGCCTGTTTCCACCGACCACTATCAGCTCCTGGCGCTGATCAAATCGCTCGGCCTGACCGAGAAGGACGTCCAGGTCTTCGCAATTCCGCAGCCCGAGATCGTCGCCAGCTATAATCGCGGCGATATCGACGGCGGCTTCGTCTGGGATCCGGCGCTGACCGAACTGAAGAAGAACGGCAAGGTGCTCGTGACCTCGAAGGATGTGGCGGACAAGGGTGCGCCGACCTTCTCGGCCTGGGTCGCGACCTCGAAGTTCGCCGCCGATAACCCGGAATTCCTCAAGGGCTTCGCCTCGGTCATCACCAAATATTACGCATCCTTCGCTTCGGACAAAGCCGCCTGGGGTCCCGACAGCGACAACGCCAAGTCGCTCGCCAAGCTTCTCGGCGGAACGCCCGAGCAGCAGGCCTCGGCACTGAAGAACCTGACGCTGCTTTCCCCCGAAGTCCAGGCGTCGGATGCCTGGCTCGGCGGCGGCGAAAAGGCGGGCGCCGGCAAGATCCTCAAGGACACAGCATCCTTCCTGAAGGAGCAGGGCAAGGTATCCGGCGTGCTGGACAATTACGGAAACTTCGTCACCGCGGATGCGCTCGCCGGCGTCAGCAACTGATCCTCCCCGACGCCGGCGCGGCTTGCCGCGCCGGCGCCTAACGTGCGAGTTCCCATATGCTTAAAGTCGACCACGCCAGCGTTTTCTTCGCAGCCCGCGACGGGCGGACCGTGCACGCGCTTGATCGCGTGTCTTTCGATATTCCCGAACGCGGTTTCGTCGTCGCACTCGGGGCCTCGGGCTGCGGCAAATCAACCCTTCTCAACGCGATTGCGGGTTTTCTTCCGCTTTCGGATGGCCGGATCACGCTCGATGGCCGCGCGGTCGAACGGCCGGGCGCCGATCGCGGTGTCGTCTTTCAGAAGGACTCGCTCCTGCCCTGGAAATCCGTCGTCGACAATGTCGCGCTCGGTTTGAAATTCGCCGGCGTAGCCCGGAAAGAGCGCCAAACTCGCGCTCTGGAGCTTCTCGGGCTCGTCGGCCTTGCCGAATTCGCCGGTGCCTTCCCCTACGAGCTATCAGGCGGCATGCGCCAGCGCGTCGGCATCGCACGGGCTCTGGCAACAAATCCCGACATCCTGCTGATGGACGAGCCGTTCGGCGCGCTCGACAGCCTGACGCGCGAGCAGATGCAGGAACTGCTGGTGTCCGTCTGGAACAAGACGGCAAAGAAGGTTTTCTTCATCACGCATTCGATCGAAGAGGCTCTGTTCCTGGGCACGCAGGTGCTCGTCATGTCGCCGCGGCCCGGGCGCGTCGTTGCGCGTTTCGATCTCGATTTCATCCGTCGTTTTGCCGAAACAGGCGATGCCCGATCGATTAAGGCGTCACCGCAATTTGCCGAACTGCGCGAGGAGATCCGAGCCATTCTCCACAGCAGCGAAGATTTCAGGAGCGCCGCATGAGCGATATAGTCCAGGCCAGGCCGATTACAGGCGATCCCGCGGACCGCCAAGTCAAGCTGGTGAAAATGGCAGGCTTCGGCGCCGGCGAAAAATCCACGGTGGCGATCAGCATTGCCACGGCCCTCGCCATCCTGCTCCTGTGGTGGGTCGTATCCGCGCTCGGCGTCGTTCCGCACCTCTTCCTGCCGCGCCCTGACGAAGTGCTGACGCAGTTCGGCGTCATCTATCACGACGGTTATGCCGGGGCGTCGCTGTCCGAACATGTCTTTGCGAGCCTGTTCCGCATCGTGGTCGCAGCCCTTATCGCCATCTCCGCCGGCATTCCGCTCGGCTTGCTCATGGGCCTCAACCGCTGGGCAAAAGGCGTGCTCGACGCGCCGATCGAGTTCTACTGGCCGCTTCCGCCGCTCTCCTACCTGCCACTGATGATCATCTGGCTCGGCATCGGCGAGACATCGAAGATCACGCTGCTGGTGCTTGCGATGTTCGCGCCGATCTGCCTCTCGGCCCAGGCCGGTGTTCGCTCGCTCCCGATCGAACGCGTCAATGCCGCACGTTCGCTGGGCGCGAGCCGCCTGCAGCTCTTCCTCGACATCGTCCTGCCATCCGCCCTGCCCGAAATCCTGACCGGAATCCGCATTGCGCTCGGCGTCGGCTGGGGCACTCTGGTTGCCGCCGAATTGATCGCCTCGACGCGCGGAATCGGCTTCATGATCATGTCGGCCTCGCAGTTCCTGGCAACCGACGTCGTCTTCGTCGGCATCGCCATCATCGCGATCTGCGCCTTCACCTTCTCGGCCGTCATTCGTTTTCTGGAGGCGTTCCTGGTGCCGTGGAAGGGCAAACTCTGAGCGGGGCGCCTTCGCCCCGCAGGATCGCCGCCTGCTCATGCTCCGGGAGGTCGCGCGTCAATGCACGGTAAACCTGGCTGCATCGGCTCGGCGGCGTTCCAAGCTGCGTATCAGCATCGCCGCCTCCCTGACGATTGCCTGGAATGTCGCATCGTCTGCCTCGGCGATCCTTCCGGTCATGTCGCGGATGATCGTGGTCAAATGGATGATCGAATGGCGGTTCTGCACGTCGTCCGGACCGAATCCGCTATCGACCATGGCAAGCAGCGCCTGCACCAGTCGCTCCATCGTCTGCCGCCGTCTGCTTCTCGGATCGGCATCGGGATCTTCGCTGAGGTGCAAGAGGTCGGCGACAATGTCGGACATTCCAGCTCCATCTCACACTGCAAAAACCGACGGCAGGGGAGCGAGACGCTTTCGCGTGCGCGAACGCGCCTTCAATGCGTCCAATAACCGGTAGCCGGTGCGCCAGCGGCCGAAGCCGCTGGCGACATTGATGTGCCCGGCAAGGCCGATATTCCTGGTCTCGGCATTCCACAGGCGGCCGAACAGCGTCAGACGGTCGACCGTCATGTAAGCGTCATTCATACTGCCGATGACGATGCTCGGGAAAGGCAGAGCAGCAGCCGGCATATCGCCGAACGAGATTTGCCCGGGATGCAGAATTTCCGTGGGCGGCAGATCACATGGAGCAACGAGCAATGCCCCCTTCACGCGACGTGCCGCACTTCGTCCGGCTAGCCGGGCCGCCAGCAGGCACCCGAGACTATGGGCCACCAGATAGGCCTCGCCGGCTTCTTCAAGCGCGTCCTCCAGCCTCGGCAGCCAGCTGTCGAGGTTCGGATGATCCCAATCGTCCTGGGTAACGCAACGGCTGTCCGGCTGATCCTGCAGCCAGTACTGTTGCCAATGCCCTTCGCCCGAGCCGAAAAGGCCGGGGAGGATAAGGACACCGCTCATCGGATCATCCCGATCACCAGGGCGAACAGGAACGTGAAAGAACCGGCGATCGTGCAGATTCCGACCGCATTCCTGAATTGCGACATGAAGCTGCCCGTTGCTCTTCTCGCTCCACGCCGGCCGCGTCCGGTCTCAACGACAATTGCCATCACGCCATCTCCTCAATACCAAAGCCCGGGCAAGGCGCCCCAATAATGGAGTTCGTATTCGCGTGCGGAGCGGTCACGTTCCTCGTCCCGCGCCAATGATGCGTTCACGGACTCCCGCGCCTTCACCTCGAAGAGGCGACCGGTCACGAGTTTCAGCCAGATATGAAAATCAAGCTTCATGCGAACCTCCTGTCGGGACCGATATTTTTCGCTAGGAAATCAGCGAATGCCGCCTTGCATTGGCGAGAAGATCACGAAGCGATGCCTCCGGTCCGTAGAGCATCAGCAGGCGGTTTTCCTCGCGTTTAGCGAGACGATATCGTCGGGCGAATTCGAATACGCTCCACAATTGCTCGCCCGCTCCCGGCCTGTCGGCATCCGTAATCGTCGCTTCCTGAGATCGGGCCATGGCGACGATCCTTTAGCGAAGGCTCGTGCGTTCGCAGACGTGCTGCACAAGTGCAAGTGTCTTCGAAGGACGATTAAAGCTGCCAGCTATGCCGACGAGTTTGAAAGCTGCCATGGTTCTTTCTCTTTCTAAGTATCCTCAATATTGTCTATAAAATTGATGGATTAAAGGAATGTGCGTCTCTCCTTATTCGCGCCGTTGAAAAAAATGTTCGCCACGGCTTGAGCGCGCAAAAGCTGTGCTCGTCTTGCAATTTTTGGGAAACATCGGTCGCCGGGCCGAGCAGCTTCGGAAGCTGCCAGGCCCATTCTGTCTTCGACCTATGGGCGGTCGTCAATCGCTTCGACCGCAACGCGAAACGACTCTACCGCACGAGACCTTTTCAATGGGCGGAGAGCGCCCCTGCTGCCCGCGTGCGCGTATCCTTCGGACACTCGCCGAACGCACTGCGGTAGGCAATCGAGAACCTGCCGGGATGAAAAAAGCCCCAAATTGCGCAAATCTCGCGAACCGATTTTTGATTCAAGGGATCGGCCAGTTGGTCATGGGCAGCTTGGAGCCGAATGGCGCGCAGATAACCGCCGGGCGATGTCCCTCTGAAGGTCTTAAAACCGTTCTGGAGCGCACGAAGCGAGACGCCGACGGCGTCGGCAACCATTGCGATCGTGAATGGTTCTCCGATGTTTGCGTGCATGTAGTCGATGGCACGCCGAACATGCCAAGGGGCGATCGCCGATATCTTCTGTTCCAAACACGGCGTAAAACGATGCTGTGTGAACCGGATGATAAGATCCGCAATTGCTTCGCTCAGCATCGAAAGACCAAGGGGTGATGACAGGAGCGGACCGTTGTTACGCATGCCTTGCATGATCGTGCCCACGAGATTGCCGATAATTAGACCCGATGGGCTTGTGAGGTCGAGAACCGGTTCAAGATCAAGCGACTCCAGGACCGGTTTCTCCAGAAGCGCCGTAACCGTGCGTATCACGACGCTCCAATCGAGACAAAGAAGGTCAGAAGCGTTTTGATGGCCATGCATGAAACGATCGCCGAGCTCATGGTTGTTCGCCATGAGTAATTGACCGACCCTTCCTTCAATCGCTCGTGTCCCGATAGACGTTCGAAAAGATCCGGAGCGCGGCATATATATCGTCAAATGTTGTGGAGTTTCATCCAATGTTCGAATGCGCCACGGGTTCTTGTAGTAGGCATGGATGAATGTCAGCGCGCCTTTTCGCTGAACGTCGGCGGCCCATGAAAACGTCCGATCATTCGTCAATGGCTGCGCTCCGATGCGCCCATAACTCATCGAATAGGAATGAACCATCGACTCGAAGTCATTTCCTTGATGGCTCGGAGTAAAGGCGTACGATCCATTCGCAGGCGCGTGCTCCAAAAGGCTTGAACCCTGCGCTACCATGCAATTTCACTCACGGCTTTCTTCCGATTTTCGAACCTGCCTTCGTGCCGGCCCGCATCGACCCGGCTGGCTACCCAGAACGGACAAAGTCTTGATTGTGGAATGAATGCGCAACGATCCATCAATTGATGTATATCTTCAGCCGATTCAAATTTAAACTGCTCAACGTCGACCATATAAAGCTTGATTTTAATTAGATTTACTTTAGATTCCGAAAATCATCAGCACGTATAGGCAGAACCGTCGCACGGTCGAATTGATTCGACTCTGCCGACCGCATTGCAAGACAACACAACGCCATAACTACAGTGCAATCAATACCATGGATAGCGCATCAACTATCCCAATTCCGCAGGCACTATCCCGTTGACGCCGGATAGTCGCCAGCGTGACCGATCGCCCAATTTGAACGGTTCTGAGATAGGGCAATCGTAGATAATTTACTGATCGCAAGGGCCCACCAAGCAAAGCATCGTGCGTGGTGGTTCCAAAGTTTATTATAAGAAATGACATTCCCTTTCGAAGCCCTTGAGGGAAAAGGCAGGCGGGCATGAATGCCCCGAATCGCATGTCGGGAACGGCCGGCCGCTCTTCCAATCGACCATTTAATGATCTATATTCTGGTCGAAATGGAGTACTCCCATGAAGCTGTCAGAACAGGTCAAGCCGATCAGCTATCTCAAGGCGCATGCGCCCGAAATCATCCGGACGCTGAAAGACAACCCGCAGCCCGTCGTCATTACCCTTCATGGCGAAGCGAAAGCGATCCTTCAGGATGTCGGCCAATATGAAGAAACACAGGAGACGCTGGCGCTCCTGAAGGTGCTGGCGCTCACCAATCGGCAGGTCGAGGAAGGCAAAACGCGCCCTGCTGCGGAATCCTTCTCGCGCATTCGCAAGCGTCTGGCCGACAGCCAGTCCTGATGCCTTATCGTGTTCTTTTCGCAGAAGACGCGGAGCGCGACGTCGAGGATCTCTATCGCTTCATCGCCGGTCGTGACGGAACGGAGACGGCGGAACGCATTTTGACGGAAATCGAAAACGCCTGTACCGACCTCGAAGAGTTCCCCGGCCGCGGAAACATTCCAAAGGAACTGGCCGGCATCGGCATCTCCGAATATCGGGAACTGCATCACAAACCCTGGCGTATGATCTATCGTATCATGGGCACCGACGTTATCGTCTATTGTGTGGTGGACGGGCGCCGCGACATGCAGGCTTTCCTGGAGCGAAGGCTCATCCGCTGAAATTCCGCACATCGCCCCTCCCCGTTTCGAAAGAATTTGCCGGCAGCAGCCGAAAACCTATCCCACCTTTTGGCCGGCCGGCGCATTTGCCCGCAGGAGCGCCATCAGCATCGGTCCGATTGCAAATTCTCCCTTTTCGCTTCGCCGCGTCAGGTCGCGAAGATAACCGCCGGCCGAACTGATGTGGCCGCCGCGCTCAAGGATGCAAGCCATCACGGTCGCAGCATTTTCCGCACCCATCACATTTGCGGCCTCCTCATAGGCTGACGGACTGACGCCCAGCATCGATCGAACCGTGACGGCTGCAGTCATCAGCTCGCGCCAGTTGCGGATCGTGCCAGCCGGCCCGTAGGCCAGAATTTCCGGGCAGGCCTGCAGAACCAAACCAAGCGGGAAGGATTTCAGCCCGCCAGCATCATCACGACCGCCCGGCCGTCCATGTTGCCGTTCTTCCGGCCTGGTCGTACTCGCAGCTTCGTGCTTCTTCCCTTCCATCGCCACGGCCCCTCGCCCGTTATCTTGCTCCGCCGCTGCGCCCTGCTTCGTTTCGAAGCTTGGTTCAAGTTCAGAAGTGGATTCGGGGTTTGAATTCTGTATGTGACGCTCGGAATGATAGGCATTGCCGCGCTGTTTTGTTGATTTAATCCGAATTTCCAATCGGTTGAGGATATCTGCCCTGAGGGCCGTCAACTCGTCCAGCAGCTGTTCGAGCTGTGTCGTCGTCGGCGACCGCGGCAAGCCGTCGATCAGATCCCGAAATTCCTGATATAGGCCCTGCCAATCCCCTTGAACCTCTTCATCGACGGCAGCCTCGATCAGCTTTGCGATATCGCGGCGGCAAAGGGTGATGCGTTCGCGCAGACGCTGGACGTGCAGTCGCTCGGCCATGACCTCGGCAGCGAGCCGTTCGATCTCCTCGGCACGGGCTAGTAGCGGCGCCAGCGAGAAGCCAAAGGCCTCGTCGACCTCCCCTGCCCTGTCCCTGCGGACATAACGTTTGCCGTTGGGACTATCCTTGCGCAGCAGCAGGCCCGTCTCGACGAGTGCCGCGAGATGCCGCCGGACAGTCTGTTCGGCCATGCCATGCGTTCTCAATGAAAGCTGGATATTCGACGGGAATACGATCAAGCCGTTTTGCTCGGCCAGCTCGTTCTTCGGATAAAAGCTCAAGAGTGCATTGAGCACGGCAAGCGCACGATCGGTGATGCCGAGCAGCGGCTTTGCTTCGCACAAAGCGCGAAACAATTTCCATTTGTCGACCGACTGATCGGGGCTGATCTCACCTGCCGCGACCTGGCTTGCAAGCATGCCAAGCGTCATCGACCGCCGCCCGAACGGCGTCGTTATACTTCCGGTTTCCATATCTTCCACCTCAACGAGGCAAAAGAAATCCGCTCGCCAAAACGGCGCCAAAAACTCTTGACAGCGATTCTCGGAAGTGCGATTCTCGGAGGTGTTCAAGACTACGAGGAAAGCTTCCGTGACGGTGACGTTCGGGGGCTTTTTTCTTTTGCGCGTTATCTCCTATCCCAATTGTCAGCTGACAATCGGTCTAACTGCCTCATTTTCCCTCATTTTCCTCTTCGAACTCGACGGCGAGGCCTGCCAACCGCCGAGCCAGGAATTCCGAAAACGCCGCCGATTTGACGGTGATGCGAAAGGTTTTGCCGGAGCGGGATACCGAAGCAAGCTCCGCGCCGCCCTGGGTCCGAAGCGTTTGCTCGGTCCGCTCCGAAACGTTCTTCTCCTCCAGCGTCTTCCAGATAACGTCGAAGCGGCCGTTGGTCTCCAGCGCTTCGAATCCACCGGCACGGATTGCAGCCTGCGCCTTTTTCTGTCCACCGGGCTCCCTGAATTTCTCGGCAAAGGCCAACCAGCGCGGACGCCCGACCTTGGGAGCCGGCCCGATGGCAAGAATAATCTCCGGATCGATCGTCAGTGCCACCTGCAGGAGCCTTGACGTTTCGGGCTTGTCTGTTGCAAGCGCCTTGGCAATCATGTCGCGGCTGAAGCCGTGTTCATCCATGCGCCGTGCAAACAGCGCCCGTTCGATAAAGCTGAGATCGACGCGGGGACCATTTTCCTGACCCTGCGCTAGGATCAGCTCCTCATCCGTCAGCTTGCGGACGACGGCCTTGACGGGAACCCCGATCTCCGCGGCTGCGCGCAGGCGCCTGTGGCCATAGGCGGCCTGGTACTGCCCGGCCTTCACGGGATCCGGCCGCACCAGGATCGGAACCTGCTGCCCGCTTTCCTGGATCGACTGTTTCAATCTCTCGAATTCAGCATCGTGGTCGACCGGAATGCGGTCGCGGATAAAGGACATTTCGACAGCGGCCGGATCGATCTCCAGCACTTTATCGCCGGAGGCGAGGGATTCGCGCAACGCCTTGGCGGCGGCGGCCTCCTCACCCAGCCGTCCAAGCGACAGATTCATCGCCTTGACCGCTCCCGACGGCCGATGCGCCGGCGGCGCGCTGGGCGCCTCCGGTCGTGCCGGTTCCACCGAGCCGACCATGCTCTTCAGGATATCGCGACCTTTTGGGCTCATGTCCTGCTCCATGCACTGCGGATGAGTTGCTCGACCTCGGCATTGACGCTGTCGACGGATTTGACGCCGCGGTCATAGGTCTGGCGATGCATCGTCTCGCGCCCTGCCTCGTAGATCGTCTGCTTTGACAGACCGGCATCCGAGACCGCAGTCGACTTGACCATCATCGAGGTCAACACGCGCTCGCCAAACAGACTGCGCAGAAAAGCGACGATCTGCGCCTGCGGACCGTCATTGGCCTCGTAGCGAGTGATCAGATAGCGCATCCAGTCATAGTCGAGATTGCCGCCCGCCTGCTTGACCACGGCCAGAAGGTCGGAGGTCATCGTCAGGAACTGGTTCATCGACGCCACGTCGAGCATCTGCGGATGGACGGTGATGAGGACGGCGGTCGCGGCGCAGAGCGCGGACAGCGTCAGGAAGCCGAGGGTAGGGGGGCAATCGATGATAACGACATCATAACTCTGTTCCAGCGAGTGCAGCGCATTGCCGACCCGCATGAAGAACATGTCCTTGTCGTCTCGGTTGGTGTCGGCCAGCGCCTTCGGGGTATCATGTTCGAACTCGTGCAGTTCGAGATTGCCAGGGATGAGATCGAGGCCGGGGAAATAGGTCTGGCGGACGATGTCGGCAACATCCCGGCGCGTCTCGTCATATTTGATAGCGCCATAGAGCGTCTCGTTTTCACCGACGTCGAATTCGGGCTGATATCCGAGCATGGCCGACATCGATGCCTGCGGATCGAGGTCGACGGCGAGCACCCGGTAGCCACGCAGCGCCAGAAACTGCGCCAGGTGGATTGATGTCGTCGTCTTGCCGGAGCCGCCCTTGAAATTGGTGACGGCGATCACCTGCAGATGATCGCCCGGCCGGCGCATCGGCAGATAGGACGGTTTGGTGCGTCCGAGGTACTGGCGCATCGCATGGATTTCTTCGAGCGAGAACACCCGGCGACCGGTGGCCGTCTTCTCAGGATTAATGGTTTCCACCTGGGCGGCGAGGTGGCGAACATAGCTGTCGGTGACGCCGAGCAGCTTGGCAGCCTCGGTGCTGCTGAACCGCCGCAGCGACTTGCGGGCGTCAGGTGAAAACAGCCGCTCGAACAGCACTTGCAACTGGCTGCTGAGCATTGTCGAGTCCTGCGCAATCGTCTCGTCGATCGAGACCTGACCCGCCCTCTTGGTTTTCTCAACAATCGCGGCCTTGGTCGGCAT